>WGSK01000029.1:0-31381 GCA_014871655.1 Collinsella sp. | reverse complement strand
CCGCACATGTGCGGATGAATGTGGGAAGTGTTCGGATGAAGTTGATAATCAAGGCCCAGCGCCGGACCGGCTTGGCGTCCATGATGTCCTGCGCATATGCCGAAAGCGAGTGATACATTGTGGTGATGCCATGGGCGATGAGCTCACGCTCGGCCTCGAACAATGCCGTCGAGAAGTCCATGAGCACCGTCGGGCGCGGCGAGATAACGGTCTCGATATAGTCGGAATGGATATCCACAAGACCAGGCGTGACATAGCCACCATGAGCATCGATAACGCCGGCTCCCGCGGCGGTCGCATCGAATTTGCCTTGGCGCTGAATTGCGGCGATCCTGTCGTCTTCGACCACAAGCTCATAGCCAAAGAGCAGGCGGTCGGGCTGAACAATGATTCCGTTGCGGATGACGTACATCGGCGAGCCTCCTAAAGAAGCGAATAGACGAGTTCTTGGGTGTAGGCGTGCTGCGGATCTTGCATGATCTGATCGGTCAAGCCATGTTCGATGACCCGCCCGTCGAGCATCACGATAGTGCGATCGGCAAGCAGGCGAATCACGCCCAGGTCATGGCTCACCACAACCATCGAGACTCCCAGGTCACGACGCAGCGAGAGGATAAGATCAAGCACGCGCGCCTGAACCGAAAGGTCCAAACCGGTGGTGACCTCGTCCAAGAACAGCAGCGGAGGACGGTTGGAAAGCGCCTTGGCAATCTGCACGCGCTGCTGCATACCGCCCGAAAACGCGCGCGGTGGATCTTGTTCACGACGCAAGGGCATGTTCACGCGATCAAGCAGCTCGCGGCCGCGATCGACCATGGAGGAAACGTCACGGATACCGGCAGCGATCTGCTTCTCGGCGATATTGGAAAGACTCGAGAAGTTCATGCGCAGGCCCAGGTAAGGGTTTTGGTAAACCATGCCAAAAATCTCATCGCGAATAAGGCGCTTTTGCTGGCGAGAGAGGTCAAAGCAGTTGCCTTTGCCCCCATCATATGCAGCGACACGCATATCGCCCGCCGTGGGCTCCTGGTCGAAATAGAGGCACTGCATGAGCGTCGACTTGCCCGAACCAGACTCGCCCACAATGCCCAGAATCTCACCGCGATGCACCTCGAGCGAGATGTCGCGCACCGCGTGCACCGTGCCGCATACAGGACAGATGTTGCGCTCGAGCTTGGCATGCGGGTCGCGGCAGTAGTCACAGCCGACGCCAAAACGCTTGGCCAGATGGCGAACGGACAAAACCGGAGCCTTATCCTTAAATTCATGATGAACCGTAGCGGGAAGCATCGTCGTGCCTTTACTCATCGCTTCCGCCCTCCTCGAGACGCTCTGCGCAATAATCGGTATCGGAGCACTGCCATGCCTTCTTGCCCGTAACGGGATCGATGGTTTGAGTCATATAGACGCCCGTCGCCCCACAGATGCAGCAGCGCTTACCTTCAAAATCCTCGCGCACAAAGGGATGGTCTTCGAAGGCGAGCGACTCCACCTTGGTATGGGGCGGCACGGCATAGATCTTCTTCTCGCGACCGGCGCCAAACAAAAAGAGATTCTCGGCATCGTTGAGCTTGGGATTGTCGAAACGCGGAATAGGGCTCGGCGCCATAACGTAGCGATCCTGCACCATCACGGGATGGTCGGCACCGGTAGTCGTGGAGCCATAGCGCACGATCTGCTCAAAAAGCTCCAGATATGCCCCGGTGTACTCAGCTTCGGCATGCAGACGGCGCGTCACGCTTTCGCGCGCCTCGTAGGTGCGCAGGGGCTCTGGCATGGGAACCTGCAGCACCATGAGTTGTTCGCGCTGCAGCGGACGCTCAGGGATACGGTGACGGCTCTGGATGAGCGTCGCGTCCGCCGTGGACGTGGTGGTCTCGACGCCGGTAGTCTCGTGCACGAGGCTGCGAATAGACACGGCATTGACGCTCGCGTCCGAGCCCTGGTCGATTACCTTGAGCACGTCATCGGGACCGATGCACGACAACGTGACCTGCAGGCCACCCGTACCCCAGCCGCGGCCGATGGGCATCTCGCGGCTGGCGAACGGCACCTGGTATCCGGGAATGGCGACGGCCTTCAAGATGGCGCGGCGAATCTCGCGCTTGGAGCCCTCGTCCAAAAAGGCAAAGTTATAGTTGCGCTGCACGAGAACCGTCCTCCTTCTGTCCCTCGGCGTGATTCATAGAGCGCAGGGCTGCATCGAGCTTGCTTTGGAACGTCACGTAGTGCGGCAGCTTGAGATGGCTGATAAAGCCCGTGGCTTCCACACCGTCGATGTGATAGAGCACGAACTCCTGATCCTGTGTGGGGTAGCGAACGTCGTCGACGCACAGCGAATGGTCGAGGACGCTCATGGCGATGGCCTTGCTCTCGTCGCTGCCGGTAACGAGGCCGTAGCCCACATCGAGCGCGTTCACATGCTCGCCCGTCTCGGTCACCTCGTCGTTGGCGATCAGGCTTTCGACCTCACAGACCGGGAGTGCTCCCAGATAGTACGCGTCGTCGGCAGAAGCCTGAGAGGGATCGGTTCCGGGGGCATCAATCGTCACCGGCACGCTGCCGCGGCGAAGCTCGCCCACCGTGGGATGGGAAATGCCAAAGCCGCGAATGGCCGCGTACCCGATGGCGACAACCGCCTGCGTGAGGCCACGCGAGAGGGCCTGCAGGATAACGCTGCGCGGCGCCGGCGTGAAAAGCGGGGTCTTGGTGATATCGACGGGCTCGGTGTCGTCGATAGCAACCGGGCGGATCATACCGATCTGGCGCAGGTAATCGCACACCTTGGGCACACAATCGAGAGGCGTGGTCTCGGCCACGCCATAAAAGGCCTCGGCCGCTTCATCCAGACGCTCATCGATGACAGCGCGCGCGGCACGGACATCGGCATCGGTCTCTTCGCTTAGATCAAAATTGATAAGGCGATGGCTGTAATCGCGGGTCGCGCCCAAAATCTGTCCGCCCTCGATATCTTTGAAGGCCGCGGAGATGCGGCGCGAAACGTGCATCTCGCCCGTATCGATCACACGCGATGTATAGAGGCGCTCGAGGGTGGAACGGTAGGCACGCACCAAAAAGACGGCCTCCTCGATAGAACCCGACGCCTGCTTGAGGGCGATTGCAGCAACCTCGGGAGCCCAAACGGAGCCCTCAGACTGCACCTGCTCGACCGCATGCGGCATGGCCTCGATGATGAGTGCGGGATCGAGCGCGCGGCCACCCGCAACGCGCTCGCGCTCAAGCAGCTCAAGGGATGCGGCGATTGCCTGCTCGCCGCCGGAAACGGCTACATATCCCATGATTCAACCTCCCTGCAAGCGCTGGAACGGGGAACGGCGGCGATATGGCCAAACCCGTCTACAAACATCAGGTCGATGCCGCAGGGAAACTCGTCCAGACGCGCAATACGCGAGCGCAAGACATCGCCGCGATCGCACGAGAAGTGCGAAGTGCCGTCAACGCCGGGGCCACCGAGCTCCCAGGAGCTCTGGGTACACGCGTGCGAAGCGGAGCCGACGCGCAAACCCTGCGCATCCAGTCCCAAAAGCACCGAGCACTCGACGATAACCGTCGCGCCGCGATGCGGCTGTTCAAGCGTCCCCGCCGTAAGCGCAGCGATTGCACTCGCCGCGCCCTCATCTCGAAAAGCCTCCGGAACGATCACGCACGCAGCTTCGCTCGGCGCCGCAGGAGTCACGTGCGTTCGACTCGCGATCTGCCGGGCAGCACGCTCAAAGCCCGTGGTCGCCATGCAAAAAGTCGTACCGCTATCGAGCAGCATGTCCGCCAACATCAACGTCGCGGGGAATAGGCCACAGCGCTTCGCCTCGACCTCATAGGCATCCGTGACGGATAGGCGGCAAACCTCGCCGGGGCGCGCCATGCAGTCCAGAACCGTACGAAACGTTCCCTGCAGCTCGAAGGCGCGCTCGTCAAGGGACGGATCGCGATCGAAAACCTCATCCTGCTCGTTCATTTGACCACCGCCTGAACACTCATGTCCTGGCCAGACATTTCATCGAACTCGACACGCGACACATAGGTGAGAGCATCCTGTGCAGCCACGCGCTCAAACATGGCAGCACGCGCCTCCTCGACGCGGCGCTCGAGTTCCGCCAAACAAGCCGGCGCCGGATCCATTGCATAAGCGGCATCGATTACCGCGAGCGCACGAGCATGCGCGGCATCGGTTCCCATAAGCACGCCCAGGCCATCGGCCTCGCCAATGCGCACGCGGCTCTCGGTAACAAGCACCTCGCTCAGATAAAAGCGGCTGTTGCGAGCCGTCTCGCGCACCTGACACATCACAAGGCCCTGGTGCGCCGGCACAATATCTTCGGCAGCGGCGGCGGCCTCGACCAGGCCCGCCAGTTCGAGCGCAAGCGCAGGGCCGCTCTCAACCAGGACCTCGGTCCTCTCTCTTCTTGTTAGCATGCAAATCTTTCCTTAGTTATCCGAGTCGATGATGTAACGGCGACGAAGGCGAACCGAGATGAACTCGAGTGCAAACGACACAGCCAGGCATACATAGACAATCACGCCCACCTCGTGCAGGTTGTAGTAGTAGTTGCCTGCCTGATACAGCTGAAAGCCGATACCGCCCGCGCCCGCGAAGGCGCCCACGGCAACCGCGTTGGCAAAATTGATCTCAAAGCGAATAAATGTCCATGAGAGCAGTTTGGTAATGGTTGCCGGACAGATGGCCTGGAACACAATCTGCCAGAAGCTGGCACCGCTCGCAGAGAGTGCCTCGATTACATCTGCATCGATTTCTTCAATCGACTCCGAGTAGCTCTTGGTAAGATACGCGATGGAATGGAAGGAAATTCCCAGCACCGCCGCCTCGGATCCAAGGCCGATGGCCACCGTGAAGACGAGTACCCACAGAATCGTTGGAATCGCTCGGATGATAGCAACGAATCCTTTGACCGCATTGGAAACGAGCGGATTCGAGAGGTTCTCGGATGCCGCCAACGCCAAGAAAAACGAGATGATGGCCGAGATGATGGTGCACAGCACGGTAACCGCAATGGTGACCAACGTGCTCTCGGCAACCTTTGCCCAGCTAAAATGCGCAGCTCCCAACGGCGGGTCAAGCGCTGGTTGGAACATCATGGCGCAGAAATCAGACCAGGTTTGAGCGAGTGCGCGGCCAAGGTCAACCGTGCCAAAATCCATGCGCACAAACGTAACGACCGTCAAGAGGCACAGAATGCCCAGCGTAAGCACGACAGAATAGTTGCGCCCCCGGCGAGACACGAGACGAATATGCCCAGCGTGCGAACGCTCGATCGCACCGGCCGTGGCGGGAGTCAGCTCAAAAGTATCCATTAGATCATCGACCTTCTAGCTGCGTTGGAAATCGCCTCGACCACGAGCACCAAAACAATGGTCACAAGAATCACAAGGCCAGCGCAGTCATACCGAAAAGACGCGTAGTACAGGTTGAAGGCAAAGCCGATACCCGTACCGGTAAGCAAGCCCACCAACGTGGCCTCGCGAATATTGGTCTCGACCATATAGAGTGTCCAGCTCATAAGCTCTGCAACGGCAAGCGGCAGACCCGCCTGAAAGACAATCTGCCAAAAGCTTGCTCCGCAGCTGCGCAACGCCTCGATGGGGCCGCAAGGGATTTCGTCGAGCGTGTCCAGAAAAAAGCGCGTAATCTGGCCAAACGTCGCCAAAAAGAGCGCGAGGAAGCCCGTGAACTCGTTTTGCTTGAACGAAAGGAGCAACAGCAGCGCCCATGCAATCATGGGAACATTGCGAAAGATATTGGCGAAGATGCGGATGACACCGCGCACGATGCCGTTTTCGACACCGACGCTCGAGCATCCCAGCACCGCAAGAACGATACCCAGCAAGGCCGCGAGCATCGTAGCGGCGATGGAATCGAACACCGTCGAAACCACCTGCGTGGCAATTATGCCCAGCTGTCCTAACGACGATGGCGTAGGGCAAAAGTTCTGCAGCATCCATGCAAGGGCAGCGGGTACCGAACCCAAGGCATATCCAAAGCTGAAATCGCCGACAAGCGATGCCCCCTCGGCAACCAAGACAACGGCCGCAACTACTGCGAGTGCGCGAAGCTGACGCCTTCTAAACCAGCTCAAATCGGGAACCTTCCCCGCTTTCGCATTGCCAAAAGAGCCTGTGGACATGGCGCCGCACTCCCCCGCGCTCATCGCAAGGCTCCAGAAGGAACAGCGGAAGCCATGCCAACAGATGCGGGTGTCGCGCCAGCTTGGGGCCCTGACACCGGAACGGAAATGAAGCCCTCTTCTCCATCGCCGTAAATCACCGCGATCATCTGGGGGGTCAGCTCGGCAGGCGCACCCTCGAACACTTTCGCGCCCGCACGCAAGCCCACGATACGATCGGAAAACTCAAGTGCCATATCCACCTGATGCAGATTGACGATGCAGGTGATGCCATGCTGACGCGTCACGCGGCGCAGATGCTCCATGACAGCACGGCTGCTCTTGGGATCAAGGCTCGCGATAGGTTCATCGCATAGAATGATGCGGGGATCTTGAATAAGTGCGCGGGCGATACCCACGCGCTGCTTTTGTCCGCCCGAGAGCTGATCGGCGCGACGATAGGCAAACTCGCCCAGGCCCACTTCGTCAAGCAGCTCGAACGCACGGAGCTTCTCGGCTTCGCTGTAGAGGCCCAGCGACCCCGCCACAGCACCCTTGTAGCCCAGACGCCCATGCAGCACGTTTTGAATGGCGGTAAGGCGATACACCAGGTTGTAGTTCTGAAAGATCATGGCGATCTGCGCGCGCACGCCACGCAGCTTGTTGCGGCGCAGATGCGTAATGTCCCGACCATTAAAGACAACCGACCCCTCCGTGGGCTCGATGAGGCGATTGATGCAGCGCAAAAACGTCGACTTGCCGGCGCCTGAAGGACCGATCACCGCAACCAGTTCTCCCTCGCCGCAAGCAAAATCTACGCCGGAAAGCGCGTGATGCTGCTCCCGTGCACCTCGTTTGCCCTCGTAGCTTTTGGTCAAATCGCTCACCTGCAAGAGAGGCTGTGCGTTCTGTGGCATTTCCATGCCCTCCCATCAACGTCGAGGCCGGACGCGGATATTCGCGCCCGGCCCGTTTTGGCAGCGGCGAATCGTCTACGCGATGCCGCCCATCTGCACGTGTGCGCGCAGGGACATGCATTAGTCAAGCGCACGAATGGGGTCGTACCAGGAGTCCTCGACCGCGATGAAGCCGGCGGTATCACCCAGGCTCCAAACGGCACCGGTGCCCTCTTTATCCTCGGGGGCAAAGAGCAGTTCGTCTTCAGAGGTCTCCTTGGAGGTCAAGCCCTTGACGAGCTTGTCGATGATCTCCTGCGGGACCTTATCGGTGTTGACGGCGATAGGCCCGTTGAGAACCGGGGTGGACTGGATGATGCCGAACTTCTTGCCCTGAACGCGATCGAAGGGCTGGGGAGCGTCGGCCTTGACGGAGTAGACGGAACCGGCGGCGTTCACGGCGTCGCGCTCGCCCTCGGGGACATCAAGATAGGTGTCGACGTCGACATCGTCGAAGGCGGCAACATCGGCATCACCCTGCAGCAGGTTGACAGCAGAACCGGGGTGAGAGTTACCAAAGAGTACCTGGGAGAAGAAACCCGGGGTACTGAGCTCGTCGGAGGACTTCACGTCGTCCGGGAACGCCTTCATAATGGCGTTGCACGGAACCTTGAAGCCGGAGGTGGAAGTAGCGGAGACAAAGCTCATGCGCTTGCCCTTGATGTTCTTGATGGAATAGCCGCTCTCCTCGGCGCTATCCGCGTAAGCGCTCATCTCGGCCTCGGGCACGCAGATGCGGCTGTAGTACTTGGCGCCGTCGAGCTTGCCATCGGTGTCGGAGGTGGTCACAAGCGGAAGAACCTTGCTGTTCTTCTTCTGGGCCTGGATGAAGCCCTCGGCGCCCATGTTGGCAAGCTGAGCCTTGCCGGAAGCGATAGCCTCGATAGCGACGTTATAGTCGGTGGTGGTCATGAGCTCGACCTTGACACCGGCGTACTTCTCAAGAACCTTGCCAAACTCCTCGCGGCCCGCGTCGAACTCGGAGCTGGACTCGTTGGGCAGCCAGACCATGGTAAGTTTATCGATAGAAGCGGCATCCGAGCCAGCGGTCGCCGCACCACCCTTACCGTCGACGCTGCCGCAACCGACGAGACCGAGGCCGAGCGCCGCGGCACTCGCGCCAAAAAGGCCCAAGAAGGACCGGCGAGAAATTTGCTTGTTCTTGATATCTGCCACAATCTTCTCCTTACAACACAAGAATGCACCGGAGGGACCGGGGGTTCTATTTGTCCCGTCCGGCGATGACGTGGTAGATATTAGGGTTGTGGGCAAGCCGTTTTTCGATCAACGGCAATCGCTTGTCATATGCTTGCGCGAAGATGCGGGAACATGACGCGAACCGTAGGCACTTATTAATAGAAACGCCCCGTCGTAAGCTCAAGGGCAGGCATAAGGCAGGTAATAGACCAGTTTTGTCAGCCCCTTGGCAGCCGTTTATAGAAAAAGTTTGCAGGCATTTTCCCAAGCGGCTCGCGCGATTGCTTCGGCATTATCGCCGGTGCGGTCGACACGGTCGTTGACCAGCGCGTTTGCCGTAATGGAAATCATCGCGGGCTCGCACTCGAGACCGCGAATAGGCTCTGGGGCCATGTACGGGCAATCCGTCTCGAACAAAATACGGTCGAGCGGTGTTGCCGCGAATGCCTCGCGCACCTCGTCGTTGCGTTTAAAGGTAGCCGCGCCGCCATAGGCGATGTAACAACCCAAATCCACAAAGCGCTCCATTGTGGCTCGGTCCTCGCCAAAGCAGTGCAGTACGCAACCGGCCTGGGGCACACCCACCTCGCGCAGCACGTTGTACGCATCCACATGCGAGGTGCGCTCCTCGTCCGCGTCCTCATGACGCAGATGCAACTCCACCGGAACATTGCGGCGTACGGCAAGCTCAAGCTGGCGCGCCATACAGTCGATCTGCACGTCGTGGGGCGCCGGCGCGATATCGTCGTCGTAATCCATGTGGTAGTCCAGACCGATCTCGCCAATGCCAACGCATAGGGGATCATCGAGCGCAGTCACAATCTGGGCATGGATGTTATCGGTGTAGTCGGGCGCGCCATAGGGGTGAACGCCAGCGAGATACTTGACCTGCGGAATATCCCGCATCGGCAGAATCTCGCGAACCAGCCAGTCGCTATAGTCCGTCACGCTGCGTTTGTCAGCGATGGGGTCGAACATCGTCACCAACAGGTCGACGCCCGCAGCTTTGGCGCGCACGAGCGTCTCGGGCACTTCTTTGCCCCAAAACGAAAGCAGGTGCGCGTGCGTATCGGCAAGCGGCGCCAAGGGCACGGGACAAGCAACCGTCTTCTTTTTCTTGGTAAACGTCACGCGTTCGACATTAGGCGTCATGGATGAGCTCCTGAGCCAGGCGGACAAAGTCGGCAACATCGAGCGTCTCGGCGCGCGTGGTAGGTGCGATACCGCAGGCCTCAAAGGCGGCGTCGAGCACGTCCTTAGCAAAACCGTTGGCGCTCATGGAATTGCGGATGGTCTTGCGACGCTGAGCAAATGCAGCGTCAATCACGCGGGCCACAAACTCGCGATCGAGCCCCTCGGGCACCACGCCGTCAACACGGTCGATGCGCACCACGGCAGAATCCACATGCGGTGCCGGCATAAAGCAGCGCGGCGGCACCTCAAAGCGCCCCGTCACCTGCGCATACAGACCGAGCTTTGCCGTGTAGCCGCCATAGGTCTTGTTGCCCGGCGTTGCGCCAATACGATCTGCAACCTCCTTTTGCACCATGACGACAGCGCGCTTAAGCGCGGGCATCGTCTGGAAGAACTGAAGGATGATCGTCGCCGCCACGTTATAGGGCAGATTCGCGACAAACACCGTGGGTTCACTACCGGCGGCCTGCTCAATCTGCTCCGGCGTCACCTTGAGCGCATCGCCCATGATAAAGCGGAAGTTGGCATAGTCGGCGGCGTGGGCGTCAAGCACCGGCTCAAGCTCGGGATCTGCCTCAATCGACGTAACGCACGCCGCCTCCTGCAGCAGGGCCAACGTCAGTGTGCCGCAACCCGGGCCGACCTCGAGCACGCGCTCATCGCCCGCAAGCTCAGCGAGCTCACAGATACGTTCGATCACATGGTTGTCGATCAGGAAGTTTTGGCCCAGGCGATGCTTAGTCGCAAGGCCAAACTCCTCTAGCAGCTCCCTGGTGGCCGTGGGGTTTGCCAAAGGCGAAGTTGTCATGGTTGCCTCCTTAGCATGATGGCGGCGTCTTGAAACAAAAGGGCATGGACCGTGGCGGCCATGCCCTTACAGCTAAACAGCAAATTGCCGATATGGCGCTCGCGCGGTCTCTACGCCAGACGCGGGAACAGCGGATCGCCCTTCTCGACGGGCTGACCACCAGCAAGCAGGCCCCAAGCGCAAATGCCCTTGAGGTCGTCGCTCGCGGCCTCGTCCTCGCAGGACAGGCGGCGCAGAGCCTCGGCAGAAGTCTGGGGCATGAGCGGCATCAGCAGGTGAGCGGCAATGCGGATGGCCTCGAGCAGGTTGTAGATCACAAACGCCAGCTCGTCAGCCTTGGCCTCGTCCTTGGCAAGTGCCCAAGGCTCGGAGTCCTCGATGTAGTGGTTGGCGGCGTGGATGAGCTCCATGACCTCGTCCTTGGCTCCGCCGTAATCGAGTACGTCCATCTTGGCCATATAGCGCTCGACCAGGCCGTCGGCAATCTTGGCCAGCGGGTTGTCGAACGCGTCGGCAGAGGCCGGCTTGGCAGGGGCGCAGCCGTCAAAGTACTTGCCGCTCATGTTGAGCGAACGAGAGATGAGGTTGCCCCAGCTGTTGGCCAGGTCGGCGTTGTAGACCTGCTCCATACGCTCAAAGCTAATGGCGCCGTCGGTGCCGGGCACCACGTCGGTCATAAAGTAGTAGCGATAGCCCTCGACGCCCAGCATGTCGATAACGTCCTGCGGAGCGATGGCGTTGCCGCGGCTCTTGGACATCTTCTCGGCCTTGCCGGTCTCGGCATTGCGCACGGTCAGGAAGCCGTGGGCAAAGACGTGCTCGGGCAGGGCCTCGCCGATGGCCATGAGCATGGCGGGCCAAATGACGCAGTGGAAGCGGATGATGTCCTTACCCACGATGTGGAACTGCGCGGGCCAGCGATAGGCCAGCTCGGCACGCGCCTCGTCGGTGTCGACACCGTAGCCGACGGCCGTCATATAGTTGAGCAGCGCATCGAACCACACGTAGGTCACGTGACCCTCGTCAAACGGGACCTGAATGCCCCAGTCAAAGCTCGTACGGCTCACGGAAAGGTCGTTAAGGCCACCCTCGACAAAGCTGCGAACCTCGTTCATGCGGAACGCAGGCTCGACAAAGTCGGGATGCTCGTCATAGAGCTTGAGAAGCTTGTCCTGGAAGGCGGAAAGCTTAAAGAAGTAGGACTCCTCCTGGACGCGCTCAAGCGGACGGTGGCAGTCGGGGCACAGGTGCTGGCCGACGCTGCCGTACTCCTCGTCGCCCTTCTGGACCTGTGTATCGGTGAAGTAGGTCTCGTCGGGCACGCAGTACCAGCCGTCATAGCTGCCCTTATACAGGTAGCCGGACTCCTTCATGCGCTCCCACAGGTACTGCACGGCATGATGCTGGCGCGGCTCGGTGGTGCGGATGAAGTCGTCGTTGGAAATCTCGAGCTTGCTCCAAAGCTCCTTGAAGTGCGGAGCCTGGCTGTCGGTCCACTCCTGCGGCGTCATGTTGTGCTTGGCTGCGGCCTCGGCGACCTTCTCGCCGTGCTCGTCCATGCCGGTCAGGAACTTGACGTTATAGCCGGCGGAACGGCGATAGCGAGCCTGAACGTCGGCGATGATGGTGGAATAAGCCGTGCCCAGGTGCGGATCGGCGTTGACGTAGTAGATGGGCGTCGTGATAAAGAACGAAGGCTTGCTTTGATCCATGGGGTTTGTCCTCCAGAAAAACGTTGCATACAGAGGATGATTCTAGCGCAAGGGCTGGATATCCTCCATCTATTGCATATCGAGCACCATGGCATAGACATCGCGCTTGCGGCGCGAATACTTCTGAGACAGGCGCTTGGCCACCGCAGACGCGGGCTCCCCCTCCTCGAGCGCGGCGCGGATATCCTCGCGCAGGGCCTCGTCGGGATCCGCTGCCGCGGCGCCAACCGGCGCGATACCGGCCTCTTCGTCCTCGCTCGGCGGCGCGATGACCAGCGCAATCTCGCCCTTTACCTCGCCGCGAGCACACAGCTCCTCGGCAAGCTGGGCAGCGGGCCCGCGCAAGACCTCCTCGTGCAGCTTGGTGAGTTCGCGGCAGACGGCAACCTCACGCTGGGGAAAGACCTCCGCCACGGCCTCGAGCGTCGCCACGATGCGATGTGGAGACTCGTAGAAGATGAGCGCGCCGGGCACCACGGCAAGGCGCTGTAAACGGCGCACGCGGTCGCCGTGCTTTCGGCCCAAAAAGCCCTCGAAGAAAAAATGCTCGCAGGGAATGCCGGACGAAACGAGCGCCGTGACGCAAGCAGAAGGCCCGGGAATAACTTCGACGGGCACATCGGCCTCACGCGCCGCCTCGACCAGCGCCTGGCCGGGATCGGACACGCTCGGCATGCCGGCGTCCGAGGCAAAGGCGAGGGTCTCCCCCGCCAGCAGGCGGTCGACCAGGCCGGCGGCGCGGCTGGCGATCACATTCTCGTCGCAACGGACAAGCGGCTTGGAAATGCCCAGGTGCATCAGCAGCTTTGACGTCACACGCGTGTCTTCGCAGCAGATGACATCGGCAGTGGCAAAGGCCTCGCCGATGCGCGGGGACAGGTCGCCCAGGTTGCCGATGGGCGTGCCGACCACATAGAGTTTGCCCGTATGGGCGCTGTTTTGCGTCATATCAACCTATTCAATCATGCCGCGCTCGAGCGTACCGAGCGCCGCGCGGGCGTCCCATGCTGCAATGCGCTTCTCGGTCTTCCACGTTTGGAAGAACCAACCGGCAGCCGGCGCAAACGAAGCCAGCTGGTTGGCGATAAACACGCGCTCGTAGGCATTGCGGCCTTCGGGCGTAACCGACGAGTTGGCAAAGATCGCCGCACCCGACCATTCGCCCACCAGCACGGGGAACCCAGTCGAAATCGCTTCTTTAAGCTCGCGCTTGTTACGCGAAATCGCCGTCGCCAGCCCGCGGGGGCTCGTGATATCGAGCGCATACTCGTCGCGGTAATGGTACAGGTGAAGGTCCATGTAGACGTTCTTGTACTTGGCGCCGCGCATAAAATGCTTCCACTCGCTGGGATGCCCCGAAGACGAAAAGACGACGATCTTATCCTCGGGCATATACGAACGGACGAGCTCGTAGGCATCGCGATAGAAATTGCGCAAGTAGTGAGCCGGAATGCCATCCGTCATGGCAAAGAGACTCTTGCGGACACTCATCTGCGGCGTATCCAGCAGCTCAATGCCCAGCAGGCTCTCGGCCTCGCCGTAACGCTCGGCCAAGCGCTCGAGCACGTCGAGCGCGACATGGCGGCCGTTAGTGGACGAATGCCACTCGGCAACAGCCTCCGGCGTGGCGGGCGAATCGTTGGAATCGCCCTGGCCACCGGGCACAGTCGCCAGATCAAGCAGCACGCGAATGTTGTACTTGGCAGCCCACTCAATCGCGCGGTCGATGTAATCGACAACCGAGATGTAGGAGGCATCGGACTCCTGTGAGCCAAAGGCATACCAGGGCACCGGCAGACGCACGGCATTGAGACCGATCTGCGCCATGCGGCGAAAATCGTCCTCGCTCACAAACGTCTCGTAATGGCGGCGCATGCGCTCGTTATAGGCGGCGGTACCCATGGCCTCCTGTAGCTCAGCCGCGTTGGATGCACCGGTCGCCGCGTACAGCGACGGGGTCACCCAAGGCTCGGGAATAAACCAGCCAGAGAGATTAACGCCGAGTATCCTCTCCATCACTGCCCCCTTCGGATCATGCAGGTCGAACCCGCATCGTATTGCGTAGGATAAGTATCGTTTTGAGTATACCCGCGTGTGCGGACAGGCGACCGAACGGTCTGCAAAGTGACGCGAAAGTGGGAGGAATGTCTGGGAGCAGACGGACTCGGAATGGTGCGACGAGGTGTGTACGCGCGCCGGAGGCAGGCACCGGAAAGTGTGTCCCGTTCTGAGCCCTTATTCTGGGACGCAGTTTCCGCAGAACCCTACATAAAAGAAAAGGACCCCTTTGCAGAGGTCCTAGTCAATTCAAGGTGGCGGGAAAGGAATCGCGTCCGCGCGCTGCGCGGACGGACCGCTGCGGCGCTTACGCGCCTTGCGAGCTGCGCTGGCAAACGCTTACGCGTTTACTCAGCTCCGCGCCCTCACGGGGTTCGATTCCGTGCGAGGGCTACATAAAAGAAAAGGACCCCTTTTCAGAGGTCCTAGTCAATTCAAGGTGGCGGGGAAGGGAATCGAACCCCTGACACGAGGATTTTCAGTCCTCTGCTCTACCAACTGAGCTACCCAGCCATTTGAGGTGTGCCTTGTTTCAAGGCTTGATTAGTATAACCAAGGACGCGTTCCGGTCAACCGAGAATTTTAAAAAAGTTTTTGAGCACAGCCTCGGTTCTATAAATCGGCACGTCAGAGGCATCAGCCGGCAGCAAGAAGTTTTTCACTCAGAGCCGCACGGGCAAACTCACTTGGCGTCATCCCCTCGGCAGCCGCCCGTCGACGAATGGCCTCCTTCATTCCCAGAGGAATCTTGACCGACAGCGTTGCCGTCCCCTCACCTGAGAGCGGGGGCCGTCCATGCACGATCCCACCAACGGTGTGTTCGCCATCCGGAAACTCTCCGCGCTCGTACGACTCGCACCACGCGTCAATCATTTCATCCGTTACAACCTGACCATTAGTGGCCGTATACGTCTTGCCCATCATCGACCCCTTTGCCGAGCCTGTTCAATCTCCTGCCAAAATTTCTTCTGGACTGGAGACAAGGCATGAATGATAAGCCACCCACGGACAAGCTCGACCGCGACAAGCTCCACGCTTCGTCCGTCTGAGAGCCATCCAATTGCAAGCCATCTCGGCGGCTCGTCCTTCGGCTCGCGACGAATGCACTCAGTAACCGCAAGCCAAGCGCTAAGCACCTGCTTTTCCGTCAGGTGCTTTTTAGCGTTGGGATGGATCTCAACATCCATGCATCTTCTCCTCCATCTTACCCAATTTCGTATGACGAAAGTCCACTGTCGCCAATTCTTAAGCCGGCACGCGTTGGAGAGCAGGGGTCGAAACAATGATTGAAGGACGCTCTAGTACGGCCCAGGCGCCGGGGCAGGAGCACATACGCCAGGGACGTACGTTTTCGTAGCATACGAGGACATAGGCACGTGCATCGATAAAGGCGATATCGATGGGATAGGCCATAAAACACGTATGGACCGAAGAGCAGCGTGGAAATGCCATGACGAGCGGCAGACCGTTGGCGGCAACCGGACACCGTCCCAGCATGCCGCGCAGGCGCACGGCAAACGACTCCGCCACCGCAAACTCGGCCGGCGTCCAGCCCAGCCTATTGAGTGCCCGCGCGTAGGCGATGTAGGACGAGACCGCGGTCACATGACCACCCCCGGACGCCATGGATCGACCGTCACCGCGCGCTCGTGCGACAACGTTGTCGGCGCCCCCAGCGGAACGCCAGCGATGCTGAGAGAAGTCGGCCACGGCTCATAGTGCATGGTGCAGGTGTAGGTCCTAAACGTACCGGATAGGGAGAGCAGGCCACCATCCGATGCCTCCGCGCCTTGCTCGCTCGACACTTCGATCTGCAAGTCATAGCCTTCCATGGCATTCAGAATTTGAGTCCGGACCGTCGCCGAGGCATCGACAGAGCTTTCGTCGCCCTCCCCGCTCGGCGCCACGGCGTGCGCCAACACGATGTCGGGCACCACGCGGTCGAAGCGCGCGACAGCGCTGGCATAGATCATGACGTTGTATACGATGAGTGCCAGCACCAGCAAAACGGGCGTAACCACTGCTATCTCCACCGTCGCTTGGGCGCGCTCCTCGCGCAGACGCATGCGGATACTCATTACGACCCACCGCCCAGAGCGCCAACCAGCGTGGCGACATCGACGGTGAGCGGGATGGAGCCGCCGCCGGGCAGAGGAATCTCCGCAAGCGTGAACACCGTACCGCTGATGGTGCGTTCGACTTGATATTCCAACGCCTCGCAAAGCGCCTTGGGATCGGTCACGCCCAACGGAATACTTCGCAGTTTGTCTTGCGCTTGAGAGAGACCAGCAATGTCAGACCCCGGGCTCTTAATGACGTTGGCGGAATCAGTCAGCACCGGCTTTCGCAGGCGCAAGTCGCACGGTTCCAAACCCAGCGCCGCCACGGACGCCGAAACGGTATCGCCGAGCCACGATGCGATGGAGCCCAACGCGCCGCTGCCCCCTCCTAGGCCTTTAATCATCTCGTCCATAAGTTCGTCGGCCGAACCTTGGATGTCTCCGTATCCCACAAGCAGCCGTCCCCAGACATCCATGACGCCATCGAGTACGCCGGCAACGCCACCCGAGCGTTCCTTCAATGTCGAGAAAAATCGCGAAAGCACGTTGTTTTGCGCCGTCGCCTCATCGGGCGCCAGCACCGCGGCAGAGATGGCACCGCGATCGCCAAGCCTGACTGCCGTGTTAAACGAAGAGTTGAGCTCATCGGGGCTCGAGATGGCACCCGAAACCGCAAAGGCAACCACGCCGTTGCGACCGGGCGGAGCGATACGCGGACGCTCGCCCGAAAGCGCTTTAATGGCCTGGTCAAACGCATTGCTCGCACGGTCGGCCTCATCCTCGGTCTGACGCATGAGCTCAAGCTCTTTGTTCCGACATTTGACGTATTCCTCCAAGGCCTTTTTGAACTCGTCGAAGTGATATTCGAAGCCGTTTTCGATAGAGGTTGAAGGCGCCGCAACAGCACCAAGCGACAAAACGCCAAAATGGCATTTGCTGCATTTATCCTGTCCATCGTAATCGGCAACCGAAGCAAATCCGCTCGGCGTCCCTTTCTTATAGTTAGGGCAGGTCGTCCCGTAATGCAGATACGCCTTGTCATCGTTCACGCTAGTCGGCCACACCGCATCGGTATAGAGTTCCGTCGCCCGAACCTCATCAGAGTTGCGCGGCAGCAGCGGAATATAGGAGGAAACCCTGTCTCCGTTCTCGGTTATATGCGCCCGATCGACCTCCGCGCTCGCATAGGTATAAAACGCCTTACGCGCCGCAGACTCTGCCTTCATCTCGACACTCGAGCCGTGGGGCTTCTCATTTGTCAGACGCCAATGGTAGTAGTCCTTCGCGCGATCAAGGGCAACTTGGGGCTCCCACGTAACGCTCGATGAGTAATGCGGATTTTGAACACCGGAGAGATCCGTTAGGCTTTTCGCACGCTCCCACATGCAAGAACAGCTGCCGACCGAGCCCTTGTCAGACCCACCACAATCCGCCAGCCAAGCACGCTCTTTAGCCTTCGCCGTGTCCTCAGAAGCCTTCCGCAGCTCCTCGGCCGCACACTCTAAATCATCTGATGTGTCTTTAATGGCATCGGTCGAGATCTCGGACCCCTCGAGCGCAGCGAAGTCAGACTCGGATGTCCTGGGCACGGCAAGCGCCGTACCGGTATAGGTCACACTATCGGTATCCTGCGCCGACACCGCCTGCGTGGCACGCGCGGCGATCAGATACGGCAGAGCCGTCTCGATTTTCTGTAAGCCTTCCGATGCGCTTTTGGCAAACTTGTTGCGCGTTTTAATGATCTCAATCCCGGTGTCGACCATATTGCCGGCAACCGGCTCGGCACCCGGGATGAGGATGGCGACCAGGCCCGTCCCGATCGTGGCAAACCCCGCCAGCCCCAGACTCAAGATGCTCGCATCAACCACCGTGGCAGCCGTGTGATAGGACGACACTACGTTGGCACCCGCCAGCGCGCCACTATCAGCCGCCACCTGAGTATCCCCGGCACGCGACATGCTCCATATCGCCGCGGTCGACGAAAACAACAATGTGAGCACCACTAGGATGACCACGGCAGAAGAAAGCGTGGTATAGGCGCCGTCTTCGATAAACAGATCGACACCGGCTCGACCCATAAAGCCGCCTCGTTTGCGGAGAGCGCCTGGTCGACGGCGGGCCGCAAACCCTTGCGTCACCCGCAACAGGCAGCGCCTAATCCCATGCAGCAATCCACGAATCATAATCTCCCTCCAGCCATTCGGGACGCGATTGATACGAGACATCGACCTTGAGCTCAACGTAGCCGCCCTCGGCGGTACCACCCATAGCCTGCGCAAACGCACCGATCACAGGCAACGGCTTGACCTCGCCGGAAACGGACACGGACGAGACGCCACCCGCACCGGCCCGGCCAAGCTCGATATCCCACGACAACGGCCCGCCGGCATGAAAGATCGAAACGTTGGGCACTGCGGCAAGTCGGCGGCGGGTGAACTCCTTAAGATCGTCGTCCTCCGCCGTCGTCGTGGTCATGAGCCGCGCGGTCGCGGCGGCGGCAGACTCCATGACCGCGCGCGTATAGAGCAGGCACACCGGTTGCAGCGCGAGAAGGATGAGTGTCAGAAACGTCGGCAGCAAAAAAGCGGCCTCGACCGTAGACTGCGCCCGGTCCTCGCGCGCGGCATCAATACAACGCGATGTCCTTAGCGGCCGCAGCGGCGTCGATAACCGACGTCGAGGCAACGCCATGGGATGCCGCCCGCTCAACCAGCGCCGCCAAGCGCCCATCGGTGCCGGCACGCCAAAGTCCCGCGATCGCCAGCACGATCGATAACAGCGCCACCGTGACGATGGCGTATTCGACCGTCGCCTGGGCAGATTCCTCACGCAGGACATCATGCATTTCACGATCCCTCCTTTGAGTCCGTTGCCTGCGGGCTCAGGCGCACGGCGCGCAGACGACACGAAGCATCGCCAGCATCCGCGGCAATTGTCACCATATCGACCCAGCCGCGTTCGTCGCGCACGATGGCGCCCCACACGTTTCCCTTGATGTCGAGATAGCCGCTCAGAGCAAGTTGCGCCGTGGGTACCTCGCGATAGGCACGCAGCATATCCGCCGCCGCTTCGGTCATCGGTCGGTCCTCGGACCATGCAAGCCGGACCGCAATCGCGTTGCCCTCAGGCGAATCCGTCGCAGTGCCAGACCGCTTGTCGAGCGTCCGCAGAAAGGTTTGCGCCGTGACAGCGACATCCGAATCGTCCGCATCTCGCGTCTCATCTTTTTGAGACGCCACCGCCGAATCTGAGCCCGAATCGAAGGCGGCCCCAGGACGCTGCTGCCGCGCGGCGTTAAGCCCCCAAAGCACCGCCGCTATCGCCACGACCAGGCAAGCAAACACCAGCAGTACCCCGATGGGGCGCTCGCCCTCTACAGGCTGTTGATGCCCTCGCTGATAGCGTTCCATAGATCTTGGACCTTGCCCTTAAATGCGACGATGGCGATAATCGCGATCACCACGAGCACGCCGACCAAGATGGCATACTCGGTGGTACCCTGTGCGCTCTCCTCCTGCAATAGCTCCCTGGCGCACTGACGAACATGTGCCGCCCGGCAAAACGCCCAGCCCTGGACCTTGCCAGCAGCATCAGTCATCGTGTTCATGTATTCCTCCCTACATCATCCCGCCTGCTCCCAGCAGCGGGCCCAATATGGACAGAAGCAACGCCGGCAAGATGAGCGTGCCGGTGGGAATCAGCAGCTTGACGGGCGCACGCTCGATCTCGCGCTCGACCGCGGCGCGATGAGCCGCACGGATCTCGCGACTTTGAGCGGCCAGCGTCTCGGCAAGTGGGGCACCCAGGGCGAGCGCCTGCCCCACCGTGATGGCAAAGGTCTCGAGCGCTCGCACGTCCAGGTCGCGCGCGGCGGCCAACAACTCGTCCTCACGCGTGCCCACGCCCACCTGCCACGCCATGCAGGCGCGCTCAAGGCGAAGAGCGAGCACTGACCGGCGGTTGGCGCAGAAAATCTCAAGCGCCGCATCAAACGAAAGACCGGCCGAAAGACCCAAGCGCACAACATCGATCATCTCGGACACTTCGCCGAGCGACACTCGCGCCGGGCCGCCCGCTCCAACCGCGCCCTTCACTCGCGCGGTCAGAGCATCGACCACCGAGCGACCCGCGGCAGCGACCAGCACCGCCTCGCGCTTGCAGGCCCCTGCGATCTTGCGTGCATCCGCCCGATCAAAACCCGTCGCGACAAATACACTCAGGGCGCACAGGCAAGCCGCAACTGCAACCGGGGCGCTCATAGCTCCACCCGCATAATGCGCCGGATAACCACCAGGGCAACGGCATTGAGGGCAAGACCCAGCACCACAGCGCCCGCGCCGGCAGGCGTCGCAAGACCGCGACGAAAATCTGCCGAAAGCAGCGCCAACACCGCGCACATGCCCGCCGGCATCGCCGCGACCATATGCGCAGACATGCGAGCCTGCGACGTCTTAACATCCAGGCGGCGCTTGAGCTCAATGCGCTCCCCCACCATGCTCGACGCCTCGGACAGTAAGTCGGCAAGCGGAGCGCCGGTGCGCTGAGACACCTTAAGCGCCAAGGTCACAAGCGAAAGACCGGGGGCGTCGATACGCACGAGCAAGTCATCGAGCGCGTCGGTCGCCGAGATGCCGCAATCGATCGCCGCCGCCACCCGCAAAAACTCGGTATGCACCGGCTCTTGCGCATGAGCGCCCACAAAGCGCATGCCCTGGGCCAGCGAATGTCCCGAGGCAAGCGACATGGAAAGTGCGGTAAACGCCTCGGGCATTGCCTCTTCTGCATCGTGTTGCTCGCGCCGGCTCTCAAAGCCATCCCGAGCGGCACCAACGGCAAACGGAGCAACAAGTCCCAAGGCAAATCCGAGGGGCGATAACGACACCATCGTTAGTAAAACGCAGCAGACACCGCTCGATAGCAGCAGAAACGCCAAACGTCCCGAAGCATCTTCGATCACGAGGCCAAGGCGATGCGCCGGAGCCAGCGATGCCCACGAACGGGCGATCTTTTTCAGCAGATCGTTTTCCACCAGCTCACGCGGCAGCTTCTCTGCCACCGTCTCGAGCGCCTGACGTGCCAGCTCCGCCGGCGGTACCTGCGGCACACGAGGTTCCGCCCCGCACGCCGTCGCGACAGAAAGCCCTGCCAAGCCCCCTACGACGAGGGGCACAGTGATCTCCATTCGTCCACCTCCTCTTGTGTGAGCGTCCCCGACCGCAGGCCTTCTGCGATAAACGGCGGCTCGCGGTCAAGCGTCCAGGTGCGCTCGGCGGCATCGAACGTCACATAGCGCTCGAGCTCTACGCCACCCGATGCGGCGCGTCGCACCCCCGAATACGAGGAGACAAAACGCCCGCCATCGGCGTGGCGCTCGGACATCACGATGCCGTCGAGCGCCATGGCAATCTGCTCCTCGATGAGCTCGCTCGGCAGATCGATGCCATAACGTGCAAGCAACGTCAGACGCACCACGGTCTCCTGTTCTGAACCCGCATGAAGTGTGGTGAGCGACCCGTCGTGGCCCGTGTTCATGGCCTGCAACATGTCGCAGCACTCGGCACCGCGCACCTCGCCTACCACGATGCGGTCGGGGCGCATGCGTAGGGCATTAGTTACCAGGTCGCGGATCGTCACCGCGCCCTCACCCTCAATTGAAGCCTCGCGCGCCTCTAGGCGCACCACGTGCGGATGATGCGCAAACTTGAGCTCGGCAGAGTCCTCGATCGTCACGATGCGCTCGCCGGTGGAAATCTCACATGACAACGCGTTGAGCAGGGTGGTCTTACCAGATCCCGTGCCTCCCGCAACCGCCAGGTCCTGTCGCAGCGACACCGCGCACGACAGCAGCTGCGCATACCAAAGCGGCAGCGACCCCAGCCCCACAAGCTCGTCCAGCGAGCAGATACGGTCCGAGAACTTTCGGATGGTGAGAATCGGTCCGTCAATCGCCACAGGCGGAATCACCGCGTTGACGCGATAGCCCGTTTTGAGGCGGGCGTTGACGATGGGGCTGCGCTCGTCGATACGGCGGCCAAGTGGCGAGATGATGCGGTCGATAAGCACCCGGATCTGCTCATCATCCTCAAACGCATGCTCGATGGGGTACAAGACGCCACCACGTTCAAAGAAAGCCGAGCGGCAGCCGTTGATCATGATCTCGGTAACGGTGTCGTCCTCGATGAGCGGCTGCAACGGCCCCAAGCCCACCACGTCGTCCAAGATCTCGTCGATGATGGTCTCGCGCTCGGGCGTCGCCAGGTCGCCCGGCTCCTCCACGTTGAGCGCCGCCTCCACCGCAGGACGCAATTCCGAGCGGGCGCGCGCCGGATCGATGTATGCGCTGATACGCGCCACCTCGTCATAGCCCATGCGGTCCATCACGGCGCGCTTGGTGCGGCGCTTGACGGCACGGTGGCGCCCCGCATCAACAGGCGCCGCCGCCGCGGCCGCACCGGCTTCCTTAATCCTTGTTTGCAAGCTCATCGCGAATCACCCTCGCGCGACCAGGGAAGACGGATACGTGGGCGCTCGGTGCGCGTCGCGCGGTCGGTGACCATGTCACTCCAGGGACCGACGGCGCAGCCCAGCTCCACGAGCATCTCGCGCGTGGCTTCGCGCACGCTGGTGGCAAAAGCGCTGTTCTGGCCCACCGCCTCGTCAGCACGGCCGAATGCCATGAGCGCCGTCAAGTCCTGCCCGCCGTCGGCGATGCGAATCTTGGAGCTCAACGCGCAGGCAATCTCAAAGCGCATGGCGACATCCTCGTCGGCGCCGCGCGCGCCAAACCGGTTGAATACGGCGCTCATGCGCGTACGCGGCACGCCCACACGGCTCGCCAACTCGATGACGCGTGCCGCGGACGTCGCAGACGACACCGATGGATCGCCCACGACCAGGCAGCGGTCGCTCGCCGCCACCGCGGCCGCCACGGCGTCGCCCCAAAAGACCGAGGTGTCGACAAGCACCACGTCGGATTCGTGACGCAAGACGTCAAGCAGCAGCTCCACCGGACGCGCCATGAGCTCGGCCTGTTCGGGCGCGGCGACCGGACCCCAAAGCGTGACGCCCGGGGCCACGCGCATCGAGGCGGCCACGATGTCCGATTCGGCAAGTGCGCCCGCAGCCGATGGCTCGATAAGCGTCGCCATGTCATGCGGGGTATCGGCACCCAGCAGGTCGTAGAGGTTTCCAAACATCAGGTCCAAGTCGAGCACGGCAGCGCGCAGGCCCAGCAGCGACGCCGCGTGCGCCATGGCGGCGACGATCGTCGACTTGCCGCAACCGCCCGAACCCGAGACGGCGCAGACAACCGGGGCTCGATGCGACGAAGCGGCGGCATCCGCCGACGGCGTGGGGGCAGGCGGCGCCGGCACGGGCGGCAACGTCCCTGTCTCCCCGGCAGCGCTCATATGCTGCGCCCAAGCCGGCATGGCAGGCTGCTCGGTCCGCGGGGCCGAATCTGGGGACTTCACGGTCGCATCGACACGAACATTGTCGTTCCCGGCAAGTCCCTCAACCTCGTCGAGCTCATCGACCAAGCTCACGCCATGCACGTATCCCATATCTACAGCCAAAAGATCCTCGCCATACGGCACCGGCTCTCCGACTTCATCGTATGCAAGGGGGTCCCGGGGACACCGACCATGCTCGGCTTCCGCTTTTCCATAATCATCAACACGCGGGCCTCTTGTAGCGCGAGGCGCCCCGGGTTCCCTATCAACAAAAGCATCGGGCTGAATCGTCATGCGCCGATCGGAATCAACCGCTCCCTCGCCCGCTCGCCCGTTGCTGCATATACTGTGCGCAGCGATGACCTCGGTCGCCCCCGCGCGAAACAGCCCCTCGATATCCGACGGATCGAGTGCTTCTATCAACACGACCACGCGACTCACGCGGCCTTCGGCCGTCAGGCGCGCAACAGTCTTGCGCACATCTTCGGTATCGAACAGAGACGCCGCGATGATGGCAGCCCCGCGGCGCGACGGAAACGCCCGCGCCATGGAAACCAGCCCGTCCAGGTCACCCACGCGAAGCACCTGTGCACCCGCATCACGACCCTCGACTTCCCGCTGCAACAGCCCGTAATCGCCGCACGCGCAGCACGCAAGCCAGATCGCCTTCATCACTCGTCGCCTCCGCTCTTTTTGCCGCGCGCCGTGGCGGGAATCGTCAAGCTGACCGTTCCCTTGCCCGATGCCCCCAGCAGTTCCTTGACGTCTTCGGGGTCAGCCGCCAGCGTCACCCATTCGATCTTGCCCTCGCGCGTGGCACCGGAATCTTCACTGGTATCGATCACGTACGCGCCGCACAGCCGATCGGTTACGCCGTCTTTTTGCACATACACATCCACGTAACTGCCCACGCCCGTAGCACCGCCGACCGAGTGCTCGGCATCGACCGCCACCGAAACGGCGACCTTGCCCTTAGGCACCTCGAGCTTGTGACTCTCGGCCTTGGTGTAGACATTGCAGATCACGGCGTTTTTGGGAATACGCGAAGTCGTCACGTCGCCGCGCACCTGGCGCAGCTCGGTCGCCGCGTCACGCGGCAACAGGCTCGTCAGCCATTCCTGGGTTATGACATTGGTCTCATCGAGGGTCTCGCCCACATCGATATCGCGCGCCGCGACGCATACCTCGACGCGATCGCCACCGTACTTGGCCAAGGTCTCAGCCTGGACCTGTTCGGCTTGCGAGCGGATCGACGAGCCGTAAACCATGCAGAGCAGAGCAGCGAGCACGCCCGCGACCAGACTGATGGCGATGCGCTTGCTCTTGTTCACGGCCGCTCCTCTCATGGCAGTGCCGGGCGAATGCCCGTACCACCATTGTCTGGGCGGTCAGAGCGCAAAGCGGCGCAATCGCGATCTTGGTTTTCGATGTCAAACCAATCGCTGACCAAAAGCTGACCAGCCCGTCAAGCTCGTGGCAAGGTTTTGGTCAGCACGTCAGCAAACTGCATGTTTCGAGGCTTTTCCGCAGCAAAAAAGCCGTCTCCCGAACAGTTGGGAGACGGCTGTCATAGGAAAAATCAATTACAGATGGACATCGGGATCGAGCATTTGAGCGCTCACGCGCATGGATGACGCCAAGTTTTGGAACGTTTCCAGACGCAGACTGTCGATCTGCCCGGCGTCCTCGGCCTCGCGAACGGCGCAACCCGGCTCATGGGTATGCGTGCAGTCGCCAAACCGGCACGCGCGCGATGCCTCGACAATCTCGGGGAAGGCGCGCGCCAGACCCCGCTCGTGACCCACGAGCGGTAGGCTGCGCAGGCCCGGGGCATCGGCGATCACGCCGGCGTCGCCCGGCAGCGCCACCATCACGCGCGCGACCGTGGTGTGGCGACCCTGGTCATCGCGTTCGCGCACACCGCCGGTCGCCAACGTATCGTGGCCCAGCAGTGCATTGAGCAGCGTCGACTTGCCGGCACCCGACTCACCCAGGATCATGGCGCAGCTCCCAGCGGGCACGCAGGCACGGACCTCGTCCAGGCCGCGGCCCTCGGCAGAGGACGTCACGATCACGCGCACGTCCGGGCCCACCAGGCGGCGCACGCGGTCCAGATCGCGCTCGAGCTCCTCGGCATCGCAGCGGTCAGCTTTGGTGAGCACCACCACCGGCTCGGCATCGCAGTCGAGCGCCAACACCAGCGAGCGCGCCACGCGGTCGAGCAGTACCTCGCCGACACCGAGCGCCTGCACGATTAGCACGCTATCCACGTTGGAGCAGAGCACCTGGCGCTCTCCGCGGGCACGGCCGCGCCAACGCTCAAAGCTCGTACGGCGTGGCAGCACGCACTCAATCACGCCCATATCGTGCCCGGGAGCGCGGCGCACCGCCACACGGTCGCCCACGGCAGGCAGCAGGACCTCGTCCTCGCCGCGCGACTTGGCAAACCCCACGGCATGCTCGGCGCGGAAGGCGTCGTCGGCAGTGGCCACCAGCGGAAACCCGCGATCCAGGCGAATAACGGCACCCAGCTGCATCTGCTCGGGCTCCTCGGCATGTGCGCAGAAATCATCAAAGGCAGTCTGCTGGGCTTCATCGACCGGCAGGTCATCAAACGCCGGAACGTCCTGCAGCGCATCGAGCCCCGGTACGCTCGCCAACAACTCCTCGGCAGACACGGGCGCTTCGGTCGCGAGTTTCCGACGACGGTCACGCTTAGCCCGTGCCCCCGTCGTCTTCTTCTTCGCTTTAGCCTTAGCCTTGCCCACAAACGCCTCCCAGCACCATAAATCACAACTGAGCAGGTATTTTAAATCAAAAAGAGCTGGCCGGGCAAAGCCCGACCAGCTCACAAACTTTCCCTCAGCCCTTTTCATCCGCACGGGAGAAAAGCCAGCAAGGATACCGCAGGGCCCGCCCCGGAAGCCCTTTCTCCCGAACGATCCCGCAGTGCGAAGCGCGAGGACCAGTGAGGGAGAAAGGGCGTGGGGCGGGCCCGGACGAGTACGCTACTCTTTCTCCACAGCGCGCATGATCGCCTTGTAGATCTCCATCAGCGGGATGATCAGGAAGGCCAGGCCCAAAGCGGCAAGAACGCCCTTGAGCTCAAGCGTCACAGGGCCGAAGAACATCTCGGCAAGCGTCGGCTGCACGGTCACGATCACCGTCAGCACCAGTGCCAGCGCGGCGGAAGCCCACAGCCACTTGTTCTGCTTCTTCATGGTGAACAGCGACGCACGACGGCTGCGCATATTGAAGCAGTGGAAAATCTCGACCATGTTGAGCGTGATGAACGCCATCATCACGCCTTCCTCGTCGGCACTGCCGGCGATCATATCGGCGATGTGGATGTAGCCCATGTCAAAGTACACGCCCACAAAGAAGCTCGCCAGCACCAGCACGGTGATGATCAGGCCCTGGACCACGCAGTCCAGACCCATATTGCCGGCAAAGACGCCGTCCTTGGCGTTGCGCGGCTTGCGCTTCATGATGTCGCCCTCGGCGTCCTCCATGCCCAGCGCGAGCGCGGGGAAGCAGTCGGTGACCAGGTTCACCCACAGCAGCTGCACCGGCTGGAAGATGGTAAAGCCGATGAGCGTGGCGATAAACACCGAGAACACCTCGGCAAGGTTGGCCGAAAGCAGGAACTGGATGACCTTGCGGATGTTGTCGTAGATGCGACGGCCCTCTTCGCAGGCACCGATGATGGTGGCGAAGTTGTCGTCGGCAAGCACCATGTCGGCAACGTTCTTGGTGACGTCGGTGCCGGTGATGCCCATGCCCACGCCGATGTCGGCACGCTTGATGGACGGGGCGTCGTTGACGCCATCGCCCGTCATGGCGACGATCTGGTCGCGCGACTTCCAAGCCTCGACGATGCGGGTCTTGTGCTCGGGCTGAACGCGGGCGTACACGCCGTAGTCCTCGATGTGCGCGTCGAGCTCCTCGTCGCTCATGCGGTCGAGGTCGGCACCGGTAATGGCATGGCTGCGATCGGTGACGATTCCCAGCTGCTTGGCAATGGCCACGGCGGTGTCGATATGGTCGCCCGTGATCATGACGGTGCGAATACCGGCGTCGTGGGCCTCGCGGATGGCGTCGGAGACCTCGGGGCGGACAGGGTCAATCATGCCGGACAGGCCGCAGAAGACCAGGTCGTGCTCGAGCGCAGCGGGGCTGCAGTCGCTCGGGACCTCGGTGTAGGTGCGGCTTGCCAGCGCCAGCACGCGCAGGGCCTCGTCGGCCATGGCCTTGTTGGCGGCCACGAGCTCGGCGCGACGCTCCTCGGTCAGCGGAACGACCCTGTCGCCGTCGTAGATATGGGTGCACAGGCCGATCACCACGTCGGGCGCGCCCTTGGTGTACTGCTCATACTCGCCGTCCAGGGTCTCGACGACCACGGACATCATCTTGCGGCCCGAGTCGAACGGGGCCTCGCCCACGCGCGGGTGCTCGGCAGTCAGGCCAGTGAGGCCCGCCTTGCCGGCGTCGTTGACGAGCGCGCACTCAGTCGGCTCGCCCACGGCCTCGCCCAGCTCCTCGTCCCACTGGGCATCGGAGCACAGAGCCATGCCGGCCAGGAACTTCTCCTTAGGCGCGGCGAGCTCGTGCTTGACGACGGTCATCTTGTTTTGGGTAAGGGTACCGGTCTTGTCGGAGCAGATGGTCTGCGTGCAGCCAAGGGTCTCGACGGCAGAGAGCTTGCGGATGATTGCCTGGCGCTTGGCCATCTTGGTCACACCAAGCGACAGCACGATGGTCACGACGGCGACCAGGCCCTCGGGGATGGCAGCGACGGCGAGCGAGACGGCGACCATAAAGGTATCGAGCAGGGCGGTCGGGTCGGTAAGAACGTTGCCCACGCCGTGGCGGATGATATCGACACCAAAGATAACGACGCAGATGACGATAACCATGATGGTGAGGATGCGGCTGAGCTCGGCAAGCTTCACCTGCAGCGGCGTGAGCTCTTCCTTGGCCTCGGCCAGGGCGCCGGCAATCTTGCCCATCTCGGTGTTCATACCGGTACCGACCACGACAGCGCGACCGCGACCGTACACCACGGTGGAACCCATGTAGCACATGTTCTTGCGGTCGCCGAGCGGCACGTCGTCGGTGCCGGCGGCGAGCTCGATCACGTTGGCATGCTTCTCGACGGGCACGGACTCGCCGGTAAGGGCGGCCTCCTCGATCTTCATCGTGGCGCTCTCGAGCACGCGGCAGTCGGCCGGGACGGAGTCGCCCGCCTCGAGCATGATCACATCGCCGGGCACGAGCTCGGCGCTCGGCAGGTGCACGAGCTTGCCGTCGCGCAGCACCTTGGACTGCGCGGCGCTCATCTCCTGCAATGCCTCGAGAGCTTCCTCGCTCTTGGCCTCCTGAACCACGCCCAGCACCGAGTTGACGATAACGACGAACATGATGATGGCGACGTCGGCAAAGTCCGCCTCACCCTTGACCATGCCCGTGAGTGCACTGATGACGGCGGCAACGATCAGCATGATGACCATGGGGTCGGCCATCTGCTCAAAGAAGCGCTTCCACAACGGAGTCTTCTCGGCTTCCTCGAGCTTGTTAGGGCCTGTCTTGGCGAGGCGCGACGACGCCTCGTCGTTGCTCAGGCCGAGGTTCTCATCGACGCCCTGGTCGCTGAGCACCTCCGCCGCGGCGGACAGGTATTCCTTTTGCATATAGAGTCCCCTCCTGGGATTCGGGCCACTCAGCAGATTGATGCCCGATCATAATTCCCAGGAGAAGGGCAAGGGCTCATCAAGGCTGCCGTGCTGAGCGGCAGTTGATAGTGGAGCTATGGTACCCCAAAGCAGCGCGTCTAGCCAAAACATTCCAATTGGAAACACGGCTCGAGTGCAACGATGCAGACCGTGTGATGCTCAATATTGATAAAACGTTTTTTCTTCGGCACATCGTTAAACTGAAATATCGCCCAGATAGCAGCGGTCAGAACGGTTGGTAAAGATTTTTCATATACCGTTTTTTCGCAAAAAATGAACTTCTAATTCGGCATACGGTCGATTTTTTGGGGTATTCGGTCGCCATTTCGTTATAATCATCTCAGTTTTATTTCTTATGGTTTATCTATCAGCGCAAGACGATGTCAGATGGAGGTCTGAATGTACAAGCGCACCAAGATTGTATGCACCATGGGTCCCGCCTGCGATAGCGACGAGACCATCCGCGAGATGATTAAGGCGGGCATGAACGTCGCCCGTTTTAACTTCTCGCACGGATCCTACGACGAGCACCACGGTCGCATCGAGCGCGTCCGTCGTATTTCCAAGGAGCTCGGTCTGCCCGTCGGCATCCTGCTCGACACCAAGGGCCCCGAGGTCCGCACCGGCCTTCTGGTCGACGGCAAGAAGGTTGCCGTCAAGACCGGCGATAAGATCGTCGTCACCGCTCAGCCCACGTCCGAGGATTTCCACGGCACCTCTGAGCACATCTCCCTCGACTACCTGGCTCTGCCCTCCGAGGTCGAGAAGGGCTCCCTTATCCTGATCGATGATGGTCTGGTTGCCCTCGAGGTCGAGTCCGTCGACGGCCAGGACATGACCTGCGTCGTCAAGAACGACGGCCTGATTGGCGAGCGCAAGGGCGTCAACATGCCCAACGTCAACATCTCGCTGCCCGCCATCACCGAGCGCGATCGTCAGGACATCCTCTTTGGCCTGACCGAGAACATCGACTACATCGCCGCTTCCTTCATCCGTGACGGCGAGTCCGTCCGCGGCATCCGCAAGCTTTGCCGCGAGAACGGCGGCGAGCACGTGACGATCTTCCCGAAGATCGAGTGCGCCCTGGGCGTCGAGAACTTCGACGAGATTCTCGAGGCTTCCGACGGCATCATGGTCGCCCGTGGCGACCTGGGCATCGAGATCAAGCCCGAGCTCGTTCCCCACATCCAGAAGGAGATCATCGCCAAGTGCAACGCGGCCTACAAGCCCGTTATCACCGCTACGCAGATGCTCGACTCCATGCAGCAGAACCCGCGCCCGACGCGCGCCGAGGTTGCCGACGTTGCTAACGCCATCTACGACGGCACCGACGCCGTTATGCTCTCTGGCGAGTCCGCTGCCGGTAAGTACCCGGTCGAGGCCGTCAAGATGCAGGCCAGCATTGCTCTCGAGACCGAGAAGTACCTCCCGGCTCACGCTCCGCTCGAGGTTCCGGCCGACGCTCATGGCACCCGCGTTGTTAACAACGTTGTGGGTATGTCCGCTGTGAACATGGCCACCACCGTTGGCGCCAAGTGCATCACCGTGCCGACGACCACCGGTCGTACCGCTCGCCTGATTTCGCACTTCCGTCCCAACATGCCGATCTGCGCGTTCTCCCGCCACGAGTGGGCCGTCCAGCAGATGATCATGTACTGGGGCGTTATCCCGCATCAGGCCGAGATTACCCAGGGCACCGTCAACGGCACGATCGTCAAGGCGATCGAGACCGCTAAGGAGCTCGGCTACGTCGAGGCCGGCGACCTGACCGTCGCTACCGCCGGCGATCCCCGCATGAGCGTCCAGCTCGAGGACAAGGTCTCCTCGACCAACGTCGCTTACGTCGCTCAGGTGCGCTAAAACGCACTTGCAAGCATACTTGCATTGCAAAGGGCCCGGAAGGCTTCGCCTTCCGGGCCCTTTTTCTGTGCCAATGCCGCCGCACGGCAAAACACGCACTCATTTCTTTACCAAAAGCGCGAAATCCACCCTTCGAGGCCCAAAAAATAAAGCCCCAAGGGTAGCGCGCAGAGATGTGGTGTAAGAGGCGGGGCATGCCCCGCCTCTTCTCTT
>WGSK01000028.1:0-31735 GCA_014871655.1 Collinsella sp. | reverse complement strand
GAAAAGTGCGAACATAAAAACAGTTTCATCAATATTCTCCTTTATATATAAATTCTTATTTGTTGAACTAAGCCGTGTATACCATACTCTCCAATGAAAGAACGCCCTGATATAGCGTAATTTGCTGTTTTCCTACGTACGTGCGTACACACTCCACAGGAATTCTTAGGGCCCTGCCCCCTTAGCACACGGACTTTGGAACAAAGACTAGTGTGTTACGCCTTGCCAGAGGTGTACAGGCTCCCGGTACGCACGTACGCAGCAATTGCCATCAATGCGCCATATAAGTGGCGATCAAGTTCGCATAAAGCGACCTTGGTTTCGCAAAATAAAAGGCAGGATACCATCATCACCACGATGATATCCTGCCTCTGTTCGTTCCTGTTTACCGTTCCGAATAGTCCTTCCGCAGAATTTCCGATAAACAAAAAACGTACCCGAACCCTTTCTCGTAAAAGAATCGGGTTAGAGTACGAACTGAATGCTGGAGCAATAAAAAACCACCACAAAGGTGCCTGTCCCCTTTGTGGTGGTTTTGGGTTAGAGCTAGAGGGTGTGGCCGTAGGCGTTGGCAGCCTTGATGGCGGCGGCGAATTTTTTGTCGGTGAAGGGCTCTGGGTTTCCCTGCTTCCACTCGTTGGTGGCGTGCGCGTATTCGCACAGGGCAGGGATGTCGGCCTCGGAAAGTCCGACCTGCTCAAGCGTTACGGGCAGGCCCATCTGCTTGTTAAAGGCGGCGTAGCGTTCAAGGCTCTCGGTATCGCCCGTATAGGCAAACAGCACGAGCACGCCCAGGCTCACGACCTCACCGTGCAGATAGGTTCCCTCGCGCGGAATGCTGCACGTCGCATTGTAGAACGCGTGCGCCACGCTCGAGTTGTAGTAGTAATCGTTTTGGTTGGTCAGGTTCGAGACATAGCCCGTGTTGACCACGATGTCGAGCGCGATCTGCTTGACGGCCTCGCTCGACAGATTCCGGCGCACGTCCTCAAGACCCTGGACGCCATAAGTAAACAGCGGCTCGGAGCAGGTGTGGGCGAGTGCCAGGCCAAGACCGGCGGTATGCTCCAAATTACCGGCGCTCGTGGCGTATTCGACCTCGGGCTGCTTGGACAGGGCATCGCCCACGCCGGCCCAGAAGTACTCCGCCGGAGCTTCGGCGATAATCTTGGGGTTGATGAAGATATGCGCAGGTCGGTTGGGGTACGAATATCCCTCGAGCGAGCCGTCGTCGTTGTACACGACGGCAATGGCGGTCGCGGCCGAGCAGTTGGAACAGATCGTCGGGACGGTGAAGACGATCTTCTTGAGCTCGATGGCTGCGGTCTTCACGGTGTCGAGTGCCTTGCCGCCGCCACAGGCGATAAGCACGTCTGCCTGCTGGCAAGCGGGGGAGTTCACGACCTTGGCGATATTGGCGCGCGTGCTGTTGGTGCCGTAGACGCGCGTCTCCAGAATCTCGACGTCGGTGCCTGCCAGCGCAGCCTCGATGCCCGGCAGCGCCGCAGCCAGGGCTCGCTTGCCGCCGATGATGGCGACCTTGGTCGCTCCGTACTCTGCCAGCGCGGCGGGCAACTCGGTAAAACAATCCTCGCCAACGGTGTAGTCGCTCATTCCAATCGTGCGCATAGCAACCTTCTTTCGTTCGATAAAGTGCTTTCAGGTATTTTGCTCCAAGAGAAGGTCCACAGCCGCGAGAAATTTCGAACGTATAAAACCAGTGTTGAGGGTTTTTCGCCGGCGCTGAACGTGCTAGCATACTCCGCATAAGCGTTGATGGGGACGAGTAGTCGGCCGTCCGCATGCTACAGAGAGCGGGGAGCGCTGAGAACCCGTGCATGCGACCGATGAAAATCACCCCGGAGCTGCGGTCCCAACGGACGTGCCGCGCAGGTTCGTCTTAGTAGACATCGCCGAGATGGTCGTCGATACAGACCAGCCGAGTAACGGATGCGAGCGCGCGGCGACGCGAGCGAGGGCATCTAAGCTGGGTGGTTAAGCGAAGAGCTTTTACGGACAGACTGTCCGTTTTGTGGCGCTTCGTCCCAGCTTGTAGGGACGGGCGCTTTTTTGGTGCCCAGAGGGCGTGCGCGCCCATGACAAGAAAGGGGTACCGTGGCAAACGAGTACAAGCAGACGATGAATCTGCCCAAAACCGGATTTCCCATGCGTGCCGGTCTTTCCAAGTCCGAGCCCAAGCGACTCAAGGACTGGCAGGACAACAAGGTCTACGAGCAAGTTCTAAAGAAGAACGAGGGTCACAAGAAGTTCGTGCTGCACGACGGCCCTCCGTACGCCAACGGCCCGATCCACATCGGCCACGCCATGAACAAGATCTCCAAGGACATGATCAACCGTTACTGGATGATGCAGGGCTATGAGGTTCCCTATGTTCCCGGTTGGGACTGCCACGGTCAGCCGATCGAACATAAGGTCGAGGAGAAGCTCGGCACCGAGAAGTTCAACCAGACCTCCACGGCTAAGATCCGCGAGCTTTGCAACAAGTTCGCTGTCGAGAACATCGAGCTCCAGAAGGCTGGCTTCCGTCGCCTTGGCGTGCTTGGCGACTGGGGCAACCCGTATCTGACGCTCTATCACCAGCATGACGCCGCCGACATTGAGGTCTTCAAGGCCATGTTCGACAAGGGCATGATCTATCGCGGCCACAAGCCCGTCCACTGGTGCAAGCACTGCCACACCGCGCTGGCCGAGGCTGAGATCGAGTACTCCGACGAGACGAGCCCGTCCATCTTCGTGCGCTTTGAGATGACCTCCAAGCCCGCCGGTCTCGAGAACTTCGACGGCCCGGTCGACTTTATCATCTGGACGACCACGCCGTGGACCATCCCCTCCGACCAGGCAGTTTCCCTCAAGCCCGGCGCCGCCTACGTCGCCGTTGAGCACGACGGCCGCGCCGAGGTCATGCTCGAGGACCTGGCTCCTAAGTGCTGCGAGGAGTTTGGCTGGGAGTACACTCCGGTTATGGTCGACGGCAAGCCCTATGTGGTTCCCGCCGAGACCTTCCACCACATCCACTACAAGCAGCCGATCTTTGACGGTGTTGAGGGCGTGGCGCTGCTGGCCGATTACGTCGGTGTCGATGACGGTACCGGTATCGTCCACAACTCGCCCGGCCACGGCGTCGACGACTACTTTGCCTGCCTCAAGGAGGGCATTACCGACATCTGCATGCCGGTCGATGACGACGGCAAGTTCTACACCGGCGAGGAGTTTGGCACCGGCGGCCCCTTCAGCGGCATGGATACCGACGAGGCCAACCCGCACATCATCGAGTTCCTGCGCGAGCGCGGCACCCTGGTCCTCGAGAAGAAGATCACGCACAGCTATCCGCACTGCTGGCGCTGCAAGCACCCGGTGCTCTTCCGTGCTACCGACCAGTGGTTCGTCTCGATGGACAAGACCGGTCTGCGCGAGCAGGCTGGCAAAGAGGTCCGCGAGAACGTCAAGTGGTATCCGGCTCACGCCGCCAACCGCATCGGCGCCATGGTCGAGCAGCGACCCGACTGGTGCATCAGCCGTCAGCGCAACTGGGGCGTGCCTATCCCCAGCTACACTTGCGCCGACTGCGGCGAGAAGGTCATGAACGACGCCACGCTCGACGCCGTCATCAAGCTCTTCCACGAGAAGGGCTCCGACGCCTGGTTCACCGACGCTCCCGAGAGCTACCTGGGCGAGGCTTGCGTTTGCCCCAAGTGTGGCGGCCATCACCTCAAGGCTGATAAGGACATTCTCGACGTGTGGTGGGACTCCGGCGTGTCTTGGAAGGCCGTCTGCGAGTACCGCCCCGAGCTGGAGTACCCGGCGGATGTGTACCTCGAGGGCTCCGACCAGCACCGCGGTTGGTTCCAGAGCTCGCTGCTCACCTCGGTGGGCGCCAACGGCCACGCTCCGTACAAGGCGGTCGTCTCGCAGGGCTTCACCCTCGACGGCCAGGGCCGTAAGATGTCCAAGTCGCTCGGCAACGTCATCGACCCCAATAAGGTCTGCGACGAGATGGGCGCCGACATCATCCGTCTGTGGGTTGCCTCTGTCGACACCAGCTCCGACGTGTCCATCGACCACGAGATCCTTGCTCGTACGTCCGATGCCTACCGTCGCTTCCGCAACACGCTGCGCTTCCTGCTTTCCGAGCTCGAGGGCCAGTTTGAGCCCGAGACCGACGGCGTCGCCTTTGTCGACCTGCTGCCGCTCGACAAGCTCATGGTTGCCCGCCTGACCCAGGTCCAGGCCGAGGTCGACGATGCCTACGCCAGCTACGAGTTCCCGCGCGCCTACCGTGCGCTCTACGACTTCGTGGTTACCGAGCTTTCCAACGTGTACCTCGACGCCCTGAAGGATCGTCTGTACTGCGATAAGCCCGGTTCGCTTGAGCGCCGCAGTGCCCAGACCGTGCTGGCCGAGCTCTTCTCGATGCTCATGCGCGATCTGCAGCCGATCCTGTCCTACACCGTCGACGAGGCCATGGCCTATGCGCCCGCCGGCTGCGTCGACCACCAGAAGTACGCCGCGCTGCTCGATTGGTACAAGTCGCCCATCACGGTCGATGAGGCCAACGAGTTTGAGGGCGTGCTCGAGGCTTCACTCGAGCTCCGTAGCGCCGTGACCAAGGCCCTTGAGGATGCCCGTTCCGCCGGCACCTTCACTAAGAGCCAGCAGGTCCGCGTCAAGGCGGTCGTTCCCGCCGAGATGTACGCGCTGCTGACCGGTGATAAGGCCGTCGACCTGGCCGAGTTCTACATCGTCTCCGATGTTGAGCTGACTCAGGGCGAGGAGCTCTCCGTTGCCATCGAGGCAGCCGAGGGCGAGTGCTGCGACCGTTGCTGGAACTACCGCACCACCGTCGGCGAGTACAACGGCCACGCGCATATTTGCAAGCGCTGCGCGGAGGCGCTGAACTAGCCTTTGGGGACGTTCTTAAACGACTGTCAAACAAGAACGTCCCCAACGTCAACTTTTGTCACGTCCAAGCGGCATTCTGTTTTTCGGAATGCCGCTTTCGTTTTTAGCTGGTTATTTCGCTAGCGTTGGTGAATATGCTGCGCGTTTGGCGTTTGTCACTATAAGATGATTACTTGCATTAAACGTAATTCGATGTTCTTGAGGGTAGGGGATTGATTTGGGTCGTACTGGGGATATGACGCCGCCTTTGCGTTGGCGGTTGGGTGTTGCTGGTGGGGTGGCGCTGGTTGTGCTGCTTCTTGACCAGCTAACCAAGCTTGCGGTCCGTGCCGTGGGCGACGCTTTGCATGTGACCGTCATCCCCGGTGTCATCGACTTTATGTTTGTCCGTAATATCGGTGCTGCCTTTAGCATGGGCGAGGGCCATGGCGTTGCGTTCGCTGCGCTTGCGCTTGCAGTTATCGTCGCCATTGCCGTGTACCTGGTTCGCGCGCCTCAGCTCGCCCGCCTGGAGGTTGTGGGCATGGCCATGGTCGCGGGCGGCGCCATCGGCAACGCGATCGATCGCCTTGTCTTTGGATTCGTGACCGATTTTATCGCCACCACCTTCATCGACTTTCCCGTCTTTAACGTGGCCGATATCGGCATTACGGTCGGCGTCGTGCTGGCACTCATCGGTTATATGTTCTTGAGCCCTGCCGCTCGCGAGGTCGATGCGACCGCCGAACTCAACGCTCGTGACGAGGCCCGCGTAAAACGCAAAGCCAAGCAGCGTGGGGAGCGTGCCCGCAAGATTCGCGAAAGGAATGAGCGCTAATGGCCGACATCCATATTCTTGTTGCCGACGATTGCTCTGGCCAGCGTCTTGACGCCTTTCTGGGTACCAACGACGGCTGCCCCACGCGCTCTGCCTGCGCGCATCTGATCGAGGGCGGCGCCGTAATCGTGAACGGCGAGACCTGCCTATCAAAAAAATATGCTGTGCGCTCCGGTGACCGCATCTCGGTCGACCTGCCCGAGCCGCACGACCCGACCGACGTGATTCCCGAGGCCATTCCCCTCGATATCCGCTACGAGGACGACTACCTTATCGTGCTCTCCAAGCAGCGGGGCCTGGTGTGCCATCCCGCCCATGGCCACGAGAGCGGCACCCTTGCGAACGCTCTGGTCTACCACTGTGGCATCGACCATCTTGGTACCGTGCAGGGTGAGGACCGCCCCGGGATCGTGCATCGTTTGGATCGCGATACCTCGGGTCTCATGCTTGCGGCAAAGGACGACGACACGCAGCGCGCGCTTCAAAATCTCATTCGCACGCGTACGCTCGACCGCCGCTATATCACGCTCGTCCACGGGCACATCGCCATGGACGAGGGCACCATTAACACTGGAATTGCCCGCTCTACGCGTGACCGTGTCAAGATGGCGGTTTCGGACGATCCCTTTGCCCGTCAGGCCATTACGACCTTTAGGGTCCTCGAGCGCTTTGATTCCACACGCTTTGACGATGGCTATACGCTCGTCGAGTGCCACCTGTTTACCGGTCGCACGCACCAGATTCGCGTGCATATGCGTCATATCAACCACGCCTGCGTGGGCGATCCGCTCTACGGCAAGTGCGATGCGCGCGCCGACCAGGGCCTGACCAGGCAGTTCCTGCATTCTTGGCGCGTGGCGTTCGACCATCCCGTGACGTGGGAGCGCATTGAGTGCCGCGACGAGTTGCCGTGGGATCTCGCTGCGGTTCTCGATGATCTGGCTCCGCGCTCGCTCGGTCGCACGGCCGCTGGAGATGAAATCGTTCCGCAGCTCGGTCTTCTCGAAGCCTAGCCAGTATTAGGTGGTTTCTTGAACTCGGTAAGCCTGCGGTAAGATATACGGTTGTTTACGTAACGCGTTGCTGGGGGCCTGCATGCTCGCCTTTTTACAAACCAACACACCCATCGTGATCTTCAACCAGATTGTTGTCACGCTGCTCACGGTCTGCTTTCTGTACCAGGTGGTCTTCTTTGTCATTGGCGCTCTTCGTGGCGAGGTCGCGCCTCCCAAGGCCATAAAACTTCACCGCTATGCCTTCTTCATTGCTGCGCATAACGAGGAAGCCGTAATTGCCAATCTCGTACGCTCCATCAAGGACCAGGACTATCCGTCCGAGCTTATCGAGGTCTTTGTCGTTGCCGACGCCTGCACCGACAACACCGCGCAGCTCGCACGCGAGGCCGGTGCCATTGTTTACGAGCGCAATGACCTGGCCCGCAAGGGCAAGAGCTGGGTCATGGACTTTGGTTTCGATCGCATTCTCAACGAGTATCCCGACACGTTTGAGGGCTACTTTATCTTCGATGCCGATAACGTCATCTCCCGCGATTACGTCTCCAAGATGAACGATGCCTTTGACCAGGGCTTCCATGTGGTCACGAGCTATCGTAACTCCAAGAATTTTGGCAGCTCGTGGATCTCGGCAGCTAATGCTACTTGGTACCTGCGCGAGGCGCGCTTTCTCAATAACGCGCGCAACATCTGCAAGACTTCTTGCGCTGTCTCTGGTTCGGGCTACCTCATCTCCGCCAGCGTTATCGAGGGCATGCACGGTTGGCAGTTCCATACGCTGACCGAGGATATTCAGTTCACCACGTTCTGCGCCATTCACGGCATTCGCATCGGTTATGCGCCTGCGGAGTTCTTTGACGAGCAACCCGTGACGTTCAAGGCATCCTGGAAGCAGCGTATGCGCTGGACCAAGGGCTTCTACCAGGTCTTTTTTACCTATGGCAAGCATCTTGTCAAATCGACGTTCCGCTATCATCGCTTTGCCGCGTACGACATGTTTATGACCATCGCTCCGGGCATGCTGCTGTCCCTGATCTCCATGCTCGCCAACGCGACGTTCCTGATCGTGGGCGGTCTTTCGCATGGTTTCTTGGCTACCGAAGTCGAGATGCAGGCGTGCGCCGCTTCGCTCATTATGACCTTCGCCATGATGTATCAGACGTTCTTTATCCTGGCGCTGCTCACGACTATCTTTGAGTACAAGCACATTCACTGCGCGCAAAAGTGGCGTCTGGTGACTAACCTGTTTACCTTCCCGATCTTTATGTTCAGCTATATCCCCATCACGGTGGCCGCGCTGTTCCTGAAGGTCGACTGGGTGCCGACGCAGCACGCCGTCAACGTTACCCTTGACGAGGTCATGCAAGGCGCCAAATAACCACCTCCAAAACCTCCGCAAAGGGGACAGGCACCTTTGTGGTGGTTTTTGCTTTTGCGATGCAGCTCGAGGAGGAGTCCGATGGTCTATATCCCGTTTTGGATTTGCATCTTTGCCGGCGTGGCAATTGATGCCCGAGAGCGACGGTTTCCCAATGGGCTTGCCGGCGCATGTGCCGTGGCGGCGTTGGCGGGCGTTTGGCTCGACAGGGGCGTTAACACTGCACTTGATCATGCCGGTCTTGCGGTCATCGTCTACCTTGCCCTTGTGCTTACTGAGTCGCTCTGGCGGCGCCTTCGTCAAGCCCCGGGGATTGGCATGGGGGACGCCAAAGCACTCTTCGCACTTTGCACGCTCGACCCTATGGGCGGCATCGTGGCATTTGCCGTTTCGCTCCTGGTCCTGGCCCTCTCCTGCCTCTTCACAAAATCACGCTCCCTGCCATTGCTCCCGTTTTTGGTGCCGATTTTTGCCATAATCGAGGTCGTGGGCTGCACTTTGTAACCGATTGCGCATCCTTCTTAAGGAGCATGCCATGGCAACTAATCAAGAAACGGCCGTCATTAAGGCGCGCATGGACCGTATTCCCTCGGCGTTGTCGCCCGAACTTGTCGAGCGCATTGCCGCTGATCGTGCTTCGGGCTATGTCAACCCGTATCGTTGTAACGACGACCAGGTCATTCGTCGTATTGATCGCGCTGCCGACAAAGGCACGCTTATGCGTCCGGCGTTTATGCGCGATACCGAAAAGATACTTCATCTTCCGGCGTACACCCGTTATGCAGGCAAAACGCAGGTCTTTAGCTTCCGTAGCAATGACGATCTGTCACGCCGCGGTTTGCACGTGCAGCTTGTCTCCCGTATTGCGCGCGATATCGGTCGCGCCCTGGGGCTCAATTGCGATTTGATCGAGGCGATTGGCCTGGGTCATGACTTGGGACACACGCCTTTCGGCCATGCCGGCGAGCGCTTCCTCAACGATATCTATCATGAGCGCACGGGGCGTTATTTTTTCCATAACGTGCAGTCGGTCCGCGTGCTCGACGCGTTGTATAGCCGCAACGTGTCGCTCCAGACGCTTGACGGCGTGCTATGCCATAACGGCGAGTACGAGCAGCGTGTGTTTGAGCTCTCGGACATGAGCTCCTTTGACCAGTTTCACCAGACGGTTGAGGATTGCATTGCCACAGGCTATAGCGCAATTGAGCATCTGCGTCCCATGACGCTCGAGGGCTGCGTCGTTCGCATTTCGGATATTCTTGCCTACGTCGGTCGTGACCGTCAGGATGCGATTGCGGCAGGCTTGCTTTCGCCCGATGCTTTTGATGATGGCCGGGGCGGTGCCTACAACAGTTGGATCCTCACGCATGCCTCCGTCGATATCGTTGAGCACAGCTATGGTAAGCCGCGCATCGAGATGAGCGAGGACCTGTTTGAAGAAATCAGCCGGGCCAAGCGGGAGAATTACGAGAAGATCTACAGTAAGGGCGGTATCGAGGGCGATTCCGAGGCGGAGCTGCGCGAGGCTTTCGAAAAGCTCTACGACCGTTGCCTGCTGGATATAAACGAAGGTGACGAGTCCTCGTACATCTTCAAGCACCATATTTCGCGCATTGAGCAGCAGCTTTCCTACTACGACCGCACCTATGCCTGGCAGGGCGACAAGGATCAAGCCGTGGTGGATTATATCGCGAGCATGACGGACGGTTATTTCTGCGAGCTGACGAGCAAGCTGTTCCCTGGTCTGGAGTTTCCGCACCGTACCTATATTAACGAACGGTAGTTCGTATTAATTCGGTATACTGTTAGTGGAAAACGTTTTTGATTGATACACGGGATGGCTATGGACGACCTTTTTTCTGCTTCGACGCGCGAGCGTTCCTTTCAGAATGCGCCGCTTGCGGTGCGCATGCGCCCCAATTCGCTCGACGAGTACGTGGGCCAGCAAAAGGCCGTCGGTAAGGGTTCATGGCTGCGTGCCGCGATCGAGCACGACGTGCTTTCGAGCGTGATTCTGTACGGGCCTGCCGGTACGGGCAAGACGACGCTGGCCCACATTATCGCCAACCATACCAAGAGCGAGTTTGTTGAGGTCAGCGCCGTCACGGGTACCGTGAAGGACCTGCGTCGTGTGATTGATGAGGCCAAGACGCGCCTGAATACGTACGACCGCCGCACCATTCTATTCATCGATGAGATTCACCGCTTCTCTAAGTCGCAGCAGGATGCCCTGCTGCATGCAGTTGAGAACCGTACCGTCATTATGATTGGCGCTACGACAGAGAACCCGTACTTTGAGGTCAACTCGGCACTGTTGTCGCGCGGGCGCGTGGTGGAGCTTGAACATCTGAAGGATGAGGATATCGCCACGCTTATTGAGCGTGCGCTCGAGGCACCACAGGGCTTGAACGGAAAGTTCTCGGCCGATGAGGATACGGTCAAGACCATCTGCACGCGGGCAGCGGGTGACGCTCGCTCGGCGCTCACGACGCTCGAGCTTGCGAGCGAGATTGCCGTCACGCGTCCCGATACCGAGGGAACGCCAGCGCCTGCGGCGGGGGAGCGCTATCCCATCACCGTGGATGACGTGAAGATTGCCAACCCGCGTCGCGGCTTTACGTATGACAAAAACGGCGACATGCACTACGACATCATCAGTGCGTTCATCAAGTCCATGCGCGGTAGTGACCCCGATGCCACGATCTATTGGCTCGCGCGCATGATCGATGCTGGGGAGGATCCTAAGTTCATCGCTCGCCGTATTATGATTCACGCTTCTGAGGATGTTGGCAACGCCGACCCGCAGGCGCTTTTGGTGGCGCATGCCGCGTTTAAGTCTGCCGAGGTCATTGGCTATCCCGAGTGCCGCATTAACCTGGCTCAGGCTGCACTCTATGTGTGCTTGGCGCCAAAATCCAACGCGTGTGAGGCTTCGATCGATGCGGCGCTGGCCGATATCCATTCTAGTGGGCTTCGCGAGGTGCCGAGTTATCTGCGCGATCGCCATCGCCCGGGCAGCGATGAATACGGTGTGTATAAGTATCCACATGATTATCCCGAAGGCTGGGTCGATCAGCGCTATTTGCCCGAAGGCTTGGAACGCGGTGCATTTTGGCAGCCTGCCGGGCGCGGCTGGGAAGAGTGGCGCGTAGAGCAAAGCGAACGCGACCGCAGCGGGAATGCACCGAGGTAGCTGCTGATAATTTTGTCCCACGTTGCTGCTCTTGGCATGTTCGGTCCCCTTTGGGGTACCATGAAAAGCGTCTGTATTTCGATTCTTCCGGGAGGCTTGTATGAGTCCCATTCAAATCGCCCTGCTGCTGCTCGTCGTTGCCGGCGTGTGGGCCATCGCTGAGCTCGCGCTTACCCTGCGCAAGACCCGCAATGTTGTCGACTCGCTCGATAAGACCGTGAACGACCTCAACAACACCATCGCCGAGGCTCAGCCTGTGGTGGCAAAGCTCGATGGCGCTGTCGATGAGCTTACGCCGGCGCTTGCCCAGATGGAGCCGCTGCTTAAGTCGAGCAAGACGGCAGTTGATGCCCTTACCTCCAATCTCGTAGAGGTCGAAGCCGTGGTTCGCGACATTTCCGAGGTTACGGGCAGCATGGCCGAGGCCAGCAATGCTGTGTCGAGCGTGACCGACTCTGCCGCCGGTGCTGTGCAGAAGCTCTTCAATAAGGTGAAGGCTCCTGCAACCGACGCCGATCGCAAGCTCGCCGCTGCCGCTGCGGAGGCCGAGCAGCCTACCGAGCGCGTCCTAATTGGCGAGGACGAGGCCGCCGCGGGCGACGCTGATGGTCAGAAGTCTGTATCCAAGCCGGCTCAGTATTACACCTATACGCCCGCCGAGACCTTTGAGGAGTCCTGCAATGAGTAGCGAAGCAACCTGCCCTATCACGCTGACCGTTGCCGGTGACCCGCGTCTCGCTCGCCTTGTGCGCATGACGGCAGCCAACGTTGGTGCCCTGTGCTCTATGTCTGTCGATCGCATCGAGGACATCCGCATGGCTGCTGAGGAGGCTTTCATCTTTGGTTGCACCGCGGTCGACTGCGATGACATCACCATCAAATTCGATGTCGATGAGACCCACGTTGGCATGACTATTACCTTTGGCGACCAGGCTACGGTCGATGAAGACGACCAGGCTGCGGTGTATGCCGAGCTCATCCTCGCGAGCGTGTGCGACTCCTACGAAAAGACTACGGCGCCCCTGACGCTTTCCCTCGACCTCAAGGCGGATATCTAATATGACCGAACGTTCCCGGAGCGGTAAGACCGCTTGGGACAAGGAGAAAACCCGCGAGCTGTTTCGTCGCTATAAAGAGACCGGTGACCCGGACGCACGCGAGCAGCTCGTCATGTCCCACATGAACCTGGTAAGGTTTCTTGCCAACAAATTTAAGAACCGCGGCGAGCCGCTCGATGATCTGATGCAGGTTGGCTATTTGGGCCTGCTCAAGGCTATCGACCGCTTTGATCCCGAGCGCGGACTCGAGTTCACGACGTTTGCGACACCCACTATCCTGGGCGAGATCAAACGCCATTTCCGCGACAAGGGCTGGAGCGTGCGCGTACCGCGTCGTCTGCAGGAGCTCTCGGCCAAGGTCAACCAGGCTACTGACAAACTTACCAACGAGCTGCAGCGTTCGCCCAAGGTTGAGGAGATCGCTGAGTATCTAGATGTGACTGTCGATGAGGTCCTCGAGGCTATGGAATCGTCTTCGGCCTATACCTCGGTGCCCATCGAGGCTCCTGGTGCGTCCGATTCCGACGATGCCCCTTCGATTCTCGACCGTTACGCCGACGACGACAACGAGCTCGACTTTACCGATGACCGCCTAGTGATCGAGGAAGCCATCCGTGATTTCTCGCCGCGCGAGCGCGAGGTGATCGAGCTGCGCTTTGTGAAGGGCATGACCCAGATCGAGATCGCCAAGAAGCTGGGTATTTCTCAGGTGCAGGTTTCGCGTCTGCTGCGCCGCACGCTTAAGAAGATTCAGGACAAGATCGACCCCGACGGAGTGATGATTCGTTCATGAGTGAGCACCCCCAACAAACCGATCGCGTGCTGCGCGACACCCGCATTCTGACGCTGCGCATTTGGGCTGTTGTCGGCTGCATTGTCATCGCCGCTGTCATCTTTAACCTTATGGGCATCCTGGCGCCGGTTATCGAGTTTCTCGCTGTTGGTTCCATCATTGCCTTCGTGATGTCCCCGATCACCAACTGGCTCGAGCACCATGGCGTGAATCGCGGCATCGGTTCGCTTATCGCGCTTATTGTTGTTGTTGCCGTGCTCGTCGGTGTCGTTTGCATCTTGTCGCCGATTCTCTTTGGTCAGATCATGGAAGTCCTGAGCCGCCTGCCCGAGCAGCTTCGTGTTGCGGGTGGCGATCTCAATGAGATGATCTCGCATGCCAAGACGCTCAATAACACGCCGCTCAAGGAGTATTTGGACGATAATCTTTCGTCGCTGGTTACCGTGGCATCGAAGTATGTGTCTCAGATTGCTGCCGAGCTTGGCCACGGTGTGTTCCCGCTCATCACCAATACGGCCTCGCAGTTGTTCGTGATCTTCCTTGGTCTGGTGCTTGCCTACTGGATGGCCTGCGACTACCCTCGCATGCATCACGAGATTTGCACCATCATCGGTCAGGAGAAGGAGACCTCGTACCGCTTTATGGTCGCCATCCTTTCTCGCTCTGTCGGCGGCTACATGCGCGGTATGGTCGTGACGTCCATCTGCGGTGGTTTCCTCGCCTTTATCGGCTTCCTGATTATCGGCCATCCGTATGCGGCGCTCATGGCTATCTTCACTGGCATCATGCACTTGGTTCCGGTCGTCGGTCCCTGGGTGAGCGCGGCAATCGCCACGGTACTCGGCTTTATGTTCAGCCCCATGTTGGCGTTATGGACGCTCATCGTGACGATGGTCGCGCAAAACGTCACCGACAATGTGATTTCGCCTAAGGTCATGCAGAGCTCAGTGCAGGTGCATCCCATTATGAGCCTCACGGCGCTCGTTATTGGTTCGGCACTCATGGGGCCCATCGGCATGATTATTGCCATCCCGCTTTGTGCGGCCCTCAAGGGCATCTTCGTGTACTACTTTGAGAATGAGACCGGCCGTCAGCTTGTGGCCTATGACGGAGCCGTGTTTAAGGGCACGCCGTACCGCGATGCCGATGGCAACCCGGTCGCCGCCTACGACGCGCTCGGCGACGACACCTTCATCTATGAGTCCGAGCTCATCGGTAACGAGACTGCGCCCGAGGCCCAGGCCATGCCCAAACCCGAGCTCGATAATCCCTGGATGAAGCTCTCGGGCCTTCAGCCCGATGCTACGGGCTTTTTCAAGAATCCCTTCGCCAAAGACGACGATTTCAATATGAACGACGACACCAAAACCGGCATCGACGGCTCCATGGACGATTCGGATTCTAAATAGGTTCTATTAACGTTTCTTGAAGTTGTAAATGACAAGAAACGCGACCAAAGCGATTGATAAGGGGCCGGCTACATAGAAAAAGAGAACGTCAATTGCGCGTAGAGTGTAATAAGCCTTATCGCCGGACATTACTGTATACAATACGTATCCAAATGATGGTTGGTTTGCGTACCAGCATGAGAAGGCTAAGAGCGCTAAAAGTGCTACAACCAGAAGTGCATTTAGGACAAATCGTTTGCTTTTCATCGATCGCTCCTTCCGGGTGAATCTTATATGCAATTATACAGCAGTCCTTTTTCAAAGGATCGCGCAGTACTAAATAACGTGCACTTTCGCTGGAGGGTCGCTGTTTGGCGACCCTCTTTTTTGCACAGGCGCGGCGGGATGGTAATATCGTTACGTTTGAACTGTTTCGATGTGAAACCGAGGAGATTCCCTCTATGAGTGCTGACTACCCGTCAATGACTACGGCCGAGATTCGCTCCAAGTTCCTCAACTTCTTTGAGGAGCGCGGTCTTAAGCTCTATCCTTCTTCGTCCCTCGTCCCCGACGATCCTTCACTGCTGCTTGCCAACGCCGGCATGAACCAGTTTAAGGAGTACTACCAGGGCAAGAAGACCATGAAGGAGATTGGCGCGATCTCCTGCCAGAAGTGCGTCCGCACCAACGACATCGACTGCATCGGCGAGGACGGCCGTCACCTGTCGTTCTTCGAGATGCTCGGCGATTTCTCTTTTGGCGGCGTCTCCAAGGAGCAGGCTTGCGCCTGGGCCTTTGAGCTCATCACCAAGGAGTTCAAGCTGCCGCTCGACCGCCTGTACTTTACCGTCTTTACCGAGGACGATGAGACCCATGACGTGTGGCGCTCCCTGGGCGTTGCCGAGGACCACATCTCCCGCTTGGGCGAGGACGACAACTTCTGGGCCGCTGGCCCCACCGGCCCCTGCGGTCCGTGCTCCGAGATCTACTTTGACATGGGCGAGGAGGTCGGTTGCGGCAGCCCCGACTGCAAGCCCGGCTGCGACTGCGACCGCTTCCTTGAGTTCTGGAACCTCGTGTTTACCCAGTACGACCGCCAAGAGGACGGCTCCATGCCGGAGCTGCCACACCGTAACCTCGATACGGGCATGGGTTTGGAGCGCATGGCCGCCATCATGCAGCACAAGACCGCCAACTACGACGGCGATCTGATGCAGCACCTCATCAAGCTCGGTGAGGAGATCAGCGGCAAGACCTATGACGCCGACGATTACTCCGGCGCCAGCCGCTCCCTGCGCATCATCGCCGACCACTCCCGTGCCGTCGACTTTATGATCTCGGACGGCATCCTGCCCGGTAACGAGGGCCGCGAGTACGTCCTGCGCCGCCTGCTCCGCCGCGCCGTGTTCCACGGCCGCCTGCTGGGCATCGAGGGCGCCTTCCTGACCAAGTTCATCGACGAGGTTAACGCTCAGATGGGCGAGGCCTATCCCGAGCTGCTCAAGAACGTCGCGCTCGTTAAGGGTATTGTCGCCTCCGAGGAGGAGCGCTTCTCCACGACGCTCGACAACGGCCGTGTTTACCTGGACGAGGCCCTGGCCGCGCTCGCCGACGGCGCCGTCCTTCCGGGCGACGTTGCCTTTAAGCTGCACGACACCTTTGGTTTCCCCATTGACCTGACTGTCGAGATCGCCGGCGCTGCTGGCCACGACGTCGACATGGACGGCTTCACCGCCTGCATGGAGGACCAGAAGGCCCGCGCTCGTGCCAACGCCAAGGGCGATGCCTGGGGCAGCTTCAACGACGTGTGGGTCGAGCTTTCCGACAAGGTTGCCGCGACCGAGTTCGACGGCTATGACAACGACGTCATCGAGGGCGCCAAGGTTGTCGCCATCGTGCGCAACGGCGAGTCCGTCGAGTCCGCTGCCGCCGGCGAGGATGTCGAGGTCGTGCTCGACCGCACCCCGTTCTATGCCGAGATGGGTGGCCAGCAGGGCGATGCCGGCAAGCTTTCCGCCGAGGGCGTTGTTCTGACCGTTGCCGACACCAAGAACCACAACGGCCTGTATGCCCACGTCGCGTATGTTGCCGAGGGCACGCTGACTGTCGGTGCCGCTGTTACCGCCGCGCTCGACGCCGAGCGCCGTGGCTTCTTGCGCCGCAACCACACCGCCACGCACCTGCTCGACGCTGCCCTTAAGCAGGTCCTGGGCGAGCACGTCTCCCAGGCCGGTTCGCTGGTGACGCCCGAGCACCTGCGCTTTGACTTCACGCACTTCGGGGCCCTGTCCTCCGAGCAGCTCAAGGCTGTCGAGGACCTGGTCAACCAGCAGATCTTCGCTTCCAAGCCGGTTGTGACCCGTGTCATGGGCATCGACGAGGCTAAGGCTGCCGGCGCTGTCGCTCTGTTTGGAGAGAAGTACGGCGATGTTGTCCGCGTCGTCTCCGTGGGCGCCGAGGACCAGCCGTTCTCCCGCGAGCTCTGCGGTGGCACGCACGCTGCCAACACCGCCGAGATCGGCCTGTTCAAGATCATTTCCGAGTCCTCCACAGGCTCCAATGTCCGCCGTATCGAGGCCGTGACCTCTAAGGGTGCTCTCGACTATATGGCCGACCGCCTGGCACTCGTTGACGCCGCCGCCGCTGCGCTCAAGTGCCGCGTCGACGAGGTTCCCGCCCGTGTGGAGAACCTGCAGGCCGAACTGCGCGAGACGTCCAACAAGCTCAAAAAGGCTCTGACCGGTGGTTCCTCCGACGCCATTTCCAGCGCCATCGAGGGTGCTGTCGAGCTCGACGGCTATAAGCTCGTCGTTGCTGAGCTCCAGGGCCTTGAGGCTGCCGACCTGCGCAACGTATGGGATACCGTGCACCAGAAGGTGGCCGGCCCTGTCGCTTGTGTCATCGCCAGCGTGACTGAGAAGGGCACCCCGGCCCTTCTCGCCGCTGGTTCCGATGACGCCGTCAAGGCCGGTTTCCACGCCGGCAATGTGATCAAGCAGATCGCGGGCCTGGTCGACGGTCGCGGTGGCGGCCGTCCCAACATGGCCCAGGCCGGTGGCAAGAACGCCGCCGGTATCGCCGATGCCCTCGCGGCCGCCAAGACCGCGCTCGGCGCCTAAGAATCTAAGAAGTCACTGTGGTCGCGCTTGCGTTGGACATAGGGGAGACCAGGATTGGCATCGCCGTCTCGAGCCGTGATGGCAAGATGGCGATGCCCGTCAAGGTGCTCCCGGCCGCCGAGGTCACCGGTATGGCCAAGACGTTCCGCTACCTGGTCGAGGACTATGAGCCCGACATCCTGGTAAGCGGACGTCCCCTGACCATGGCCGGTGAGCCCGGCCCTCAGGCCGAGCGCGTTGCCGCTGTGGCGCAAAAGATTGCCGACGAGCTCGATCTTCCGCTGGAGTTTGAGGACGAGCGTCTGTCCTCGCAAGAGGCCAAGCGTATCCTGCGCGAGCAGGGACTCAACGAAAAGCAGATGAGGGGCAAGATCGACATGATTGCCGCCAGCCTGTTTTTGCAGACGTGGCTCGATCGTAAAAACGAGGAGGTTTCGCATGCCTAGTGCTTCCGATCCGCGCCAGCCGAATCGTACACGTCAGCCGGAGTCGCGCCCTGCCCAGCCTGGCCAGCGTCCGGCACAGCCGACGCAGCGCGCAGCTCAGCCTGCCGCGCGCCCGGTGCAGTCCTTCTCTCGTTCGGCCCAACCTGTTCAACGGACGGCTCAGCAGCCTTCTGCTCGTTCGGTTCAGCATCCGGCTTCTCATGCGGCTCAGCAGCCTTCTGCTCGTACGGCCCAGCCTGCAGGCGGCACCCGCTTTAAGCAGCAGGTACCTACCCAGCGAACGCAGACCCCCCAATCGCATTCGCATCACGCTCGCGGTTCGCATGGCGTTGCTCCGGCGACCCGTTCGAGCTACAACACGCATGCTCGTCGCGGTGCTCAAAAGAAGTTCTCCGGTTCCCATGATCATCGGCATTGTGGTGGCGGTGCTCGCGCTTGCTGCGATTGCTTTCTTTGTCGTGCCGGCCGTCAAGGGCTTCTTCGCCGGTGGGGATACGAAGGTCACGGCTGGACAGCAGGTTACGGTGACCATTCCCGACGGTGCTTCGGGCGATACTATCGCCTCGATTCTCTCCGAGAACCATATCGTCGAAAATCCCAAGGATTACTATGCGGCGGTGAAAAAGCTCAACGCCGATATGTCGCTCAAGCCTGGTACCTATTCGTTCACCGCACTCATGGATGCGACCAAGGTTGTTCAGCAGCTCATGGAAGGTCCCAACGCGGGCTCCAATGCGCTGACTATCCCTGAGGGCCTAACGGTCGATCAAGTCGCCGACCGTGTGGCCCAGGCCTACGACAGCATCTCTAAGGAAGACTTCCTCAATCAGGCCAAGGCCTCTAACTACGTGGATGACTATAGCTTCCTTAAGGGCGCGGCTAACGACTCGCTCGAAGGTTTCTTGTTCCCCAAGACCTATTCGCTGGGCGATTCGCCTACGGCCGATGACGTGATTCGCGCTATGCTCGATCAGTTTAAGACCGAGTATAAGTCGCTAGACTTTGCGAGCTGCGAAGCCAAGATCAAGGAGCGCTACGGTGTGGAGATGTCCGACTACGACATCGTCAACTTGGCCTCTATCGTTGAGCGCGAGGGCCTCAACGCCGATCAACGTGCGCACGTGGCCTCGGTCTTCTACAACCGCCTTGCCGGCAAGCTCGACGGTCTGCGCTATCTCAACAGCGATGCGACCATGATGTATGTCACCGGTGGAGAGGTTACCGCCGACGACCTGCAAAGCGATAGCCCGTATAACACCTATAAGCACGAGGGCCTGCCGCCCACGCCCATCTGCTCTCCGTCGCTCGAGGCGCTCAAGGCCACGCTTGAGCCGACCGACTCCGATGACCTGTATTTCTACATTACGCAGGACGAGGAGTACTTCTCGCAAACCTACGAAGAGCATCAACAGTCTTGGAATTAGCATGAGGATTTTTAGCCCCAAACGATACGTTGCCTCGGTCGATCGCATCGACCTCGATACCCTCTGGGCCGACGGCAAACGCGCCATTCTGCTCGATCGCGATAACACCCTGGTGCCGCGCGACACCGAGCAGGTTCCCGCCGCGGTTTCCGCTTGGCTCGATGCCGCCCGCGCCAAAGGCTTTAAGCTGTGCATGGTGTCCAACAACTGGCATCGCGACCAGGTCATGAGCTCTGCACGCGAGCTGGGACTCGAGGCCATCAGCCACGCCATGAAGCCGGCGCCGTTTGCCCTCAAGGCAGGTCTTAAGCGCCTCGGCGCCACGGCCGACGAGGCGGTGCTGATCGGTGATCAGCTCTACACGGACGTGTGGAGCGGCAACTTCGCCGGCGTCGATACCATCTTGGTAAAGCCGCAGGCGACGCAGGACCTGTGGTATACGCAGATCTTCCGTATCTTTGAGCGCCGGGCCCTGCGCGACCTTCCCTGCGAGGATTAGGTCTCGCTATGTCCCAGCACACCAAACACGGCTGCGACCATATCTTCTTTATCGGCTTTTTGGGCGCGGGCAAATCGACGCTCGCGCGCAACGTCGGCACTATGTTCAAGCGGCGTTTTGTCGATACCGACCGCCTGGTCGTGCGCCGTTGCGGCAAGTCGGTAACCGAGATATTTAAGACCGAGGGCGAGGATCGTTTTCGTGAGCTCGAGACCTCGGCGCTCCGTTCGCTCCAAAGCGAGCGCAGCCTGTTGGTTTCGTGCGGGGGCGGTATCGTCGAGACGCCGGTGAATATTGAGTTGATGCACGAAATGGGTACGTGCGTTTACCTCGAGGGCGACTTCGAGGATTCGATTCGCCAGATTCGTCGTTCCGACACGCGCCCCGATTTCCGTTCGCCCGAGCATGCCGCGCGCCTGTTTGAGCATCGCCGTCCGCTGTATCGACAGGCCGCCGACCTTACCCTTGATATTCGCAACAAGTCCTTCGAGGACGTTTCCTACCTTTGTGCCGAGATGCTTTTGGAGCGTGGACTGCTATGATTCGCCGTCAACTGATCAATTTCCAAAACCGCAGCGTCGATGTTCGCGTCGGCTTTAACGCTTTTAGTGAGCTGTCGCGTATGTTTGCCTCGGCCGTGGGCAAGCCCAAGCGTGCGATGGTGGTTTGGAACGACGCCACATCCGAGCGTTTTGGTGAGGTCGTCGAGCATGCGCTGGTCGACGCCGGTTTTGTCATGTCACAGCTTCCCCTCGAGGTTTCGCCTGCTGGTGCCACGCTGGCCGATGCCGATGCGATCTTTGGCGCCCTGTCTGCCAACGGCATTACCTGCGACGATCTGGTTGTCGCCGTTGGCGATGCCGCAACCTGCTCGGTTGTTAGCTGGTGCGCAAACCAGTGGTGCGGCCGAACCGAGTGCGCGCTGTTGCCGACGACGTTCGACGCCATGCTCACGGTCGCGACGACCATGAAGCCGCTCGTCGCCTCGTCGGCGAATGCGCTTTCCGCTATCGCCTTCCGTCCCGAACCGGGCTTGGTCGTGTGTGACCTCGACCTTGTTCGCGAGGCGGACCCCGAGGACCTTAAGCTCGGCTATGTGGTACTTGTTGGCACCATGCTTTCGAGCAGCAAGTCCCGCTGGAACCAGTTTACTGAGACCGTCCCCGAGATTCTCGCGGGCGAGGAGGTCGCGCTCGTTAATGCCGTTCAATGGTCTCAGACTGCCCGCAAGGACGTACTGATGGCCACGAACCCGAGCGCTCGCCATGCGCTCGATTTTGGCAAGACGGGGGAGCGTACCCTGCGCGCCTGCTTGGGCGATGCCGCTTCGCAGGTCCCTGCCTATCAGCTGTTATCCGAGGGCATGCGCTTTGAGGCGCGCCTAGCACATGATGCCTGCGACTTTGATATCGATTACGTCTTTGAGGTCGATGACTGCCTGGAGGACTTTGGTATCGAGGAGCTTGCCTTCGATCTGGAGCCTGTCGCATATATCGAGGAGTTCCGTAGGCAGCAGTTCGCGCGCTCAAACCGCAGCATGCTGCCGCTGCCCGCGGCGCTCGGCGCCATTCGCCTAACGAACGTTCAGGACGAGGTTCTTGAGCGCCATGCTCACGCCTACTTGGCTTCTCGTAAAGAACTTCTCTAAGATTTATTGACTTCCATCGTCTTTCGTATCATGTTGAGGGGCGGGTTTCCAATCGGTTGCGGATCGCATGCGATTCCGTCGTTCGGTTGAGACCCGTCCCGTCTATATAGAGACAACAAGAAAGGAATCTGCATGTCTGAGTTTGCTGCCGGTCCTGCCGGTCGTATCGAGCGCGTCCGTGCCCTGATGGTCGAGCGTGGCTACGACGCTATCGTGGTACGCGACGAGGCCAATCTTCGTTGGCTCACGGGCGTGAAGGGCGTCTTCGACTACACCTTCGAGTTCCCGCACGCGGCGTTTATTACGGCTGACCAGTGCCTGTTCCATACCGACTCGCGCTACCTCAACAGCTTTGAGGAGAACACGCCCGCCGGCAGCCCCTGGGTCTACGACATGGATGAGGGCACCATCCCCGGTTGGGTCGCCGGCAAGATCGCGGCCAACAAATGCCGCGTCTGCGCTGTCGAGGACGATATGCAGATTAATTTCTACCAGGGTATTCAGCGCGGCCTGGAGGACCGCTCCGTCGCCTGTATGCTGCCGCTGATGCACGACGACATCCGCAAGATGCGCGCCATCAAGGACGCCGAGGAGATTGAACTCATGCGCCATGCGCAGTCGATCACCGATGCCGCCTTCCAGCACATGCTCGGCTTCATTAAGCCCGGTATGACCGAGAAGCAGGTACGCAACGAGCTCGAGAACTTTATGTTCGCCAACGGTGCTGACAGCCTTGCCTTCGGCTCCATCGTGGCGAGCGGCCCCAACACCGCCAACCCGCATGCCGTCCCGAGCGACCGCGTGATCGAGAAGGGCGACTTTGTCCTCATGGATTACGGCGCGGGCTACTGCGATTATCGCTCCGACATGACACGCACTGTCGTGATGGGCGGGCCCACGCAGGAGCAGCTTGACCTGTACGAGCTCGTGCGCCGTACGCACGAGGAGTGCGTCGCCGCCATCCATCCGGGCGTCGAGGGCAACGACATTTTCAAGCTTTCCAAGAAGATCATCGGCGATGCCGGCTATGGCGATTACTACAACCATGGTCTGGGCCACGGCGTCGGTATCGACATCCACGAGCTGCCCAACTTCAATCGCAGCAAGAACACCATCGAGGTCGGCTCGGTTATCACCATGGAGCCCGGCGTCTACCTGCCCGGCGTGGGCGGCGTGCGCCTGGAGGACTACGGCGTGGTCACCGAGAACGGCTATGAGCCCTTCACCAAGACCCCGCACGACCTGCACGTTATCGACTGCTAGTTTACTTCAGTAGATAGTTTGGGGCGGGGCGTCCGAAATGATTCGGGCGCCCCGCGTTCTCTTTTTATGCGCTCGCCGCAGCCGCCGTCTGCAAGTGTATAATTTCGCTCGTATGTAATTTGGACGCTTGTGCGTCTCGCCAATAACAAGAAAGGTCGCTATGCCTACTATCTCTACCGCCGACTTCAAGAACGGCCTCGGTCTCCGCATTAAGGACAAGGTCTACACCATCGTCGAGTTCCAGCACGTCAAGCCTGGTAAGGGCGGCGCTTTCGTGCGCTACAAGACCCGCGACATCAAGAGCGGCCGCGTCGTCGAGAACACCTGCAACGCCGGCACCAAGTTCGAGAGCGTCATGCTCACTACCCGTGAGTTCCAGTACCTCTACAACGACGGCGCCGACTACATCTTCATGGACAACGAGTCCTACGAGCAGGTTCCCGTTCCCGAGGATATGGTGGGCGAGAACGCCAAGTGGCTGCGCGAGAACGACACCTGCCAGCTGCTCTTCGCCGATGACGAGCTCATGGGCGTGACTCCGCCGATGTTCATCGAGACCACCATCGTCCAGACCGACCCGGGCTTTAAGGGCGACACCGTCCAGGGTTCCACCAAGCCGGCCACCATCGACACCGGCGCCGTCATCCAGGTTCCCATGTACCTCAACGAGGGCGAGGTCATCAAGGTTGACACCCGCGACGGCAAGTTCGTCTCCCGCGTCTAGCAACCAACTCTTCTAGGAGGACTCATGCCCCAGGAAATCAAGATTGACGGCATCGGCATTTCGCCCGATGTTCTGACCGCCATCGTCTCGCGCGCCGTCACGGATGTCGAGGGCATCGCCTCCGTGGGCGTCAAGGACCTTGCCACCAACCTTGTCTCCATGATGCTTTCGTCCAAGGCCCCGGCTTCGGAGCCGGCGGTCGAGGCCGAGGTCATCGGCGACAAGCTCGCGCTTACCGTGCGTGTCGTGGTGTTCTTTGGCTATCCGTTCAAGAAACTCGCCGAGGCCGTTCGCGCCGCCGTGGTCGCCGCCATCGATGCCCAGGTGGGCGTCGAGGTCGAGCGCGTTGACGTTTGCATCGACGGCCTCGTTTTCCCCAAGGAGTAACCTTTGAGCCTTAAGGTTTATCGCGGGCGTACGCTTGCCCGCAGTCAGGCGCTGCAGCTGCTGTTCCAGGCCGAGGCCACGGACAGCCCGCTCGAGCGCGTCCTCGAGGGCGATTTCCTGATCTCGAAGGGTCCCCTCGACCCCTATGCGCTGGAGCTGTGCCGCGGTGCCTACGAGCACATCGACCGCATCGACTGCGCTCTGCGCTCCGTCGCTAAGAACTGGGATCTTATGCGCATGCCCGGTGCCGACCGCAATCTGCTGCGCATCGCCGTCTATGAGATGCGCTTCCTCACCGACGAGGAGGTCTCGGACGCCATCGTGATCAACGAGGCCGTCGAGCTTGCCAAGGCCTATGGCACCGATCAGTCCGCGTCGTTTGTCAATGGCGTGCTGGGCAAGATCGCTCGCAGCGAGGAGCTGCCGGGCGAGGACCTGTACCAAGAGCTGCTGGCCGAGGACCGCGCTCGCGAGGAGGCGCAGGCTGCAGAGGCTGCCGCAAAGGTCGCCGCCGCTCAGGCTGCCGCCGGTGTACTTGCCGAGGATGCGGACGCTGCCGAGGCTGTCGTCGACTCCGTCGAGGAGTAGCCATGCCAGAGGGTTCTGTCCGCAACTTTGACGAGATTTCGGACCGTCTGGACCAGATCATCGCTACCGTTCGCTCCAAGGATACCTCCTTGGAGCGTTCACTCGATCTGTTTGACGAGGCGATTGAGCTGGGCTCCCGCGCGGTCGATATGGTCGACAAGTTTGAGCTTACGCCGCGAGAAGCCGACAAGCTCGAGCAGGAATACGATGAGGATGCGGCAAACGAATCCCAGGATAGCTAGGCCGCATCTCCGGATACGAATGGTTGATGGCATTCATGAAACGTGTGCGTCTTGATGACGAACTGATTTCACAGGGCATCTGCGCCGATCGCGCGGATGCCCTTCGCACTCTTATGGCCGGCTTGGTCTCGAGTGGCGGCGAGCGCTTGACTTCGCCGGGCCTTAAGGTGATCCCGGGGCTGCCGCTGCACGTGAAGGGGCGCATTCCCTATGTTGGCCGCGGCGGTCTTAAGCTCGAAGGCGCGCTTGATGCGTTTGGCATCAATCCGACGGGCCTTGCCTGTCTGGATGTGGGCTGCTCTACCGGCGGCTTTACCGATTGTCTGCTCAAGCGCGGAGCTGCGGCCGTTGTCTCGGTGGACGTGGGTCGCGCCCAATTCGATTGGTCGTTGCGTCAGGACGATCGCGTAACGCTGCATGAGCGCACAAACGTGACGCAGCTGCCTGAGCTTGGCTATGCCGGCGCTCTCGACCTGGCTGTGTGCGATGTCTCGTTTACCAGCATCGCGAACATTATCGATGCGGTGCTGGCGTGCCTGGCGTCTACAGGTTCTTTTTGCACGCTCGTAAAGCCCCAGTTTGAGGCGCCGGCTGCGCTGGTGGGCGAGGGCGGCATCGTGACCGACCCCGCCGTCCGCCGTGATACGCTTGTGGCGACGATTGAACTCTTTGCCTCTAAGGGCCTGTTCCCGGTCGATGTGTGCGTTTCACCCATCCATGGTGCCAAGGGCAACGTCGAGTTTTTCCTGTACGGCACGAGGTTTGCCCCCGGCGACCGCACCGACGACGAGCTTCAATCCCAGGTATCGGTTTTGAGCGAGAAAGCTGCAACGCTATGAAGGTCTTTCTGGTTCCAAATTACTACAAGCAAGAGGCGGTCGAGAGTGGCCTGATGCTCGAGCTTTGGCTTACGCGCCAGGGCTACGAGGTCGCATGGGCGGCCGATCAGCGATCCAAGATCCAAAGCACGCCTGATATTGACGGCTCCGATCTGGTCATTACGCTCGGCGGCGACGGTACGTTGCTGCGCGCTGCCCGCATCCTCAACCATCGCGAGATTCCTATCCTCGGTCTTTCCTATGGTCACCTGGGCTTTCTAACTGCTGCGAGCCCCGAGGAGCGCGACATCCTGCAGGTCGTGAGCGACGCCCTGTCCGGTGAGCTGCACGTGAGCCGTCGCGCCACCATCGCCGCGGATATCGTGTCCGTGCGCGAAGACGGTACGAAGGATGTCGTGCGCACCTTCGCCCTCAACGACATGGCGCTTACCCGCGGTCCGCTGTCCGATATGGTCGAGTTCGACATCACGGTGTCGGGCCACCATATCGATCGACTGCGTGGCGACGGCGTGGTCGTGTCCACGGCGACTGGTTCTACGGGTTACGCACTCAGTGCCGGTGGCCCCATCGTGAGCCCCGACTATACGGGCATGGTCTGCGTACCCATTGCGCCGCACACCATTCAGGCCCGTGCCTTTTTGACCTCGCCGAGTGATGTCGTCGAAATCTTTATGTCCGATGATCGCCCGAGCGTGCCGGCGATCGCCATCGATGGACAGTTTATTACCTGCGATGGCACGGTCGAGAGCGTGGCCGTGCGCCGAGGCCCCGGCGATGTGCTGCTGCTCGACTACGGCCCCGAGAGTTTTTACAACTCGGTGAGCCGCGTATTCTACGGAGTCCGCCATGATCGATGAGCTGCAGGTTTCTAACATTGCACTCATTCGCGAGGCGACGCTGGTGCCGAGTGCCGGCCTGACTGTCCTGACCGGCGAGACCGGCGCCGGCAAGACCGCGCTGCTCTCGGCCCTCAAGCTTATTTTGGGTGAGCGCGCGGATTCGTCGACGGTGCGCGAGGGCGAGGCGCTGGCGAGCGTCGAGGCGCGCCTGTTTGACGGCCCGCACGACACGGAAGGCTTCACGGTCCAGCGCAGCCTTTCCGCCGAGGGCCGCAGCCGCGTCAAGATTGACGGCCGCATCGCCAGCGTGCGCGAGCTTTCGGAGCGCGTCGGCGTGATGATGGATCTGTGCGGCCAGCACGAGCACCAGCGCTTACTCGATCCGGCGCATCACGTTGCGATGGTCGATGCGTGGGCGGGACGCTCTGCGCTCGAGGCGCTGGATGCGTACCGCGCCTGCTTTAAGGCTTCGCGGGCTGCCGCTAAGGAGGTTCGACGTGTCGAAGAGGCCTCGCGTGCGCAGGGGAGCCTCGTCGAGGAGGCGCGCTTTGCGCTCGAGCGCATCGGCGAGGTCGACCCCAAGCCGGGCGAGTATGAGGAACTCGAGGAACTGCTGCCGCGCTCCGAACATGCCGAGGTACTGGTTGCCACGGCTAACGATGCCCATGCATCGCTTGCCGCCGAAGGGGGAGCGCTCGATGCCGTGAATGGCGCCGTGGCCGAGCTTTCACGCATGGCGACCGTCGATCGCAAGCTGGGTGACATCGCCGATGCACTTTCGGATGCCTGTATCTCCCTTGAGGATTGCGCGAACGAGCTTCGTGCCTATCGCGATGGCATCGCCTTCGACCCGCGCGAGCTCGCTCGCATGCGTGAGCGGTATTCCGACCTCAAGGGTCTGTTGCGTCAGTGGGGTCCCACTATGGACGATGTTTTTGCCATGCGCGATCGCTCGCAAGAGCTGCTGTCCCTGGTTGATGATGGCGATGAACAGATCAAAAAGGCGCGTGAAGCGCTTGGCGCGGCGGAGCGCGAACTGTTTGCTGCCGCCAAGGCGCTTAAGCGCGCTCGCAATACGGCGGCCCCGCGCTTCTGTCACGAGGTGGGCCGCCAGATGGCTCGCCTGGAGATGGGTAGTGCCGAGCTCGTCTGGGAGTCGCGTGATCTTCCCCGTGCTGAGTGGACGCCCGTTGGTCCTTCGAGCTACGAGCTGCTATACCGCAGCGGTGCCGGTTTGACGCCGCGCCCCTTGCGTCGAATTGCGTCGGGCGGTGAGCTCAGCCGCGTCATGCTGGCGAGCAAGGTTGTCCTCGGTAACGCGGACGGTGTCGATACACTGGTGTTTGACGAGGTCGATGCTGGTGTCGGTGGCTCCACGGCGCGTGCACTTGCGGGCGTGCTGGCAGATCTCGCCGCTACGCATCAGGTGATTGTCGTAACCCATTTGGCGCAGGTCGCCGTCATGGCTGACAAGCATTATGTCGTCAGCAAGGAACCGGGCGATGTTCCCCAAACGCATTTGGATGAGGTAACCGGCGAAGCGCGTACCGCCGAGATCGCCCGCATGTTGAGCGGCGATCAGTCTGAGGCAAGCTTGGCCCACGCAAAGCAGATGCTCGAAGAAGCTCGAGGTTAGGTCGTATCAGTGGTGTTGGTGGGACAAAATAGACTGAAATTATTGTCCCACTACGCGTTTTACTCAACGACCTTATCCGGCTGGATGAGCTCCTCGTAGTAGCTGATATGCTCGCGAGCATCTTCGATCTCGGGCAGCAGGAAGTTGTAGATGACTTCGATGATCATCGTGGCGCTGATCTTGGAGAAGGCAAAGTCGCCCGTCGTCAGTAGCGCTTCGTGGTTGACGGTATTAAAAGTGTAGTCTGCCAGGCGCGCGAGTGGGGATTTGCTGTCGCTGCTGATGACGACTACGGTTGCGCCGCAGTCGCGAGCCGCTTTTGCCATGCGATTCAGTCGGCGCGATTTGCCGGAGTTTGAGATTAGCACGATGACGTCACCCGGGCGCAACGTGAGCGCAAAGCCGATTGATGTCTCGCTAATGGTACTCGTCATGCAGCGCAGGCCCAGCTGCGAAAACTTAAATGTCGCGTCGAGCGCGACCGCGTTTGTATTGCCCACGGCGGCGAACTCAATAACGCCGGCATTCTTAAGCGCGTGTACAACTGCGGCCAACGTGTCGTGATCAATGCCGTCGATGGTCGCATTAAGCTCACTCACCTTGGCGGCGAGGATATTTTTAAGGCTCTGCTCCATGTTGTCGAGTGAGACCTCGTCGGTCAGGCCCTCGTTGCGCTGACTCTCTAAGTCGCGCGCCAACGAAAACTGAAAGCTGCGGAAGCTGCCAAAGCCCAGCTTGCGGCAGAAACGCGAAACGGTCGCCTCGGACGTGGCGGCAGCGCGCGAGAGCTGAGCGGCCGTGAGGCGTGGCGCCTCGGACTGGTGCTCCAATATATAGTCGACAATGCGCTGCTCGGACTCGCTGTATCCCTGATGGGTACTAATGAGGGAAAGTGCGCTCTTGCTACTATCGGTCATGGATGGCTCCTGGTTGGCATGAAAATCTAGCTTCATTTGCAATGCCATAGTATACGGGCATTTTCAATTACAAGATACACCTTGCCGTTTCAAGTGTTGATGGTAAACTTTCACTTGCCGTTTACGGTTATGAAAGAACCTTTCACCGGAGAATTGCGCCTTGTCTCTTCTCACGCGGACGGTAGGTTGGTATCTTTCAAGTGTGGAAAAACGCGCATCGAAGCGCGTGTAGGGGAGCGCCCGCGGGCGCTGTACTCAAGAAGGAGGGACACATGGCTAAGTTTGACATCATCGCCGCGACCGGTTGCCCGACCGGCATTGCGCACACCTTCATGGCGAAGGAGGCGCTGGAGAAGGCTGCTGCCGAGCGAGGTCTGACCATTAAGGTCGAGACTCATGGCCAGGTCGGCGTCGAGAACGAGCTCACCAAGAGCGAGATCGCCGGTGCCAAGGCCGTCGTTGTCGCAGCCGATAAGGATGTCCAGGCTGAGCGTTTCGCCGGTAAGCCCATGGTTTCCGTTGGTGTTTCCAAGGCCCTGTCTGTCGAGGCTGCTGGTAAGCTGATCGACCGCGCGCTCGCCGCCAAGGGCGACGACACGGTTGCCGCTGCCGCCGATGTCGAGGACGAGGTCGAGGAGAAGGAGTCCATCGGTCACGTCATCTACAAGCACCTCATGAACGGCGTCAGCCACATGCTGGTCTTCGTCGTTGCCGGTGGTGTTCTGACCGCCATTTCGTTCCTGTGGGGCATCACGTCCTTTGATTCGACGGCTGCCGACTACAACAGCTTTGCTGCGATGCTCAAGATCATCGGCGGCATCGCCATGAACCTTATGGTTCCGGTGCTTTCCGCCTACATCGCCGAATCCATCGGCAAGCGCCCGGCGCTCGTCCCCGGTTTCGTTGCCGGTATGATTGCCATCCAGGGCCTGCCTGTTAACGCCGAGACCGGCATGATCGACGCCGGTGGCGCCGGCGTGGGCTTCGGCTTCCTTGGCGGCATCGTCGGCGGCTTCCTCGCCGGCTATGTCATCCTGCTGCTCGAGAAGGTTTTCTCTAAAATTCCCGCGAGCCTTAATGGCCTGAAGGCAATCTTCCTGTATCCGCTGTGCTCTACCGCCATCGTCGGCCTGGTCATGCTCGGTATTTCCGGCCCCATGGCTGCCATTAACCAGGGTATGATGGATTTCCTGCAGAGCCTCGGTAACTCCGGTCCGGTGATCCTTGGCCTGGCCATCGGCTGCATGTGCGCCTTTGATATGGGCGGCCCGGTCAACAAGGCTGCTTACGCTACTGGCACCTTCCTGCTCGGTACCGCTCTCGAAGCTGGCGTCGGCACCGAGACCTACAACTTCGGCACCAACTTCATGGCTGCCGTCTCCGCCGCTTGCATCGTTCCGCCGCTGATCACCACCTTCGCCGTCGTTGTCGGCAAGAAGTACTTCAGCCAGGAGGATCATGACGCCGGTATCGTCAACCTCATCCTTGGTTGCACCCACATCACCGAGGGCGCCATTCCGTTCATGACCAAGAACATCTGGCCCGTCATGCCCATCATGATGCTCGGTTCTTCCATCGCTTCCATCTTGACCATCTTCTTCAACGTTCACGATCCGGCGCCTCACGGCGGCTTCCTGGTCCTGCCCGTTGTCGAGAACGGTCCGCTGTGGGTCCTCGCGATCCTCATCGGCGCTGTGGTCGGTGGCATCCTGTTCGTGGCCTTCAAGAAGTACGACTTCGAGAAGAATCAGAAGGCCGCTCCTGTAGCCAAGTCCGTTGAGGCCCCCAAGGCCGCTGCCGTCGAGGCCCCCAAGGCCGAGGCTGCCGACTTCGTGAAGGTCGAGAATGTCTTTGTCGCCGAGGACTTCGCTTCTCGTGACGAGGCTCTGAGCTTCGTTTCCAACCAGGCTGTCAAGGCCGGTATCGCCAGCGACGCCGACGCCGTGATGAACGCCTTCCTGGCCCGCGAGGCCGAGGGCACCACGGGCATGATGGAGGGCTTCGCCATCCCGCATGCCAAGTCCGACGCCATTACCGAGGCTGCCGTCATCGTCGTCAAGGACGAGTCCGGTGTGACCGGTTGGGACACCATGGACGGCGCTCCCGTCAACGTGGCCATCGCGCTGCTCATCCCGGGTGCCCAGGCCGGCACCACGCACCTTAAGATCCTGTCCAAGGTCGCCGAGGCGCTCATGGACGAGGACTTCCGTGCCACCGTCAAGGGTTCCACCGACGCCGCCGAGATCGCCAAGACGATCAACGCCCGCCTGGTCTAATCCCCCAGCCCGCGAATAACATCGCCCCCTGTATATAAGGCGGAGTCCCTCCCCAGGGCCTCCGCCTTTTTTCTATCCCTCCCATAAGTTGCGGTGAAATAGGGACTGTTTAAACGATTCAACCCCAAATTCAGTCCCTATTTCACCGCAACTTACAAAAGGGCATAGAGGGGGCTACCTATCGAGTCTTTGTCGCGAACAGATCATTAGCCAGAATTCCGTTCGCACGATATTGCTCTGGACCGACCGAGTTTCTGCAGCTTGCTCGCCCACAGGGGGCCGGGCGCGGCCAGTGAGATTTATCGCGAGTTCCGCACGAGCCGAAGAG
>WGSK01000027.1:0-32964 GCA_014871655.1 Collinsella sp. | reverse complement strand
GAGCTCGCCGGGCGCCAGCTCCTCTATCCCGAACGCGTCCATGAGGGCGGAGGCGTCCTCCCCGAGGGCCATCCGCAGCACGCGCGCCGGCGTCAGGAACCCGAGCGCCCCCCTCGGTTCGGAGTTCACCTGCGACATGAGCAGCGCGCAGTCCGCCGCCGTCAGCCGGTCGAACCTGGCCCCGGCGCCCTTGGGCAGCAGCTTCCTGATCTCCACGTGGTTCTTCTCGCACGCGCCCTTCTGCTGGCTCTGCCGGGGGTCGCAGTAGAAGAGCCTGGTCTCACCGTCCCGCTCGCCGAGCAGCGCCGCGATGGCGCCCTCGTCGGCGAACTCGCTCCCGTTGTCGGTGAGCACGGCGCCGAAGGCGCGCCTCGCGCCGTCCTCGCCGAGGACCCCGCGCAGGGAGGAGAGCGCCGCCAGGACCGAGGCGCACGTGCCGTCCGGCAGCGGCAGGGCCAGCTGGAAGCGGCTCGGGCGGTGCTGGAGCGTGAGGAGCCTGGCGGAGTCGCCCCTGGAGCCCTCGACGGTGTCCATCTCCCAGGCCGCGGCGCAGGCGTCCTCGCCGAGCGCGAGGAACGACGCGTGCGACCTGCGCGCCGAGTGGGACGTCGCCCTCTTCGGGGCCCGGCGCGACCTCGGCCTGTAGCCGACCTTGCGCCTGAGCTCCATGTTCGTCATGCCGTCGTAGCCGGCGTCCACCCACCTGTAGACGGTGGAGGCGCTGAGCCCGGGGGTCGTCGCCGCTATCTGCTGCGGGGAGAGCCCGCGCGCGAGCCCGTCCCTGATGGCCGCGAGCTTGGCGGCGGCACCCTCCTCGGTCTCGTCGATCCCGGACCCGCTCGCCGAGAGCTCGGCGTCGGCCGCCTCCTGCGCCCTCCTGGCGCTGTAGAACACCCTGGGCCTCCTCGAGCAGCCGTAGCCCCTCCTGTGCGAGCAGCCGTTGCAGCACCTCGGCCACGCGGAGAACCTGGGGCAGGCCCCCGACAGGTCCGCGGGCGCGGGCTCGCCGTAGCGCGAGCGCGGTGCGGTGACGTAGCGGTGCGCCGCCACCTCCCTGGTCACGGTCGAGGGCGACCTGCCGAGCTCCGCGGCGATCTCGCGGGCGCTGCGGTTGCGGTCGAGCATCCTCTCGACCGTGTTCCTCTCGTGCCTCGTGAGCCTCCCGTACGACCTTCCGGACGGCTTGGGTCTGGACATGCCGGCCTCCCTCCATCGCGGGCCGGGGGATTCCGGCCCCTCTGGGGTTGCCTACCCGGATTCGCGCCTCAGGACTCAGCGCAACGCGTTGCGCTGAGTCCTGAGGCTGTTGCAATGAAAATGAGAATCAAGGTCGAAAAACTCTTTTCAAAATTCTTGAAAATTGGGGCTTGCATCGCGTGGCGTTCCTTGCAATAATAGTCGAGCGCGAAGCGCACAGGACACGGTGGGTGTAGCTCAGTTGGCTAGAGCGACGGGTTGTGGTCCCGTAGGTCGAGGGTTCGAGTCCCTTTACCCACCCCAGTTCTTGCTTTGTGTTGATATCGGGTCGTTAGCTCAGTTGGTAGAGCAGGGGACTCTTAATCCCAAGGTCCAGGGTTCGACCCCCTGACGGCCCACCCAAAGCATGGTAAAGCGACTGGCTTAGGCTGGTCGCTTTTTTGTTAACCTCGCATGGGGTCGAACCCGTCGGGGCGCGAAGTTGGGGAAACTGCACCGTGATTCCCTTAGGGAAACACGGCTAAAGCCCCATAAACGTGCTCTCCTTATGGGAATTATGCTCACGGGGCGCGATGCATGTTGAGAAGTTGTGATCAAACTCAAAGTGAGAATCGATTTAGTCTGCTCGATAGTGCGAACCTAAGCTTTCAGTTCGCTTGCGCATGGCTTTGACCATCTCCGTTGCCAGCTGAATCTGCGATTGCAAGCGGGCGAGGGCTGCGATCTCGCAGTCATTGGTATGCGGCTTGCTTAGCGCCATGGCCTTGTCTTGCAGGCTTTCAAGCTCTTGCAGCGCCTTGGATAGATCCGCTTCAGTTCTGTTGATCATGCAGTAGGTGCTCATTGTGTGTCTGAGGCTGCGGGTCAGGCGCTCAGCGTCTGCTGTAGCAATTCCATATTGGGGGAGGGCGGTATCCATCGGGGCGGCCGCCTCGGAAGCGCCCAGCGCTGCTCGAGCCGCTGATGCGCCTGCGATGCGCCCGAATACGATGCCATTGGCGCTCGACAGGCCTCCGATGCGGTCAGCGCCGTGCATGCCGCCTGTTGCCTCGCCACAGGCGTAGAGGCCCTCAACGCCCGTGTACGCGGTCTTGTCGATCTTGATACCGCCGTTGGCGGCGTGGGCATACATCGCCACGCGCATCTCGTCGGTCGGCGCGATGCCGTGCTCGTCTTGCAGCCAAGTGGCAAAGGTCTGCACAAACTCGGGGACGTCCTCGCGGGGGAAGTCGTAGTGGAGCGCCAGGCCTTCGGCGCCTGCTTGATCGATGGCAAGATCGATGGCGCGGGAAGCCAGGCGCGAAGTGAAGGGGCCATATCCTGAGCGTTGCTCAAGCAGATCGTCTAGCTTGTCATCATCGATTTCAACTGGCTGGTCGAACTTAACGTAGCGCCAGGTCTTCTCGTTAAAGACAAGGTTGCGCTTAGGCTCATTGAAGCCGGGCATCATCTGCATGAACTCTATATTGGTAAGGGACGCACCGTGTGCCCGTGCGATGGCCTGCGAGGAGCTGAGCACGTCGAAGGAAGTGAGGCTGCGCTCGAACAGTCCGCCCGTGCCGCCCGCAGCGATGATAGTGGCCTTTGCTGTAAAGGTCACAATGCGCTCGTTCGTTTGGTTGAAGAGCACGGCGCCGACAATCTTTCCGGTCGTGTCCTCAACAAGGTCGATAAGCTCGTGGTGGGGGAGTAGGCGAATGCCGAGAGACTCGACCTGGGCCATACATGCGTCCTCAAGGGGCTTGCGGGTGAGGCCGCGCCACATGCGCGTCTTATGGTCAAAGCAGGGGATAAACTGCTTCTGCTGAGCGCTCTCGGCGCTTTGTGGGCGCTGAAGCTCAACGCCAAGATCCTGCTCGAGCCATTGGATGGCCTGAGGAATACCGTGGACAAAAGTCTGGACGAGTGTAGGGTCGGCAACGCCACCGCCGACGGTCTGGATGGTGTCGATGAGGTCCTGTTCATCGTCTTCGTCGACGGGTCCAATAAGGCCGAGCCCCCAGGTTCCCGGGAAGAAGCTCGATCCGCTCATGGTCTTGCCGGCGCTTGCGACGGCAACGGTCGCGCCTGTGCGCGCCGCTTCGATGGCGGCACAAAGGCCCGCAATTCCGGATCCAATTACCAATACATCAGTCGATTCCATCTGATTCCTTTCTCGTCCGGCGCATTGTCGCATGGGTGATCGGCAAAGGTGTCACAAAGATTGGAGAAATCGGTAAAGGGCCAAATTGGAAGGTGGGCGTCGCCGATACCTTAACGCCCAATCGCGTCTTCTCAATAAGTTGCGGTGGAATAGTTCCTGTCTGGAAGGAAGGGGGCGGCTGTTTAGGAACTATTTCACCGCAACTGAGGGAGGGACTAAAAAGAGCCGCTACCAGGTTGGGTAGCGGCTCTAAAGCTCAACTATATGAGCATCGCGCGGGCGCGATTAGGCCTTGAGGGCCTCCTCGACGGCGACAGCGCAGGCGACGGTGGCACCAACCATGGGGTTGTTGCCCATGCCGATGAGACCCATCATGTCGACGTGCGCAGGCACGGAGGAAGAACCGGCGAACTGGGCGTCGGAGTGCATACGGCCCATGGTGTCGGTCATGCCGTAAGAGGCAGGGCCGGCGCCCATGTTGTCCGGGTGCAGGGTGCGGCCAGTGCCGCCACCAGAAGCGACGGAGAAGTACTTCTTGCCAGCCTCGATGCGCTCCTTCTTGTAGGTGCCAGCGACGGGGTGCTGGAAGCGCGTGGGGTTGGTGGAGTTACCGGTGATCGAGATGTCGACGTTCTCGTGCCACATGATGGCAACGCCCTCGCGGACGTCGTCGGAGCCGTAGCAGTTAACGGCAGCGCGGGGACCATCGGAGTAGGGGATGGTCTCGACGACCTTGAGCTCGCCCGTGTAGTAGTCGAACTGGGTCTTCACATAGGTGAAGCCGTTGATGCGGGCGATGATCTGAGCGGCGTCCTTGCCCAGACCGTTGAGGATAACGCGCAGCGGCTTCTTGCGAGCCTTGTTGGCGTTCAGAGCCAGGCCGATAGCGCCCTCAGCGGCAGCGAAGGACTCGTGGCCGGCCAGGAAGGCGAAGCACTCGGTGTCGTCGGAGAGCAGCATAGCGCCCAGGTTGCCGTGGCCCAGACCAACCTTGCGGTCCTCGGCGACGGAGCCGGGAACGGTGAAGGCCTGGATGCCCTCGCCGATGATGGCGGCAGCCTCAGAAGCGGACTTGGCGCCACGCTTGACAGCGAGAGCGCAACCGAGGGTGTAGGCCCACTCGGCGTTCTGGAAGGCGATGGACTGGGTGTTGTTGACGATCTCACGCGGGTTGAAGCCCTTGTCGGTGCAGATCTGCAGAGCTTCCTCGAGGGAGGCGATGCCGTTGTCGGCGAGGCACTTGTTGATCTTGTCAGCGCGGCGCTCGTAACCTTCGAACGTAACAGTCATAGTTATTTCCCTCCCTTTCTACTCGTGAACCGGGAACACGCTGGCGACGGAGTGAGTCTCCTCGTCGGTGCGCGGGTCGATGTACTTGGCAGCGTTCTCCCACTGACCATAGTGGCCCATAGCGCCAGCGATGGCCTCCTCGGGGGTCTTGCCGGCCTTGACGGCGTCGGTGAACTTGCCGAGGTTCAGGAACTCGAATGCGATGATCTCGTTCTTGTCGTTGAGAGCCATGCGGGTGACGTAGCCCTGAGCGAGCTCGAGGTAACGAGCGCCCTTGGCCTTGGTGCCGAACATGGTGCCGACCTGAGAGCGAAGGCCCTTGCCGAGGTCGTCGAGGGAGGCGCCCACGGGCAGGCCGCCCTCGGAGAACGCGGTCTGGCTGCGGCCGTAAACGATCTGCAGGAAGATCTCGCGCATAGCAACGTTGATAGCGTCGCAGACGAGGTCGGTGTTGAGGGCCTCGAGGATGGTCTTACCGGGAAGGATCTCGGAAGCCATGGCGGCAGAGTGGGTCATGCCCGAGCAGCCGATGGTCTCAACGAGGGCCTCCTCGATGATGCCGTCCTTGACGTTCAGCGTGAGCTTGCAGGCGCCCTGCTGAGGTGCGCACCAACCCACACCGTGCGTAAGACCGGAGATGTCGGAAATCTCCTTAGCCTGGACCCACTTGCCCTCCTCGGGGATGGGTGCGGGGCCGTGGTATGCACCCTTGGCAACGGGGCACATGTTCTCCACTTCCTGTGAGTACTGCATGCCTCTCCTCTCTATCGTGTTGGCGTCCCGTCTGGGGGTCGTGGCTGGCGATTGCCGGGCGACCCTTCGAAAGGGACATGACATGCAGCCCCTATAATACCGCGAAATGCACGGAATATTCGGCGAACGGCTCAGTTTTCGTAGCGAGAAGTCCGGAAGTTTTAATTGAAACGGTTTAACGCTATGTTCTGTGGTCGCGAACTTCCGTAGAGAGGGTCCGTCTTTGGCAAGCTTTTGGTCAGCTCTTGTAAGCGTTGCAGGGGTTGACCTGTTGCAACGGTGCCGTTCGCCGCCTGATTACTGCCTTTGGCCGCGCGAGTGTATTGTTTTGCGTGAATGTTTTGATGGCACGCTTCAATCGTGCTGTATTGGATGGCAAGCAGATCCCGGCGAAGGGAGCGCCATGCAGCGCGTTTGGAGAACGGTTACCGGCTTTTACCATGTCTGTGCCCGCGGTACGGGCAAGCGGCTCATCTTTGAGGGCGATGACGACCGGTGGGAGTTTTTGGAGCTGATGCGCGAGTGCTGCCGCGAGGAGGGTGTGACGGTTATCGCCTGGTGCCTTATGGGCAATCACGTGCATTTGGTGCTTGCAGATTACGAGGACAGGATGAGCGCGGCGATGCACCGGCTGCTTTTGACGTACGCGCGGCGGTTCAATAAGCGCATGGGGCGCACAGGCCATCTGTTCCAGAACCGTTTTGACCGGCGCTCGCTCGATACCGACTGGCAGGTGATGGAGGCTATTCGCTCCGTACACGCCGATCCGCAGGAGGCGGGCGTTAGCCTAATCGAGCGTTATCCCTGGAGTAGCTTTGCGGAGCATTTGTGCGCTTACGACGGTGACGCGGCTGATATCGCGAGGGGATTTTCTGATCCTTCTTGCGTGCTTGAGCTTTTTGGTTCTGCCGAGGGCTTTATTGCCTATTCGCTTTCGACGCCCGACGGCAGCAAGCCAGCGCTGTGCGATATGAAAGAGACAGAGTGGGAACGCAATGCCTTTGCCGGCAAGTTGGCGAAGAGTCTCGGGGTTCCGCTCAACGGGGTTAAAACTGCACCGCCGGCGCAGCGCGATACTGTTATTGTTGGATTGAACAATGCCGGCTTTACGGTGCGCCAGATTGAGCGGTATACCGGGATTGGCAAAAGTACCGTCTCTCGTATCGTGCGCGCCCGCGCGCGAACGGCGATGCGGGCTGGCGGAAACGTGATGTAAGGTCGCCTGTTCACCGCAGCTGGGGTCGTCCATACGCCGCAACCAGCGTTCAAAAGCTTGGTACGGTAACTGCACTTCTTAATATGCATAGAACAATCGTCATCTTGCATAAAATAACAGCTCAGTCCGGGTTTGCCCGTGCCTACCCCCGTCTGCGCCGTGCAAAAAACGGAGTTTTCAGCATCGTGTTGCTGTCGGCACCGCCGCAATCTTGCAACATACGGGTCCCGAAGCTATTGATTCCTGCCGTTGCGCCCCCGAAGCACGTGCCTGCGTCCCGTCAGACCGCGATGCTTGTTCTAAAACACAATATATATGCGCCTAAAGACATTGATTAACGCTTTCGATGCGTATACACACAGCTTGGCGTGCTGAATACTCGCAAAAATGCACGCCGCTTCCTATGGGACCAGTCTGCGGCAGGCGCGAAGCGAGTCGGAGCTTCGCAGAACGGGGCTTGGCGCATTGCTTGGCGGGCCCGGGGCCCTGCCGCAGGCCTTTGGTGCTGTGGAAAACGCCCGTGCTCGCGTCTGGCTGTGTGGCAAATGTCAGACGGGGCGCCGGACGCGCGGACTTTGTGCGTTCGCGCTCATTAGGTAAAAACAGAGCCGCCCGTATCGGGCGGCTCGGCAATCAAAAAACTTGGATTCGGGGCATAAACTACTGGTTTGCTTGCCCCTCGAGCATGCCGTCGAGGGTGCGCCAAGCGAGCTCGGCGCATTTGACGCGGGCGGGCATGTGCGAGATGTCCTGGAGCTGGGCGGCTTCGTCCAGGTCTTCCAGGTCGTCCTCGGAGAGCTTCTCGCCGCGGATCATGGCGAGGAAGAGTTCCGCCAAGCGACGCGCCTCCTCGACCGTCTCGCCCGTGATGAGGTCGGCCATGATGTCGGCGCTTGCCTGGCTGATGGCGCAGCCGTGGCCGGTAAAGGAGGCTTCCTCGATCACGTTGTTCTCGACTCGTAGCTGCAAGGTGAGCTCGTCACCGCAGCTGGGGTTGATACCGTCGTGCTCGTGCGTGGGAGCATCCATCTCGTACTTATAGTCGGGGTGCGAGTTGTGCTCCATAAACGTGGTGGAGGTGTACAGATTACCCATTGAACGTGCTCCAAACGTGATGCAGGCCGGCGATGAACTTGTCGATGTCGGCCTTGTCGTTGTAGAAGGCCACGCCGGCGCGGCAGCAGGCAAGGTTCTCGACGCCCAGCCAGGTGAGCAGCGGCTGCGCGCAGTGGTGGCCGGCGCGGATGCAGACGCCGTCCATGTCCATGATGCTCGCGACGTCGTGCGGGTGAATTCCCTTGACGTTAAAGCTCACAACGCCGTGGTGGTTGTCCCAGTAGATGGAACCGATGATTTGGACAAAGTCGAGCTGCATGAGTTCGCCCATCAGATAGTGGACGAGTGCCTGCTCGCGGGCCTGGATGTTCTCGTAACCCACCGTGTTGACCAGGTAATCAAGGGCGGCGCCCGTGGCGAAGATGCCGGCGGCGTCCTGCGTGCCGGCCTCGAACTTCTCGGGGACGGGCGCCCAGACGGCGTCCTGCTCGGTGACAGAGTCGATCATCTCGCCGCCGGTGAGCATGGGCGGCATGGCGTTGAGCAGGTCCATTTTGCCCCACAGCACGCCGATGCCCATGGGGCCCATGGCCTTGTGCGCGCTAAAGGCAAAGAAGTCGGCGCCCAGATCGGCCACATCGACCGGCATGTGTGGCAGCGACTGCGCGCCGTCGACGACCAGATAGCCGCCGTACTTGTGCACGAGCTTGCCGAGATTCTTGACCGGGTTCTCGACGCCCAGCACGTTAGAGACCTGACCCACGGCCAAGATCTTGGTCTTGGGACCCACCTTGGACAGAACCTCCTCGGTCGTGAGTTGACCGGTCTTGGTGGGGTAGAGGTAGACTAGCTTGGCGCCGGTCTCGCGGCAGACCTGCTGCCACGGGATCAGGTTAGAGTGGTGCTCCATGATGGTGATGACGACCTCGTCGCCCGGCTCGAGGACCGTGGGAGCAAAGCTCTTGGCGACCAGGTTGAGCGACTCGCTCGTGTTGCGGGTGAAGACGACCTCGTTGGCCTGGGAAGCGCCGATGAGGTCGGCAATCTGCTGGCGCACCTTCGCGATGGCCTCGGTGGCCTCGACGGACAGCGAGTACAGGCCGCGCAGGGGGTTGGCGTTCATGCGCTGGTAGAAGTCGCGCTCGGCGTCGAGCACGCAGGCGGGACGCTGCGCGGTGGCGGCGCTATCGAGGAAGGCGATCTCGGGGTGCTGCTGGAACAGCGGGAACTGCGCCTTGTAGGGGTTGGTCTCGATGTCCACAGTGGGCCAGCCGCGCGAAGCCTCGTCGCTGGCGTCGAGCTCCATGGGCTCGGGGGCAGTACAGGTGTCGCATTTAACGTGCTCGGTGTCGATCATGCGAGCTCCTCTTCAAAGTTGTCGATCAGGTTGTTGCCCAGGCGGACGACGGCTGCGCGGGTGCGCTCGTCGGTGGCGGAAAGCGCGGCGTCCTCCAGCTTGGCGCGGATGAACAGGTCCTCGGCGGCGTTTTGGTCAAGGCCGCGGCAGGCGAGGTAGAACAGCTGCTCGTCGCGGACGTGACCGATGGTGGCGCCGTGGTTGCCGGCGACGTCGTCCTCGTCGCAGAGAATGACGGGAACGGTCTTGTTGTCGACGCCCTTGTTGGCCAAAAGCACCGTCTCGCGCTCGGTGCCGGTTGCACCCTTGCAGCCGTGCACGAGGTCGATGGTGCCGCGGTAGACCTTCTTGGACGTGCCGGTCAGCACGCCGTTGGCGTCGATCTCGCACTCGGTCTTGCGACCGCGGTGGCGCAGCTCGTAGTTAAAGTCGCGCACCTGCTCTCGGGCGCCCAGGTAGTCAGTATCGATGGTGACCTTGGCGGTATCGCCTAGCAGGTCGCCGGCAAGGCCGGTGGCGCTGGCGCCAGCGCCCAGGACGGTGTGCTGCACGTTGACGCGCGCGCCCTCGTCCAGGAACAGGCCGGTGTCGTCGAGCGCGATCCAGCTATCGTCGAGCGTCTGCGTGCAGGTTACGTTGACGGTGGCGTACTCGTAAGCGCACACGAGTAGCACAGAGCCCACGACGCCCTGGCCGTTGACGGGGGAGTCCAGGGCTATGCGCAGATCGAGTGTTGCCTGCGGACGGGCGACGACGTCGATGGCGGCGATGGCCGCGGCTGCATCGACACCGCTCACGCGCACGGTAACCGTGGCGTGCTTGTATGCGGGCACATCGATGACGATGCGCTTGGTAGCGTGCTCGGCCAAGTAGGCGTAGGCAGCCTCACCCATGCCGGTTTCGAAGGCCTCAGCAGGGGAGAGCTCTTCCTCGAGCTTAATGGCGCCGGCCTGGTAGACGGAGGTTGCGGGCACGTCGAGCTCGGTCTCGGGCGTGATGCGGGCGCGGTCGGCGGCATCACCGGGGGCGGAGGCACGGCGCTCGGGGAAGCGCTCGGCCATGGCGTCCATGGCGGCGTCGAACGCGTCTGCCACGCCGGTAAACTGCTCGTCCAAGCCCTCGACCTCAATGGTCTCGGTGGGAGCGGCGGCAAGCTCGTCAGAGAGCTCGAGCTTGGTCTGATTCATCTTCAGCCAGCCCCAAGTGGCAGCCGGCATCGCGTTGACCTGCTCGAGCGTGGTAGCAGCGGTGTTGGTTTCCTGTTTCATTATCCGATCGCTCCTTCCATCTCGAGCTTGATTAGGTTGTTCATCTCGACGGCGTACTCCAGCGGCAGCTCCTTGGAGACCGGGTTGGCAAAGCCGTTGACGATCATGGTACGGGCTTCTTCCTCCGAGATACCGCGGCTCATCAGGTAGAACACCTTATCGTCGCCGATGCGGCCGATGGTGGCCTCGTGGCCGATGTCGACGTTCTTGGCGCGGATGTCCATGGCCGGAATAGTGTCGGAGCGGCTTTGGTCGTCGAGCATCAGCGACTGGCAGCTCACGGTTGCCTTGGAGCCCTCGGCCTTGGGTGTCGCCACGATAGAGCTGCGGAAGGTCTGGATGCCGCCGCTCTTGGAGATGCCCTTGGTTTCGACGGTTGCCGAGGTCTCGGGCGCGTTGAGCACGACCTTGCAGCCGGTGTCGAGGTTCTGCCCGGCGCCGGCAAAGGTGATGCCGGTAAAGCTCGAGCGGGCGCGACGGCCGTTGAGCACGCTCATGGGGTAGAGGTAGCCCACGTGGCTGCCGAAGGAGCCGCTGATCCACTCGATGTCGCCGTCCTCGTCCACGCGCGCACGCTTGGTGTTGAGGTTGTACATGTTCTTGGACCAGTTCTCGATGGTCGAGTAGCGCAGGTGCGCACGCTTGCCCACAAAGAGCTCGACGGCGCCGGCGTGGAGGTTGGCCACGTTGTACTTGGGCGCGGAGCAACCCTCAATGAAGTGCAGGTCGGCATCGTCCTCGACGATGATGAGCGTGTGCTCAAACTGGCCGGCGCCCTTGGCGTTAAGGCGGAAGTAGCTCTGCAGCGGGAAGTCCAACTTGGTGCCCTTGGGCACGTAGACAAACGAGCCGCCCGACCACACGGCGCCGTGCAGGGCCGCAAACTTGTGGTCGGTGGGCGGGATGAGCGTCATAAACTTCTCGTGGATGAGCGGCTCCCACTGCGGGTCGTGCAGGGCCTCCTCGATGCCGGAGTAGACGATGCCCATCTTGGACGCGGTGTCCTGCATGTTGTGGTAGACGAGCTCGGAGTCGTATTGCGCGCCGACGCCCGCCAGGTAGCTGCGCTCGGCGTCGGGGATGCCCAGGCGCTCAAAGGTGTTCTTGATGTCGTCGGGCACCGACTCCCAGTCGTGCTTTTGGTCGGTGTTGGGCTTGACGTAGGTGACGATGTTGTCCATGTCCAGGCCCTCGATGGAGGGACCCCACGTCGGGTCGGGGAAGCGGTTGAAGATCTCGAGGGACTTGAGGCGCAGGTCGAGCATCCACTGCGGCTCGTCTTTCTTGGCGCTGATCTCGCGCACGATGTCGGGCGTGATGCCGGCGTCGAGGCGCTCGAATCCCTCCTCGCCATAGGTGAAGTCGTAGAGGCTGCGGTCGATGTCCGCGACCTCGGTGCGGTTCTTGGTCATTGCGTCGCCCCTTTACGCCTGCTGCTCGGCAGCGGCAGACTCGGCCTGGGCGCGCTGCTCGGCGGCCTCGCGCTCGAAGGTCTCAAAGCCGTTCTTGTCGATCCAGGGGATGAGCGAGGCGTCGTCCTCGCGCACGATGTGGCCCTTGACCATAACGTGGACGCGGTCGACATCCAGGTGCTCCAAAATGCGCGTGTTGTGCGTGATGATGAGCATGGAGCCGTCGCAGCTCTTGCGATACGCGTCCATGCCGTGGCTGACGGTGGACAGGGCGTCGACGTCTAGGCCAGAGTCGGTCTCGTCGAGAATGGCGAGCTTGGGCTGCAGCAGCAGAAGCTGGAGCATCTCGACCTTCTTCTTCTCGCCGCCCGAGAAGCCCACGCCCAGCTCGCGGTTGTGGTAGGCGGTGTCCATGTTGAGCTCAGCCGCGAGCTCCTTGACGCGACGGCGGAACTCCTTGCCCTTCATCTCCAGGCCGGGGCGGCCGGCGATGCTGGCACGCAAAAAGCTCGACAGCGGCACGCCCGGGATCTCGACCGGGGCCTGGAAGCTCAGAAACAGGCCAGCGCGCGAACGCTTGTCGGTGGTGAGCGCGGTGATGTCCTGGCCGTCAAAGACGATGCGGCCGTCCTGCACGGTGTAGACGGGGTCGCCCATGACCAGGTGGCCGAGGGTGGACTTGCCGGCGCCGTTGGGTCCCATCAGAACGTGGGTCTCGCCGGCGGCGACGTTGAGGTTTACGTTGTGGAGGATGGTCTTCTCGTCCACGGAGGCGGTCAGACCTTCGATGGAAAGCAGCGGATTTGCGCTCATGCTGTCCCTCTCTGTATATGGTGTACTCATAGGTGTACTAAAACCTAGGAATCTTCTCGGAATAAAGTTACTATGGGTTCGGCGTTAGTCAAGGGAAAACCCGACTAATCCACTCGACTTTTCAAATTCTGGGACAAAATAACCTGTTGTGTTTGTCCCATTTACTTAAGATTTGGGACAAACAAAGCTGGTTATGTTGTCCCAGATGCGATGGGAGGGTAGGTATGCTCATTTCTTCCAAGGGCCGCTATGCCCTCCGGCTGATGATCTATATCGCGGCGCTCGGTGATGCCGAGGGCAAGATTGCCTTGCGCGAGGTTGCCGACCGCGAGCATATCTCGCAAAAGTATTTGGAGCAGCTGGTTCGTCCGCTTATGAAGGCGGGCCTGCTTAAGAGCGTGCGCGGCAAGGGCGGCGGCTACATGATGGCCAAGGACCCGGCCGAGGTGCGCGCCGGCGACATCCTGCGTGCCGTTGAGGGCAGCACGGCTCCGGTGGCGTGTGACGGCATCGACAACAGCTGTACCCGCAGCGATTTGTGCTCGACCGTCAAGTTCTGGCGCGGTCTGGACGACGTGATTGAAAAGTACGTCGACGGCGTGACGTTGGCCGACCTGGCCGCCGTCCCCGAGATCAACTTTGACATTAAGCTGTAGGTTGAGCGCAATTCCTTAAGATTTCGCGGAGGGTTGTTGCCGTTTACCGAGGGGTTGTTGTGTAACAACGGGCGAGCTGCAATACTTATTTTTATCTTTGCAAACTGAACTTTAACTACACCAATGCAGGGAGGATTTTATGCAGCCCAAGCATTCCGCGATTGTCGCGGGCCTGACGCTGGCGCTTTCGTTTGGCGCCGTTTCCGCGCCGGCACCCGCCGCCGCCGAGGAGCCCACGCCGGGCGTTGCCTCGGATGCCACCGATATCGACAAAGGTCTCTACACCCAGCAGTCCTTCTCGGGCGTGCTGAGGTCGGTCCAGGGCGTTTCGTTTGTCAACGTGACTCCCGAGATGAAGTACTTTACCAAGTACGAGAGCCATGGCAACTATAACCAGGGCTTTTCGTATGGTGACGGCTACAACGCGCTGGGCTATTACCAGTTCGACCGTCGTTGGTCGCTCATTCCGTTTATGAAGCAGGTCTACAACTACAGCCCCGAAAAATACAGCATGCTCAAGGATGCGATTGATCGCGGCAGCGAGATTTCCAACACGAGCAATGCCATGTGCGAGAACGGCCAGCTCACCGAGTTGGGCCATATCGCTCAGGATGCCTTCCAAGGTGCGTATAACACCGATCCTGTTGAGTTCTCAGCACTTCAAGATGCCTATGCGTACAACTCGTACTATGCGGTGACCGAGGCGTGGCTCAAGAGCGGCCTGGGTATTGATATTTCGGGCCGCGCCGATTGCGTCAAGGGCATGGTGTGGAGCATTACCAACATGTGCGGCACCGGTGGCTGCAGGGACTTTTTCCGCTGGGCGAATCTTTCCAACGATATGTCCGACCGCGAGTTTGTGACGGCGCTTTCCAACAGCGTGGTCAATAACGTGGCGACCAAGTATGCAAGCCAGCCCCAGTACCACGAGGGCTGGAAGAACCGCTACCGCAATGAGCTAAAGGACTGCTTGGTTTATATCGCTGAGGACGAGGCCGCCTCGAAGCCTGTGGAGCCCATGCGGCCTGAGTCCACGCCGACACCTTCGCTGACGCCTGATTCGAATGACGACTCGAGTGACGATGCCAACGATGACAGGATGGATGCGCCCTCGACCGATGCTGACGGTAATGGCTCTGCTGGTGGCACTACCAACGACGGCTCTACCTCGAACGGCTCTGCTGCGGGCGATTCGCCTTCAAGCTCTGCCGGCAATACGGACAGCGACGCTTCTGGTTCGACCGACGCTGGCGCCTCTAACTCATCCACCGGCTCGAGCGATTCGTCCGCTGGCACCGGCTCTAATAACGGCTCTGGCTCTGACGCAACCCCTGATTCCGATGCTTCCGAGGACGATTCGAATAAGGCGCCGGACGCTCCCGTTGCTTCGCCGGACAAGAAGCCTTCTTTCTCCGAGCAGCTTGGTTCTACGCTGGGCTCTTCGCTGATGGCTGGCGTCAATAACGGCTCGGCCCAGAACAAGGACAACTCTGATCAGGCTTCCACGGAAAAGACCGAAGCCGCAAAGGGCGACTCCAAGGACAAGGCTTCCGAGAAGACCGAATCCGATAAGGGTTCTAGCTCTGAGGAGAAGGACGACAAATCCGCTCAGAAGAAGGACAAGAGCAAAACCGAGGGCGAAAAGAAAAAGACCGAGGACGAAAAGAAACAGTCCGAAGACGACGACAAGAGCGGTGCTGACAACCAGAATCAGGAGCAAAATGACTCCAAAACGGTGACCACCACGACCACGACGACTACAGCTACCAAGTCCTCGGGCGGCAACATGCCCAAGACGGGCGATCTGATTGTGATGGCGAGCCTTGCCAGCGCGAGCTTGGCCACACTGGGCGCTACGTCTATCGTAAGTGGTAAGCATAAGCTCGATCAGCAGAAGAAGGCTTCTGGGGAGGACGACTCGGGGGAGTAGGCTCTCAGTTGCCAGATAACTAAATAGTCGGGACGGGGTTCGGTGCGAATGTATCGGGCCCCGTTTTGTTGTGCAACGATTAATTGTGCCCCCCTCACACCTCTTGTTACTACCGTTGCCCGATATGTTTGCGCGGCGACATCGGTACATGCGATGCGGTCATTACAATTGGCATCGTGCTGCGATTTAGGGGGAACGTTTTGGTGTCTGAACAGGCAAATGTTGATTGTGCTGCTGGCTTTGGCGTGCGTTTGATCGGCTGTGCCGACGATGCGGCTTTGTCCATTGGCATGCACGACTATGCGGAGGCTCTTGGTTGCTGCACGCTGGTCGACAAGACCATGTTTATTGCCGATATGTTGGACTGCGACGCGTCCGTTGTGGTGTGCTGTCGACCCGAGGGTTTTGGCAAAAGCATGAACTTGTCGACGCTCAGGGCTTTTCTGGAGCGTCCAGCGGTTGGTCGCGCTGATCAGCGTTTGTTTGCCAATGCTCAGATTTGGGATGCAGACGGTGGGCGCTATCGGGATGAATATGCTTGCTATCCGGTGATATCGCTGGACTTTTCTGGCGCTGCGAGGCGTGGTGCCGCTATTGCCGACGTCGTGCGCGATGCCCTTTCGGGCGAGTGCGCTCGCTTGTTGGCGCTCTTGGAGGCTCCTGATTTAGCTCGAGATAAGGTGCGTCACATCGAACGTGTTGCGCGTGGCGTGGCGAGCGCGGACGAGGTTGACTCGGTGCTCGGTGTGCTCATTGAACTGCTGGAGATGGCCTGCGATGAGCAGGTTGTATTGCTCGTTGATGGGTACGATGCGGCGTGGTCTCGCCGTGCGAGCGCGAGGGACGCTTCCGACGCCGATCCGGCAGGGCTATTCGATCGCGTGCTGTTCGACGCCATTGCCACTGCGCGCGATTCGTTGCGGCTGACGTGTCTGATGGGGGAGTGTCCCGGTCCTGCCGAAGCGGCGCTTTCTTCGCGCGGCTGCTCGTATTGTCTGTCGACGCCGCTTTCGACGTGGTGTGACCGTTGGTTCGGCTTTTCGGATGCCGAGGTCCAGGCTCTGTTGAATCATGCTGGGCGCGAGGAATACCTGGATGATGCGCGTGAATGGCTCGAGGGATATCGGTTTGGCAGGGCCTATTGCTCGAGTCCAGCACGTGTGATCGGCTTTCTGGACCGAGGTTGCACGGCGCCTGTGCGTGCCGATCTGTATGGATATGCCGATTGCCTGAGTAGGGTAGTTGTCGGGTGGAATCTCGACCGCCTTTCGGTCTTGTTTGATTTGCTCGAGGCCCATGGGTGCGCTGAGGTCCCGCTTTGTTTGGGCACTGCAGAACCAGATGTCTCGCCTGATGATGGCTTGTGGACGGCGCTGTATCTGTCAGGTTTCCTGACGACAGATATGACTGAGGAGCCAGAGTATGGCGATCGCCTCTGTGCTTTGCGATTGCCCAATAACGAGCTTCGCCAGGCCTTGCGTCTAGTGATTATTGAGTGGTTTGAGTGCGCTGCAGAAGACATTCGAGACGTCGATGCGTTTCGCGACGGGCTGTGCCATGGGAACGAGGGTACCGTGAGGCGGGCGCTAAGCCGCATCTTGGGAGATGCGGGAATCGGTGCGACCGACCCAGATACACCGCTGCCATATCACCTACTCTTGCAAGGACTCTGCTTTGGATTGCCGGGTTATGCCAATCCTGCTTCGAGGCGAAAGTGTGGCGCGGATCGCTGGGACATCCAGGTTTTTCCTACGGGCGCCGCGTTCGACATAGCCGATACGATCGGTATGCTCGATGAACGTTCGCTGATAACGATCAACATGATGTATGACCCCGGTGTGGATGCGCTGGGCCTGGAATTGCTGGCCGTGCAGGCGCTGCTCGACATAGAGCGCGACGGCATCGACGAAATCCGTGTGCCGCGACCCGGCGTTGGCCGCATGCGCTGGGGGTTTGGGTTTGATGGACAGCATGTGGCTACGGTGTACCAGCGGCTTTAAGCGCCGAGGTGTTTCCGGCTTCCGTTACTCGGTGTCCTTCATGGGCGGCATGGGCTTCCAGTCGGGGTCCTTGATGATCTTGCGGGCGTCCTTCATGCCGCGGCGCAGCGCCGGAATGCCGGTCTTAAAGCACTTATCGACCGCAGCCAGGCGAATGAATTCCTTGCAGAAGGTCGCGGCATTGCCCAGGCGGAACAGCATGGGGTGGTAGTCACCGTAGATCTGCATATAGCGAGCGAGGAAGCCTCGGTTGCGCATGATGTAGTAGCGGTTGGTGTCGCTCGTAGAGTTGAGCTGGCGCTTGCCGGCGATATCCCAGTTAGAGACGGCGCGGGCGCGCTTGAGAACCACGTCGGCAACAACGGCGGCGGGGAAGTGTTGGCTGGCTACGTAGCCGTAGCAGGCATCGTCGCCGTAAATAAAGAAGCGCGCGTCAGGCAGGCCAATCTTGTCGACTACGCAGCGCGAGAACATGCCACCCTCAAAGCACAGCTGGTTCATGGCGCGATAACCCTCTGGACCCAAGTCCCACTTGGCGACTGGGTTGGGAATGCCGAGCGAAAGAATGAGTTGGTACTGCCAAAAGAAGGCGCCGCCGTCAAAGTCCAAGCGCGAACCCTGGATAACATCGTAGCGGTCGGTCCACTTGGCCAAGCGCTCGATGCCTTCGGGGATGACGAGCACGTCGTCGTCCATCACCCAGAACCACTGGGCGCCCAGGTCGTAGGCGCATTTAGTGCCGGCAGAGAAGCCGCCCGCACCGCCGCCGTTTTCGAGCTGCGGGGCGTAGATGACGCGGTCGGTGCCGCCCTGCGCGTCGGGCTGCTCGGTGTCGATGCCCCACAGGTTGGCCAGGCGCTCGTTGAATGCGGTGCACATGGCCTCGGTCTCGCACGAATTCTCGTTATCGACAATCACGATGCGCCAGGGCGTTGCCGTGAGCTCGGTCATGGAGTCGAACAAGTTGGCCAGGAGTTCCTGGCGCTTGTACGTAACGACGACGATGGCGAGCTTATCGATGGGAGCGGGAAGGGTTGAAGGCATGGGGCAATATATCCTTTCACGCGCGGCGGGCGAGCGCTTCGCGGAAGCTATCGAATACGTCCTTGGGACTGTCCTATTGTAAAGGCTCGACGCACCTTGTCGGCAAGCTTTGAATAAAACGCAGGAACCTGCCACGGGTGTAGCGGCTTTGGCGTCTGACGGCAGCGTGTCTATTGCCGCTTAAGCTTGCGAACGATAAGGCTTCTAGCTGTATCGATGATGAGGAGCGCCAGAGCAAAGACGATGCTAATGACGGTACCCGTGATGATACATGTAGCTGCCGGGCTGTTTTGGCTGACCAGTATGTTTGCGAGCAACGTATTGAAGACGGGACGCCACAGGCTACTGGTGAGCGACTGCATCACATAGAAACCGAGCGTGGCGGTCGATAAGGTGACGATGACACCTGCAGTCCGCGGATTGCCTGAGGCACTGCGTCGGGTTGCCGCAAAGAGCAAGGAGGCGGCAGCGAGGGCAAACGAGGTCAGCGAGGTCGACTTGTAGGAGAGGACTGCCATCGCCGTGAGGTTGCCGGTGAAGGAGAGTGCTCCTTCCAGGATGGTGGCGAGCACCAAAACCGCTGCGAGCGACCGCGTGCCTAAGGCGCCCGCCTTGTCCGAATCCATGGTTTCGGTAACGTCGCGGAGCAGACCGCCGATCAAAAACGCGATTACGTACGTGGCAGCGCTCATGAGCTTCTGGAGCCAAGAAAACTCGCCGGCGCTTGTCGTACTCATGGCGGCTAAATACCCGTTAACAACAAATGCGAGGATGCCAACGGCGATGACCGTCGTCGCGTAGCTCTTCTGAGAGAGTTGACTCTTAGCCAGTCCAAACCCTGGCGCCATGAAGACCGTGGCGGCATAGACCCAGATAAACTCAAGGCCTAGCGTGTACCAGTAGTGCGTGTTGAGAGTAACATCGGGAATGGGGGAGACGACCGTGGACCACGCGAGTGCCACGAGGCAATAAAACGCAGTGGGCATAACGACCTTGCCAAGGCGCTGCGCCGTCCGTTGCATTTGCGACTTCCACGTTGTTCCACCGTCCCAAGCACGCGCGGCCGAAGCGATGAGAAAAAAGCCCGAGATCATAAAGAAGACCTCGTTGGCCCAGCAGCCCAGCAGGTTAATAAAACCGAGCACGCCGGAATAGGGGAAGGCGGCAAGCGGCGCGTATTCCGGCAAGCCGACGCAGGTCGCTTGGAAGGTCCACTGAAACGTGTGGAATACCGCGATGCCGGCGACCGCGATTAAGCGCAAGGCTTCGATGGGTATGTTGCGTGCGGCTTTGGGCTGCATGACGTCCTTTCGTATCGGTTTGTCTCTGCGAGCTCCATAGATTATATAAACGCCCGCTGGCGCGCTGACCCTTTGATACCATGAAACGACAGGTATTTCCTAAGGAGCACATTTGTCTACTAACGCCTCTGGCAGCCCTGTTCTGTCGCTGCTTATTCCCATTTACAATGTTCAGCGCTACCTGCGCGAGTGCCTCGATTCCGCCCTGGCGCAGACGCTCAAGGATATTGAGATCGTCTGCATTAACGACGGGTCGACCGACAACTCGCCGGCGATTATCCGCGAGTATATGGAGCGCGATAGGCGCGTCAAGATGATCGACAAGGCCAACAGCGGCTACGGCGACTCGATGAACCACGGTCTGGAGATGGCGCGTGGCAAGTACGTTGGCATCTTGGAGTCCGATGACTTTATGGCGCCCGACGCACTCGAAAAGCTTGTCTCGGCCGCCGATAGCAATAATGCCGACTTTGCGAAGGCGAACTTTGATTTCTACTGGTCTAAGCCCGAGGAGCGCCGTTCGCTGCACGAGATGTTTAAGGCCAAGGACTGCGGTAAGCCGGTGCACCCGAGCGACACGACGCAGTTCTTTAAGCAGAAACCGTCGATTTGGTCGGCTGTGTACCGTCGCGATTTTCTTGAGCGCAACGGCATCAAGTTCTTGCCGACTCCGGGAGCATCCTTTCAGGACACGTCGTTTGCCTTTAAGGTGATTGCCTGCGCCGACAAGGCCGTTTACCTGCACGATGCCGTGCTTTCGTATCGTCAGGACAACGAGAACTCCTCGGTCAATTCTTCGGCTAAGGTCTTTTGCGTCAATACCGAGTATGCCGAGATTGAGCGTTGGATTCGTGAGGATTATGCCCGCGACCACGTAAGCGGCGATGTCGCGCGCATGCTCAAGTTCAATCAGCTCATTAAGTACGATTCGTACATGTGGAACTACGTGCGCCTGGCGCCTAAGTTCTATAAGGAGTTCCTGGTTCAGATGGCCAAGGAGTTCCAAGCGGCCTTGGACGCCGGGGACTTTTCGCTTGACGACCTCAAGCCGTGGAAGCGCGCAAATCTCGCTGCCATCCTCAAAGATCCTGAGGGCTGGGTTGACGAGCATCCGAGTTTTGCGACGGATGGTGCCTTGGGGCGTGCTAAGTATTACGCCTCGGTTGGAGGCCCAGGCGTGGTCGCTGCCTTCCTCATCGAATCGCTGAGGGGATAGGTCGACATGGGAGAGACTTTGACCCCCAAAGCGACCATTGTCGTTCCCGTCTACAATTCGTCGCGCTCCATTCAGCGATGCCTCGATTCGCTGTTGGCCCAGTCCGAGCGCTCGATTCAGGTTGTCTGCGTCAACGACGGTTCGACTGATGATTCGTTGAACGCGTTGCGTCAGATCGCGCAGGCCGACGATCGCGTACTGGTGATTGACCAGGAAAACGCGGGCGTCTCGTGTGCTCGAAATGCGGGTATCGATGCCGCCGAGGGCGAGACCGTCTTTTTTGTGGACGCCGACGATTACATCGATGCCCAGACGGTCAAGCGCGTGCTGCATGCCATGGAGTCTGCAGATGCCGAGGCCGCCGTCTTTGGCGGCGTCTGTGAACCTGCCGATGCTGCCCCCAAACGCGTCCAGCAACTCATGAGCCCCAAAGCTGGTACCTTCGGCGCCCGTGATCCCCAACTGCTGTTCCATTCGAATACGCAGCCCTATGCCTGCCGTGCGGCTTTTTCGCGCGAGCTGCTCAATCGCGAAGGCATTCGCTTCGCCCCCGGTTTGGCTTTGGGCGAGGACGTCGTCTTCCAATTTGCGGCTTATGCGCTTGCCCACAGGACCGTCGTCATGCCGGACAAGTTCTACCACTACGTGATGGAGAGCGAATCGGCGACGCACGAGTTCAACAGTGTCGAGGCTCGCGCCAAAAAGCTCGATGCCCATATGAGAATGCTCGAGGAGGTCTTGGAGGACTGGGCGGGCTACGGTCTTATGGACCTGTGTCCCGGCGAGCTGATCACCTGGTTCCTGGACCTTATCGTGTTTGATTTGGCGCGCTTGGATTCCGATGACTTCCATCGCGTGGCGGCTCGCGTCAACATGGACCTCACGACGTTTTTGGGAACGGAGTGGGCGGATATGCCTGCTAAGGGCGCCGTTCGCCGTGTTGCCCACAAGCTCGTTGCGGCGACCCCGGGCGTTTCGATGGCAAACGCCACGCTGTTCTATCTTTCGACTCGCGGTCTCAAAGCCTGCCTGGAGCGCTTTATCTAATTCCAAGCGCTGCCGCCCGCCGCAACCCGGCTGCTAAAATAACCCTGTTACACGCTATTCAACAGGAGGTTCTCTTGCAGAACTCTGATACCCCTAAAGTTTCGCTGCTTGTTCCCATCTGCAATGTCGAACGCTACCTGCGCGAGTGTCTCGATTCCGCCGTGGCGCAGACGCTTAAGGACATCGAGATCATCTGTATCAACGACGGCTCCACCGATAGCTCGCCAGATATCATCCGCGAGTACATGGAGCGCGATCCCCGTGTAAAGATGATCGACAAGGCCAACAGCGGCTACGGCGACTCGATGAACCGCGGCCTGGAGATGGCGCGCGGCGAGTACGTGGGCATCCTTGAGTCCGACGACTTCATGTTTGAGGATTCGCTCCAAAAGCTGGTCGCCAAGGCCGATGCTGAGCATGCCGATGTGGTAAAGGGCGACTTTTACCTGTATTGGTCCACGCCCAGCGAACGCCGTGAACTGTTTGGGATTATCGACGAGCATATGACGGGCGCCGCGTATCGCCCCGTCGATCGCCCGGGCATCTTCTACCGCAAACCTTCCATTTGGTCGGCTATCTATCGGCGCGAGTTCCTCAACGACAATCAGATTCGGTTCCTTCCCACGCCGGGTGCCTCGTATCAGGACGCAGGCTTTAACTTTAAGGTTTGGGCTTGCGCCGAGCGCGCCGCGTTTATTGCGGACCCCATTTTGTGCTATCGACAGGATAACGAGAAGAGCTCCGTTAATTCGCCCAACAAGGTGTTTTGCGTGTGCGATGAATATGCCGAGATGCAACGTTTTTTGGACGAGCGTCCTGAGCTCAAGGCTCAGCTCCAGGGCATTTTAATGCGCATGAAGGTCGATACGTATCGTTGGAATGATGAGCGTCTGGTCGATGAATTGCGTGAGCAGTTTTGGAAGAAAGCCTCGTCCGATCTCAAGGCCGATTGGGATGCCGGTCGCTTTGACCTGTCGCTGTTTGATCCGCGTGGCGAGACCGACTTGCGCCTGATGGTCAAGTCGCCCCGCGCCTATATCGATTCGCGCTTTGACTTTAAGAAACCCGGCAAGCTCAATACGTTTAAGCACTACTTTAAGATTGGCGGCCTGCCGCTGGTCTGGCGCGTGCTGACGTATCAGCGCACCTACGGCGACAACCCGCACCCTGATGACGTTCCGGCCGCACTGTAGGAGCGAGTGATTATGGTTACCCCCAAGATTTCCGTTGTCGTTCCCATCTATAACGTGGAGGAGTGCCTGGCCTGGTGCCTAGACTCCCTGCTTGCGCAGGACATGCCCGATTGGGAAGGCGTGCTGGTCAACGATGGCTCGCCGGACGGTTCGCGCGATATTGCGGCTGCCTATTGCGAAAAGGACGCGCGCTTTACGCTGGTCGACAAGGAGAACGGCGGCCTGTCGAGCGCGCGCAATGCGGGCATTGCTGCGTCCACGGCGCCTATCGTCACGTTTTTGGATTCCGACGACCGGTTTACGCCCGATGCATGCCGCGTGATCGTCGATGCCTTTGAGTGCGAGGACTGCGACGTTTTGACCTTTGGCGCGAACCCGTATCCGCTGGAGGCGGGGTATCCGTGGCTTAACTATGTGCTGAGCCCACGCGATGTGTCATTTGCGGGCTATAGCACCGACCTGCTGTTTAAGGAGGCATCTCGCCCCTTTGCGTGGCGCACCGCCTGCAAGCGTGAGTTTTTGCTGGGCAACGGGATCGTGTTCGACGAAACCGTTAAGTATGGCGAAGACCAGGTCTTCGATTTTGCCGTGTACGGTCGTTCGCACAAGACCGCGCTTATCTCGAACAAGCTGTATGACTACCGCGTGGCGCGCAAGGGCTCGCTCATGGACACCATGCGCTATGACGACGAGACGCGCCTGCTGGAGCACGTGAAGATTTACTCCGCGGTGCTGGCTGACTGGCAGCGCGACGGTCTCGATGCTCAGCATGCCGATGACCTGGCGTACTTCCTATGCGATCTGGTGCTGTACGATGCGCTCAGGTTGCTGGGCTCGGACTGCGGCAAGGTGTTTGCTGCCGTCGCCGCGGCCCTTTCCGGTTCTGCCGTGGGCAGCGATGCTGCGCTCGCACAATGCGCTCCTTCTGTTGCTGCTATGGTGCGTGCAGCGCTTACCAGCAAGGCCCCCAATGCCCGTGAGTGCAAAAAGCTCATGTTCGATTACGACGTCTTGAGGTTTGGGTGCCTGGGTGCCTGCAAACGCATGGCAGCGAACGCCCTGGGAAAGCGAGAAGTGTAGATGAGTATCAAACGTTTGGCACTTTGCCGCAGCCAGGGCCGTCTGTTTGTGCTGCTTCGTTTTGCCGGTCAGGATGTCGCCGCGCTTATTGAGCGGGAGGGTTCTCAAGCGTTTGTCCATGCGACGACGAGCGGTTCTCGTGTGCCGTCGCTGGTGCTCCCGGTCGATCATGGCCGTGTGCTGGCGCTTTGCCCTTCCGTTTCCGGTTACGAGCGCGAGCTCGCCGTCATGGTACTTCCGTTTTTGGATGGCTCGTCGATGGATGTCGTTTTTGCATCCGGTGGTCAAAGGTTGGGCTCTATTCGCCTCGATAGCCGCGTGGCCAAGCTGGAATCCAAGATTAACTACAAAGCAAAGCCTGCGCTGTGCGCGCTTATCCGCGATGCGCAGCGTGGCGAATGCTGCGGTCGCTACGAGATCGATGCCATTCGCTATTTGCCGGCAGACTCCGGCGCGGTGTGGCGCTATGAGGTTACCTGGGCGGGAGACCCCCAGTGCGCACCCGAGTTCCAGATCTCCGATACGCATATGAATGCCATCGATGTCACCGTGCATGTGTTTGAATCGCAGGTCGATGTTCCCCAGCGCAACGGTTGCCGCGTCAATAAAACGTATCTGAGTGTTGAGATGCCTCAGGATATACGAGATTTTGTCGCGATCGTGAACGATCCCACAGAGCGGATCCAAAGCGGGTTTTGCGCCATGGATGGTCGCCTGTACAACGGCATGTTCGATGACAGCTGGAACCGCATGAAGGACGCGCGTGCAGACGACGCAGCTTATCGACGTTGGTTTGAGCAACATCGCGCAAAGCCGGGCGATTTGGCGTGCCAGCGTGTCGCTTCGGCGGCCTTTGCCTATAGACCGCTCGTGAGCATTGTGGTGCCGTGCTACAAGACTGATCGGGTCTACCTGCGCGAGCTGCTGGACTCGGTGCTAGCCCAGAGCTATGACAACTGGGAATTGCTGCTTATGGACGCCTCGCCCGAATGGGATGCGGTGGCCAATCTTGCAGCAAGTGCCAACGATGAGCGCGTTCGTCGCATTGAGCTGCCCGGCAACGGCGGCATTGTGCTCAACACCAACGCTGGTATTCAGCAGGCGGCTGGAGACTACATCGCGTTCTTGGACCATGACGACATTCTGGAACCGGACGCGTTATTCCAGTATGTTTCCGCGCTGAATAAGGCGGCCGAGGGCGAGCGCCCCCAGGTCCTGTTCTGCGACGAGGACATGTTTCAGAAAACGGGGGAGTGGGGTCAGCCGGTCTTTAAGACCAAGCTCAACGCCGACCTGCTCTATAGCCATAACTGTGTGACGCATTTCCTGATGGTGGAGAAGGCGCTCATCGATTACATTGGCATGTCCCCAGAAGACGTTGCGGGTGCCCAGGACTACGACCTGACGCTTCGCTGTCTTGCAGCGGGCGCGCGCTTTGAGCATGTTGCGCACGTGCTGTATCACTGGCGCGTTCATCCGGGATCGACCGCCGATGGCTCTGCCGATAGCAAGCCGTATGCTATTGAAGCCGGTCGTCTTGCGCTTCAGCGCCACTTTAACGCGCTGGGCATTTGCGGAACGGTCGAGGAGACCGAGACGCCGTTTGTCTACCGCATGCGCTATGCGCTGCCGGAGCTTGCGCCGCTGGTGAGCATTGTGATTCCCACCAAGGATCACATTGAGACGCTCGATGCCTGCGTGATGTCGATCGCTCAGAAGGCAACGTATGCCAATTACGAGATCGTCTTGGTGGAGAACAACAGCGAAGCCCCGGAGACGTTTGCGTATTACGAAACCCTGCCAGAGCGCGTGGCTGCGGCATCCGAAGGCAAGGGTATCGCGCGCGTTGTGTACTGGCCGGGTGAGTTCAATTACTCCCAGATCATTAACTTTGGCGTGGAGCATGCCAAGGGCGACTACCTGCTGCTGCTCAACAACGATACCGAGGTCATAAGCCCCGACTTTATCGAAGAGATGATGGGCTATCTGCAGCGTCCCGATGCGGGCGTGGTGGGCGCCAAACTCTACTTTGCCGATCATCTGGTGCAGCATGCCGGCATTTTGGTTGGCGTGCGTGGAGCACTTGCCCATGCCAACCAGGACTTCTCGGCAAAGCGCGAGGGCTATCTTGCCCGCGCTGTGCGCCCGGGCAACTTTAGCGCCGTAACGGGTGCCTGCCAGATGGTGCGACGCGACGTATTTGAGCGCGTCGGCGGCTACAACGAGGAATTCGCCGTTGGCTTTAACGACGCAGACTTTTGCCTGCGCGTATGGGAGGCGGGCTACCGCACCATCTATACGCCTTATGCCGAGCTGTATCACTACGAGTTCACCTCGCGCGGCAGGGAAGAGGCCAACGAGGAAAAGATGAGTCGCTGGAAGCGCGAGCAAGCACTGTTCATGCAGCACTGGCCTGAGTTCTTCTTGGATGGCGATCCGTGGTTGGGGCCGAACTTATCCGCTGAGAGCGAGTATTTCTCGTATTAAGGCAATGGTTTTTAGGAAGTCCTTAACTTTCTTTCGCTATGAGCTGGAAGAAAGTAACGTTGGACTACTTGCTAAGATAAATTACGAAAACTCGATACTTTCGCGATAAGTTTATACAAGCTTATACAGCTCGATATTATTCGATATAGTCTGTGACAATTATTGAAACGATGATTGACTGTTAATCGATTCCCTAGAAAGGCAAACAAGTGAGCGCCGCTGTATTCCATAACCCGTTTCGTCCCACTGCCGGCGCTGAGCCTCCGCGCATAATTGGTCGTGATGATATTGCCCTTGAGTTTACCGAGAGTTTGAATTCGGGAATTGGTGCACCTGCGAGGCTCATGCGCGTTGCCGGGCCAAGGGGTTCCGGAAAAACTGTTTTGCTCTGTGATCTTAGAGATCGTGCACGAGAGCTTGGCTGGAAGACGGCTATTGTTTCTGCTGGTCCCAACCTATTGCTGGACCTGAAGGATCAGATTGCAGAATCCTCCCTTGCGACCAATGCTTCAGTCGGCGTAAATGCCGGCTTTGTTTCCGCTAAATTCGACGTTGTGCCAAAAGAGTCGAGTCTTAGAAAGTTGCTTGGCTCGGCCGCAAAGTCTTCCAAGGGCCTGTTTATTGCAATAGATGAGGTGCAGGATGCCCCGATTGACGATATGCGCGCTATTGCTTCTGCTGTGCAGCTTCTAATAGGGGAGAAAGTCGATATTGCTCTCGCATTTGCCGGATTGCCCGCTGGTGTTATGGATCTTATTAACGGCAAGGCACTTGCATTCTTGCGTCGTGCCCTCCCCGAAGATCTGGCGCCTATCAACCAGGTGGAGGTAGCGCTCTCTATGGGCGATAGCTTTATAGCGACTGGTTTGACCATAGAGGACGATCTGCTGTCGAGAGCCGCTAAGGCCACGAAGGGCTATGCCTATTTGGTGCAACTGGTCGGTTACTCCATTTGGCAGCGCGCCAACTTGCATCGTGTCAAAAGTGCCAACGTGAGCGAGCGCGATGTTATCGAAGGCATTGCGCTGGCAGAGGCTCGTTTTCACGATGTTGTTCACGAGCCCGCGATTTCTGGACTTGGACTCAACGATATTAAATATCTTTTGGCCATGTGCGAGGATAAGCAGCAGTCCAAATCATCTGAGATTGCTAAACGTATGGGTAAAAAGACCAATGAGGTCAGCTCTATTAGGGCTAAGCTGCTACAAAGAGAGGTTATTCAGGCTCCACAGAGGGGCTACGTGCAGTTTGCCGTGCCGGACCTAGATATCTATCTGCGAGAGAATGCCGCGGAGATTCTCGAGCGGTTCTAAATCAAGGCATGAATAGCCGCCGGTTAACTGCCTTTTTCGACTTGGCTCGCGTCCCCCCCCCCGCGAGGACGTGCCCAAAGCGGCAATACTGATTGATTACGGAAGGGCATCTCAGGGTGCAATCGATATACTATTTGTCCAAATGAAAGGAAACCCATGCAGCTATCTGAGCAGCTTCTGCACACGACGATTCGCATCGAAGCTTCGTTGGCCTCGGGAGGTTGCTCAGTTGGAACGGGTTTCTTTTTCAAGTTCTGCGACGACGGAAAGACCTATGTGCCGGCAATCGTGACCAACAGGCACGTGGTCGAGGGCGCGTACGAGTATCGCGTCATCTTTTCGAGATCTGACGAGAACGGAAACCTGCTCAATATAAACGAGCAACTTACCATGCGGGGCTCCGAGAGCGACTGGATCGCACACCCTGACGAAAGTGTTGACCTGTGCGTCTTACCCATCGGTCCCGCACTGAATGGTTTTATCCGGGCGGGGAAGCATCTGCTTACCATACCGCTCAGCTTGGAGCTTCTGCCGACGGATAAGCAGATTCAAGACATGGGCTGTATGGACGAGGTGACCATGGTCGGATACCCCAACGGCATTTGGGATGAGGCCAACAACCTGCCGATCGTCCGTCGGGGTATCACGGCGACGCCCTATAGGTACGACTATCAGGGGCAGAAAGAGTTCCTGGTTGACATGGCGTGCTACCCGGGATCGAGCGGTTCCCCGGTCTTTCTCTACAACGAGGGTACTTATTTGGAGAACGATGCTGTGGTCATGGGCAAGAGGCTCTATCTACTTGGCATCCTTCGGGCTGTGCCCATCAGAACTCTTCTCGGAGACATCACCGTATCCACGATTGCCCACGTGAGCGTTCAGGACATGTTGAATCTCGGCATCGTCATCAAATCCGAGCGTCTGAGGGACTTCGATCCCATCGTGAGGGAACGCTTGAGCGTTTCTGGAAATTAGTATTTATTTGGCTCGCCCGCTCTGATGCCGCCCCCGCACAGCTGGTCGGCCTCGGCGTCCATCACCGCGTTCACGACCTGCTCGGCGAGGCGCCTGAGCAGCTCCTGCATGTCGATGGCGCCGTCGTCGAAACGGGGCATGGCGAGCATGTCCGGCGTCGGGTCTGATAAGATTTCCATAGCGGTCCTCGTCCTTTCCTAGAACCTGTTGTTGTGGTGATTTCAGATTCTAGGACGAGGGCCGCTCTTCGTTAAGCGGCCGCTGGGGCGTCACCCTTACACCAACATTTTCGACGCGATCGGCCGCTTCGTGGACTTCGTGCGCGACGTGTGTGCTGAGGATGCTCTGGAAGAGAATCTCCGTTTTGTGTCTGATGCCCTGGACGGTAAGTGCACGCCGCGTGAGATTATTCGCAACTACTTCCTCAAAGATTTCTACAAGGATCACTGCTCAACCTACCAGAAGCGCCCCATCTACTGGATGCTTGATTTCGGTAAGAAAAACGGCTTCAAGTGCCTTATTTAGATGCATCGCTACCAGCCAGACCTGCTGGTCCGCGTACGCACTAATTATGTCCATGAACAGCAAGAACGGTACCGCACGCAGCTCGCTCACCTAGAGGAAGCCGTGGCACAAGTTGATATCTCGCAACGCGTAAAGTTGAACAAGCAGATCAAGAAGCTCAACGATCAGCTCGCTGAGACTATAACCTTTGGGGAGAAGATTCACCATTTAGCAGAACAAATGATTGCGATCGGACTGAGGGATAAGCGTGATCGATTTCGGCATCTTTACCATTGACGGGGTGAAGAGGTTCTTGTTCGACGCCCTGCGCATCGATGGGTGCGAGTTCGGAGATATGCAGCTGCGTTTTCGCAGCGACGAGGTTGGGACGTACGCCGATGTCCGGGAGAGGCTGGGGGAGTCCCTCGCCCCCGACGACCTGCTGCTGCACCTCAGGCACGTCACGGCCAACACGGATGGCTGCGCGTCCATTCGCGAGAGCGGGATTCTCGGAATCGGGGACGTGCTCTCGCGTCCTAGTGCGCTTACGCGTCTTTTCGAGGGCTGCGGGGTTCATTTCGACAAGGCGAGCCGAACCGTGTCTGTCGACGGGAGAAGGCTCAGCCTGGACCTGGTCGATGATGCCTTCCTCGGACGGGAGTCCTCGGAGCCGATAGATGGACTTCTGTACATTCTGGCGGAAGACTCCCTCGTGAACTCCTTCATCCACAAGTCGTGCATCCGGGAGTACTCCACGCTTTCGCGGTATCCCGAGGCCATATGGGCTCTGGAAGAGGTCGTCGGGCATGGGAACGAGGCGGTTTGGAGATGGAAGGACGCCGCGCGCCCATATGTTGTCGAGTTCACCGCGACTTTGAAGGAGCTCGATCTGTGTCGACTCCAGCCGGACGATGGGATGGGTTTTTGCAGGGCGGCGGTTTGAAGGAGTCCGTATTCAATAATCTGGTTTACCAGGCGCTCGGGGTCTGCGTGCGGGGTGCCCGCGAGGTTATCGCCTCCCTGCCTGCTGGCGGCGGGGTGCCCCGTCGTCGATCGTTCGGATAACCCCTCTGGATGAGTTCTGCGGCGACCCCGAAGCTGGCTTGGATTCCATGTGCGATAGGGAGGGGCGTTGTCGGATTTGCGACGAAGACGCTGTGGAGTCCCTGTCGGCGTTCCTTATCGCTAATGGGTATCTAGGGGAGGGCTTCTCGGGATAAAACGGGTTTCGCTTGGTCTAATGCGTAGGATGACCAGTTTCGTGTTGTCCCAGCAGGGAATCGCCCGACGGATCAGATTGCGGAAACATGGGGTTCCGATGCATGGGGTAGGCGAGGGGTCGTCGCCCTGATGTGCGAATGAGCTTCACTCTGCTGTCGCATTCTGTCCGTATGGATAATGGCCGGCTTAAGGTGCCGGCCTCCTACCGGAGGAGGTTGCGACGTGCGCGCGATGATCGAGATTGAGTGGATGGACGGGCTTGTGACGAAGGTGCCGGAGTTCGCTCTGGGCGACGTATTCGGTGAAAGCGTTCAGGTAGAGCTCGATTTCAAGTTCGACGACGTGTCGGAGGGCCTCTGGGTCGAGGTGCGCCATCATAAACCGGACGAGGGCTCGGATGGCGACCCGCGCGAAAGGGCCTGTACGCTGCATGCGGACTGTCACTACGGTTTGGTCGACGCGGTCGACCTCGACCGTATCTTCTGCGTTCTCTTTGAGGGGCAGCCGAGGATCTGCCGCATCGCGGGGGAGCTCGTGAACCTCTCAAGGGCCTGTGCTATGGCTCAAGGTTGACGCGCTACTGAACGTTGTCGGTGCGCAGCCTCGCGTGGCGCTCGTAGGGGAAGTCCAGGTAGGTCAGCGCGTCGGCCTCTGCCTCCTGTTACCGTTCATGGGAAATCGGTCAATTGGGAGCGCGGTGGAAATCCTGGACCGTGTTCCTACGCTACAAGACCTAGGCTTCTTCGGTACTGCATCGGGCTCATATAGCCCAGGTCGCTCTTGCAGCGCTTGTCGCGATACCAGACCAGATAGGCGTACAGCATCTTCATGAATTCCCCCATGCCAACATCGTCCCAGCCCCTTCCGTAGAAGAGCTCCACCTTCAGCCTGCCGAAGCCCTCCGTCCTTGAATTGTCGGGTGAGCACCCCTTTCTCGACATCGAGCGCGCGAGGTCCTGGGCGGCGCATAGCCGATCCGGCCCTGCCACCGGTAGTGGCTGCCGCGGTCGCTGGCTTACGCCTTGAGGAAGCGCGCCCGGGACCTCGGCCCCTACGAGGCATCGGCATTGTGCCAGCTTCGATCGGAGGCGGGCTGCTCGAGCCTCATGACCGCATACGACCTCAAAGAGGACTTCTTCGACATCTACGACGAGCACCCGCTCTCGCGGGAGGATGCCGAGGATGCATTCGATGCGTGGAAGGCATCCATCCCCGATGACAAGGCCTACGATCCCTTCCGGGGGCTTGCGAAGGCCGTGGAGAACCACCGCGAGTTCATATTTAACTACCGGGATTGTCCGAGCCGCATCTCGAACGGTTACACGGAATGCGCGAACCGCCTCATCAACGAGACTAACATGATGGGGCGTGGCCACTCCTTCGAGACGCTGCGCGCGCGTACGCTCTATCGCAGTTTGTCCCGTCACAGAGGTATGGCCCTACGCCTGTCATCTCGGCTGTCGGAACAGGAGTGGGTGCGGTTACCCCAAGTGTCGCTACGACGCTGCCTATCGCACCCGCCTGTCCGCGGCCCGTGAAGGGTTATGTCTCACCGCTGACGAGCTCGCCGCCATGGTCGCGATTGCGGTCCCTTTGTTTAGGCGGGGGCAGAGTTACGAGACCATATGGGCCACACATGCTGACGAGCTTCCTGTGTGCGTGCGCAGTGCCTGCTCCTATCAGGAGAGGGACAGGCGCGCCTTACCTGCTTCTCCCGCGAAAGGACCGTATGAGGAAGCGTAAGCGCAGGGATGTCGAAGGTGCTGGGCGCGACGGGGTTGACCGCACTGGCCGTACCTACGCCGAATTCGAGGCGCTCTCGCTTGCCGACAGGTCGCGCGTGGTCCAATGTGACTCCGTTGAGGGCTACGAGCGCAACACCTACGACATCCTGAGCGCACACATCGTGGCCCGGGCGTTCCAAATCTATTTGCGCAAGCGTCATGCCAGCTCCGGCAGCCATCGTTGCCTGCCTCGACCATATAGAGAGTCTCATAGGCTCTGTTGCTGCCTTCGAGGCTATCTTCGGCATCCTGCTAGTCGATTGAGGAGTCGAGTTCGATGATTGGAAGGGCCTGGAGCGCTGGTGTCTCGAAAGCGGAGCTCGGCGCTGCCGCGTGTTCTGCTGCGACGCGATGAGATCCAACCAGTAGTCGGCATGTGAGCGCAACCACGAGCAGTTCAGGCGCATTCTGCCCAAAAGCCGTAGTGGCGGTGCTCTGAGCCCCTACGACGTTGTAGTATGCTGCAGCCACGTAAACTCTTGCCCGCTTGCTGGACTCGCTGGCAGGTGTCCATTCGAGCTCCTCGGAGACCTGTTGCTGTGCGGCATCGGATGATCGCTTCGGGCTGTCCCTCGACAGCGAGCTCGCCGTCTCGCCCGATAAGGGGTCATCCCCGACGGGGTGGTACCAGGCCTACGAGCGGGGCGAAGGCTCTTGGGCCGCCGGGTGTCAGTGGTAGCGTGAAACTGAACACTTGTTCAGTTTCAC
>WGSK01000026.1:0-34136 GCA_014871655.1 Collinsella sp. | reverse complement strand
CTGGAACACCTTTGAGCTGATCCGTTCCTTCGCCGCGCGCGGCGAGAATGTTGCCGGCCTCAACGCCAACACCGACGGCGCCTATGCCAGCGGCTCCAACCGCAACACCGAGATCCACACCTTCCAGATCCGTCACGGCATGGATCCCGAGATCGCGACCATTCAATGGGAGATGCTCTCCAACGCCGAGTTCTCCGTCGCCATCCCCCTCTACTCCGCACTGCTCACCGAGGTCAGCCCCTACTTCAGCGATCAGGACGTCTCCTTCGATCACTGCGAAGAGGAAGACGTCGTGAACAACGAGGAGCCCAAGAACTCCATCAACTACGTCCTCATGGACATCAACACGCTCGCCTATGAGAACCGCGACCACTGCGCCACCGGCGTCCGCGCCTATCTCGACGCCCTGCAGAAGGAACTCATCGAGCAGAACCTGACCGTCGACGAGGCCATGCAAGCCACCGAGGGCACCGAGGCCCGCACCGCCCTGGCCAACAAGGCCGGCAAGGCTGCAACCAAGAACACCTATGTTAAGTGCAAGGCCATGCTCGAGGAGATGCGCGACTACCTCCAGGAGGGCGATTTCTCCGAAGAGTTCGTCCCGAGTGACTACGATGCTGACAACGACTGCCTGGTCGAGTCCATCACCTACGCCGACGAGGCCCTTTCCGATGAGGACGTGGCCGAGCCCGAGGCCGAAGAGGAAGAGGTCACCGAGGAGAAGTCCGAGGGCAACAACATGGCCGCCATGGCCGTTGGCGCCGTCGTCATCATCGGTGTCTGCGCCTACGTGACCTATCGTCGCAAGAAGGCCTAAGGCCCTCATGTCCTAGCTGAGCAGACAAGGCAGCAATGGCGGCCTCGCCCACTTAACCCGCCTTTTTGACCGACGGGAAACCCGCCTGAAATCTTTTCAAAAAAGATTTCCCCGCACACACTTTGCTGTGCTATAGTGCAGCGCAACAGCAACTAGGTGCGACCGCGCCACGGCATCACGAAAGGAGCCACCAACATGAAGAACACGATGAACTCTCTCAACAACTGGTGGTGGCGTGATGCGAATACGATCGGTCGACAGTGAGTCCCTCACGCCTGTTTTTGCGCTCTAGGTGATTCGCATCACGCGCCTCCGCTTTTCTCTTGCACTCCCCTTCCGAAAGGATTTTCACCATGCCTCAGAACACCACCGCCACCCAGCCCCGCACCGTCCAGACCGCCGACCGCGGCAAACTCGATGTCCGCGCCCTCGTCCTGCTCGCCATCCTGCTCGCCGCCGGCTTCATCCTCAACTTCACCGTCGGCAAGGCAATCTCGGGCATCTCGGGCGGCATGATCAGCCCCGAGTTCATCATCTCGGCCTTCTGCCTCACCATCCTGGTCGTTCGCCCCAACATCGGCCAGGCGCTCGTCATTGGCCTCATCTCGGCTGCCGTAATCCAGATCACCACCACTTCGCCGTTCGTCGATTTTGCCGCCGAGGGCATCGCCGCCATGCTCATGGCCGGCATCGTCAACGCCGCCGGCAAGAACGGTCAGGTCAAGCCCGCCATCGCCATTGTCGCAACCTTCCTGACCACCTTTGTCTCAGGTGTCATCTTCATGGTCATCAAGATGGCCATGCTCGGCGTGGTCGGCGAGCTCGCCGCCGCCATGCTGCCCGTCGTCGCCATGACCGCCGTCTTTAACGCCATTCTGGTCGGTGCCCTCTACCTGCCCATCCAGAAGGCCCTGAAGCTCAACTAACCCGCTCGGCTTTACGAGCCACCCCATCTTGGCGTTCATTCGTCGCTCGCGTACCCAAGTACGCTTCGCTCCTCTTTCGCGCCAACCTGGGGCCCCTCGTAAAGCCGTCTCCGTGCTTCACCACCAAAGACCGTCCCAAACAACGAGCTTTTTTGGGACGGTCTTAAACGACTGGTCATTTAAGAACGTCCCCAATGACTATGAAAGGTATCCATGGAAACGATCATCAACGTCGACGATGTCTCGTTCTCCTATGGCACGCAGACCGAGCAGGCGCTCAGCCACATCTCGCTCAGCGTGAACAAGGGAGATTTCATCGGCATCATCGGGCCCTCGGGCGCCGGCAAGTCCACGCTTGCCGCCTGTCTGTCGGGTGCCGTGCCCCACCACTACACCGGCACGTTCTTTGGGTCCGTCATGGTTGACGACCACGACACCTGCGAAGCCTCGCTCACCGATGTGTCGCAGATCGTCGGCAGCGTGTTGCAGGACATCGACACACAGATGGTCGCCTCGGTCGTCGAGGACGAGATGCTCTTTGGCCTCGAGAACTTTGGCGTTCCCCACGACCAGATCGAGCGGCGCGTGAGCGAAACGCTCGAGACCGTCGGCATCAGCGACCTGCGCGACCGCGAGATCGCCACCCTCTCGGGCGGACAGAAGCAAAAGGTAGCCATCGCCGCCATCCTCGCCATGCGTCCGCGCGTCTTGGTTCTCGACGAGCCCACCGCGGCACTCGACCCCGCTAGCTCCACGTTGGTCTTCGAGACGCTGCGTGAGGCAAACCGCGCACTTGGAATCACCATCGTCGTCGTTGAGCAAAAGGTCGCCCTGCTCTCGGAGTACTGCAACCGCGTGCTCGTGCTCAACCATGGCGAAATCGCGCTGCAGGGCGAGCCACACGAGGTCTTCGCGCATACCGACGAGCTCCGTGCCATCGGCGTCGACTGCCCTCGCGTCACGCGTATCTTCAATAGCCTCGAGGCCGATGGCCTGGTAAGCGGCACCCCCTGCTTGGATGTCGATGAGGCCGAGCGCCTGATTTCGGGCATCGTCGACCCCGCACACGCGGCTATCGAAGCCCAGGTGCCCGCCGGTTCCCCGCATGCACCGTCGTTGCGTCCTCATGCCAAGGACGCCGAACCCGTACTCACCTTCGACCATGTTGAGTTTGCCTATCCCAATGGCGGAGCCGCCGTACGCGACCTTAGCCTGACGCTCTATCCTGGCGAGCTCGTGGGCATCGTCGGCCAAAACGGCGCCGGCAAGACCACGCTCACCAAACTGCTCACAGGCCTGCTTAAGCCCGCCTCGGGCAGCGTGCGCGTCACGGGACTGGATACCGCAGCCGTTCCCACGAGCCGCATCGCTCGCGAGGTCGCGACCCTCTTCCAAAACCCCGACCGCCAGATCTGCAAGGACACCGTGCTCGACGAGGTCGCCTTTGGCCTGGAGCTTGGCGGCATGGACCGTGCCGAGGCTCTGCGTCGTGCCCAACTCGTCATCGACCGCTTTGGCCTGCCTGCCGATGAGGCGCCGTTCTCGCTTTCGCGTGGCCAGCGACAAATGGTGGCGCTTGCCTCCGTCGTAGTGGTTGAGCCCAAGATCGTCGTACTCGATGAGCCCACGAGCGGCCTTGATTACCGCGAGTGCATGACCGTCATGGAAACGGTGCGCACCATGGCCGAGCGCGGTTGCGCCGTTATCATGGTCTGCCACGATATGGAAGTCGTCTCGGATTTTGCCGAGCGCATTGTGGTGATGGCCGACGGTCGCATCCTCGACCGCGGCCGCACGCACGAGCTATTCTCGAACATCGAACTCATGCAGCATGCCTACGTGGAGCCTCCCCAGGTTATTGAACTCTCGCGCCGTCTGGCATCCTCCGTCTCTCCCGCCTTTGCACAGGTGAGCGAGGTCACCGATATCGTTCGCATTACCGAGGAGATGGTCCACCGTGGTTAACGTCATCGACTATATGCCGGGCGATACACTGCTGCACCGCTTGAACCCGGTCGTCAAATTGGGCCTTGCCGCCGCCATCATCATCGGCATCTTCCTGTCCGACACCTACGTGGCGCTGTTGGGCTTTTTGGCGCTCACCCTTGCACTGGGCGCCTACGCCGGTGTCGTCGACCGCCTGCTCGCGCTGCTCAAGCTGCTGATTCCGCTCGCGCTCATCATGCTGGTGCTTCAGCTGGCCTTTATGCGCGACGGCAACATGGTGTGGGGCTTTATCACCGACACGGGCCTCATTACCGGATCGAAGGCCTGCCTACGCCTGTTGGGCGTGGCGCTGCCACTCATCCTCATGCTTATGGTGACCAAGCTCAACGACCTCGCCAACGCTTGCGTCGAGGTGCTGCACGTGCCATATCGCTATGCCTTCACCTTTACCACGGCGCTGCGTTTTGTGCCGGTATTTGGCCAGGAAATGAACGCCATCATGGAGGCGCAGACTGCACGCGGCGTCGAATACGACACTAAGAATCCCGTCAAGAAACTCAAACTCATGCTGCCGCTGTGTGTGCCGCTGCTTATCTCGAGCGTGGGCAAGACCGATGCCACCGCGCTTGCCGCCGAGCAGCGCGGCTTCTACCTGCGCACGCGTGCGAGTTCGTATAAGCGCTACCCCATCAAAGGCCTGGATATCGCCGTACTTATCGTCAGCATCGCCCTTATCGCCATCGGCTTCCTGTTCTAGTTCACCACCGACAGCAACTGACAAACGCAAAAGGCCCCGGCTCGCATCAAACGAGCCGGGGCCTTACTGTTTTCCCAGATAAAACCTACCAAAATAAACCTGTCCCTTTTTGGCAGGTCGAGGGCTACAGGCGGTAGGGGACGCCGCAGCGAATGATGGACTCGCGTACCAGGACATCCATCGCATCGAGGGTGATCTCGGGCATCTCGCGATACTTCTGCAACACCGAAAGCTCCGTGCAGGCCAGGATGACGCGGTCGCAGCCGCTACGGGCGAACTCCCACATCACGCGGTCGAACTTATCCATATCGGGCTCGCGCCCGGCCTTCACATCGTCGTAGATGAGCGACATCACGTCGGCCTGACGCTTTTCGCTGGGATAGACGACCTCAACGCCCGCGGTCCCACATTCGCGCCCATAAACGTCTGCGCCCACGGTGCCATCGGTTCCCATGATGCCAATCTTGTGCACCGGCTCGGCCGGCATACTCAGGTTGGGGTCGAACTCGCACTCCCCCATCACCGCGCCGGCCAGAGCATAGCGCACCGACTCACGCGGCATGTGGATAATCGGCACCTTCGTAAACGACTGGATCTGGTCGTAGAAGTAGTGTGACGTGTTGCAGGGAATCGCTATGTGCGCGCAGCCCAGCGACTCGAGCGCTTGGGCGCACTCCTTCATGGTCGCCAGCAGCTCGGCATGCTCGCCGGTCTTGATGGCCAGCGTGCGGTCGGGCATGGTCGACTTGGAAAGCACCACCATGTCGATATGCTCCTGGTCGCACGTAGCCGCCGTATGGCGCACCACCTGGTCGTAGTAATACGACGTGGCCTCGGCGCCCATGCCGCCGATAACTCCCAGCTTTTCCATCGCCGCCTCCTTGGTGACGCCCACGCAATTGCGCGTATCATACCCGCGCCCGCCCGATACATACCGGACGGGCGCCACGCTCGTCTACTTGTAATACGTCTTGAACAGCTTAAAGTGGCGCAGCTTGGTGTGCCACATGCGCAGCCAGCGATTAAAGACAAAGTCCCCCTTCATAAATGAAGGATCGGCGGCCTTGCCCTCCTTGGCCAGACGATGTGCCTTCGCACGCAGCTCGGGGTCCTTGACATACTTGTCAACGACGCCCATAGGAACAACCATCCACAGAGCCTCATCCTGCGCCGTCACAAATTCCGGCTCAAACGGGCGGTTATAGACGTACTCATCCACCACGTATTTAGCAACGTTAAAGCCACTATTGGTGACATAGTAATTACTGCGGCCCTGACGCGTGTTGAAGTCGAAGAACTTAAACGAGCCATCGCGCTCGTCGTACTTGACGTCGAAGTTGGAGAAGCCCGTAAACTTAAGGTCCTCAAGCAGCTTGCGCACGCCACCCATGAGCTCGTCGTTGGGCTCAGTGATGATGCAGGCATGGTTACCGACACCGTGGGGCTGATGCTCCTCGAGTAGCACGTGACCCAGGCACATCATGCGAACCTTGCCGTTGCGGTCGGAATAGCTGGTGAGCACGCGCATGAACTCGTCGTTGCCGGGCACGCGATCCTGCAAGATGAGGTCATCGGTGTAGCCACTGGCATACACATCGCGAATGACCTGCTCCAGCTCGGCGCGATCGGCAATCTCGTAGGCCTTCTTCTGACCCTCGAACTCGTGCTCCCACCACATGATGCCGTCAGAGGGCTTCAGAATCATCGGGAAGGGGAAGTCGATCTGGTCGAGCACCTCGGCGGAAGCCTCACCCTGAGCGTTGAGCATCGCCATGGTAAAGGTAAACGTGTGCGGATAGGGCACACCGTGCTTCTCGCACAGCTCGTAGAAGATCTCCTTCTTCTGGCACTGCTCAAGCATGCTGTAGGGGGCGTAGGGTGCGATGACGTTCGAGGCAAGCTGGCCGGCGTCCTGAGCCTGCGCGGCAAGCGCGACGTAGTTGTCGCCGCAGCCCATGAGAATAATCTTCTTATCAGGATTGGCCTGTGCGACGCCGTTAACGGTCTCGATCATGACCGGCATGGTATCGACATCCACGTTGGGCGTGTAATCGATAATTTGGCTGCGATACGCAGGGCCGGTCTGGTACTTGCCAAAGACCAGGCTCTTAACCTGATACTCCTCGTAGAAGGCGCGCGCCACCGAATACGCGTTGATGTCGCCGCCGAGCAGCACGGGAATAAACTCGCGCTCTGTAAACTGCAATGCCATGGAAACTTCCTATCTAGAACTACCCACACGACGGGCGGTCTTTGTGCAACTGATTTATTCTACCGTGCCGAGCCGCCGGCACCCAAAGCTCCACCGTATCTATGGCATTCGGCGTAATTATCCAGCACGAAGGCGGCAATCACCGGCGTACGACAACGGGCAATGAACCCACCGTTGTTGTAGGATTCAACATGTTGCCCGCCCCGTCGAAAGGTACACTGTGCCCCAGGCTCATCCGATCAACAACCCCATCATTGACGCCGCAAAGCGCGAACTTGCGGATCGTGCCCAGACGGCAGCTCCCCTACGCACCGCAAACGATGCTTACAACGGGCCTGTCCGCATCGCCTCAATCAACACGTCGGAGCACAAAGGCACGCGTAAGTCGCCCGTCGCCGACGGGCACGACACCGTCATCGAGCAGTTTGGCCTCGCCTCCGATGCGCATGCCGGACATTGGCACCGTCAGGTCTCCTTTTTAGCTGCAGAGTCTATCCAGACGGCGCAGGCGCGCGGGCTCGATGTGCACGAGGGCGACTTTGGCGAGAACTTCACCACCCAGGGCATCAACCTGCTCTCACTCCCCTTGGGCACGCAGCTCAAGCTCGGCAGCGAAGTACTCGTCGAAATCAGCCAGATCGGCAAAGTCTGCCACACCCGCTGTGCCATCTATTATCTCGCCGGCGACTGCATCTTCCCCCACGAGGGCATTTTTGGCGTCGTGCTGCAGGGCGGAGAAGTCCACACCGGCGACGACGTCCAGGTGGTCAGGCTCGGCGACGGTACCTGTTCGTTTACGCCGGCTGAGGCGCTCCAAGAGGTGGAGCAGGCTCGTCGCGAAGGAACCCTGTAGTTGCAAAACCCCATGTTAAGGTTGCTTTTACAGTCAAGAATCCCGTTGCAACAGGGTGCCGTAACGTTAAAGTTGAACTCTATGGTTTCTCAACAATTCACCATTCCCGCAGGTCAAGGCCAAAGCCTCAAGTTCAACTTGACCCTTTAGAACCTTTAAGGTTCAAGTTGAGGTCGAAAGCAGTAGTAGAATACACCTCGACCAATAACCTACGATTAATTGCAGAGGGACTGGATGCAGCATTCGAACCATCGCACCGCAGCGCTCGTCGCGTCGAAGCCGGCTCGTATCATCACGAGCGCCGCGCTCGCCGTCGCGCTGACGGCCACGCCGATGCTCTCCCCCGTCGCGGCCTATGCCGCCTCGCAGGCAACGCAGGATCAGCTTTCCGCCGCCCAGAAAAAAATCGAGGACGCTACGAGCGCCTACAACGACGCCCGAACCAAGCTCGAGGATCTGCAAAAGCAGATCGACTCCAATGAGGCGAACATCGATAAGATTGAGGCCGAGCTACCCGAGCAGCAGGCCAAGGCAAGCTCCGCCATGCGCGATCTGTATAAGTACCAGAAGGGCACCAGCCCCATCGTGAGCTTCCTGGTGAACACGCAGAGCTTGGGCGACTTTATCACCACCTGCAAATACACCAACCAGATTACGAGCTCGAGCGTCGACGAGATCGAAGAGCTTAACAAGATGCAGACCGAGCTCGAGCAGAACAAAACCGAGCTCGATCAGGCCAAGTCTCAGCTCGAGGGCGAGCAAAAGAATGCCGAGGACGCGCTGGCCCAGGCACAGCAGCTCCGCAGCGAGGCACAGGCAAAGGCCGAGCAGGAAAATGCCGCCGAGTTGGCAAAGCTCGAGGCCGACAAGGCCGCTGCCGCCGAGAAGATCTCGGGTACCGGCGTGAGCGGCAATAACTCCAACAGTCAGGCCACCAACTCCAACACCACCATCGACACCACGCCGAACAGCCCCAACAGCGGCAATTCCGATTACGACTCGTTCATTAACGAGTGGACGAGCCGCATCGACAACTACCTTGCCGGCTCCCCTATGGCAGGCCAGGGCTACAACTTTGCCGTTGCCGCCTGGAATACCGGCGTCGATCCCCGTTGGTCCCCCGCCATCGCCTGTATCGAGAGCAGCAAGGGCCTCTATTGCGCCGGCTCCTATAACGCCTGGGGCTGGAGCGCCCGCGGCGGCGGTTGGCGTAGCTTTGGCAGCTGGAGCGAGGGCGTCTCCGCCCACGTTGCCTACCTGGGCGCCAACTATGGCTCCACGCTTACCCCGGCAGCCGCCAAGAAGTACTGCCCGCCCACGTGGCAGGACTGGTACAACAAGGTTGCCAATCAAATGAACCGTATTTAAGTGCAACTGCAAAAGGGCCCCAAACGGGGCCCTTTTCGATTATCTAAGAGACGACACCGGTCGCGTTGCCGATGATGACGACGACGCACATGACGGCAAACATAAACCCGAGCGCCTTGAACCATAGTTCGACAAAAGCACTCCCCCGATACCGATCGAGCACGGGAAAGCGACGTCGAAGCCTACGCCGGTCGAGCATTCCGAATGCAATGAGCAGCACCAGGCCATCGACCATAAAGAAATACTCAAGCGCCAAAAACCACGTTGGATAGTTTCGGTTTTCGCCCGTTGGCGTAAATACCGCAAAATGGCTGCCCATCAGCAGCAACAATGTTGTCGCATAGACGCATCCATTCCATATGCGCCCCACGGGCTCGGGAATATACGAGAGCAGACGCGCGCATTTGGACATCACGGGAGAGACGATCGAACGCCGGTTTGCAGAAGACGGAAGCGTGAGGGCAACCGGCTGCTGTACCCGCTGCACCTGTGACACCGCGACCCGGGGCACACTGGCAGCAGAAAAGGTCACGGGTGACGGTGCAGGGAGACATAGCTCATACGCCGCACGCGCAGCATGCCCCAGTGCCATTGCACTCGCAAAGCGCTTGGCGGGATCGAGCGCCATCGCCATGCAAATCACATCCGCCAGCGGAACGGGAATGCCGTGCGCCTCGCATTGCTCGCGCATGTCACGCCCCGGTTTGGGATCAGCCCCCGTCAGGCAAAAGAACAGCAGCGCGCCAAGCGCGTAAATATCGCTGCGGACGCTCGTTTGCCCAAACCCAAACTGCTCGGGCGGCGCATAGGAACGCGTGCCAAACTTGACGGTGTCGGCGTCGGCGCCATCGCGCCAAACGCGCGCAATTCCCAGGTCAATAATCACCAGCGACGAGAAGGTCATGCCTGCATCGGCCGCATACCTCACGCCCGATACGATGATGTTCGAGGGTTTAAGGTCGCGATGGATCACCGGCACCCCCGGCTCCCCCGCAGCTGCAAAACCAGCATGCAGCTCGCCCACCGCTTCACACAGAACGGGATACAGCCCGCGGGCATAATCGGGCGTCGCCCCCAGGCGTCCCACCAACGCCTCGAGTGTCTCGCCTTCGACATACTCCATCACCACGTCAAGCTCGTCGCCCACACGGCGACAATCGACGATTCGGGGTAAGTGCTCAAAACGACGACCGGCGCGCTGGGTCGCAAACAGGCGCTCATATGCTCCGCCAATCTGCACCGAAGCATCAATGCGCTTGCGGACAAAGGGACCGAGAGACCCACCGCCAGAGCCCTCAAAATAGACGAGTTCGGTCGTCTCGACATCCGAGCACTTGAGCACGCGCTCCACACGATAGCTGTCATCGCGGTCGAGCGACGCCAAATGCTCGACAAGTGAAGCAGTCAGCTCGTCATCGGAATATGTTGGGCTCTGAGTATCCATGGCGTCCATCATAACGCAGGGTGCGGCCACCCCATGGGGGCCCCACCCCGTTCGTTTGCATGGTGTTCCGGTGACACCACCGGCTCAGCCATCGGCCGCTAACTCACCGTTTCCTCGCCAAAGCGATACAGCTCTTCATTGACCTTTTGGAGGCTACAGCCACGGTCGATGCAAAAGATAATGATTGCATCGCGACGGTCCTTGCAGTTGAGGACGCTCACTCCGGCAGCCGTCAGGGCGCGGTTGGTCTCCTTCATCGACAGCGCCATTGCAAAGGCAATCTGCAGCACCTTATTGCGGCTCGGATTGCGCGAACCGGTAAAGATCTGATAGCCAAAGGTCTCGTTGAGGTCGGCCATACGCACCACGCGCGAACGCTCGAGCCCCTTCTCTTGCAACAGCTGCTTAAGGTAGTCCGAAAGCGACGGGGCGGCAAAGTCGTGTTCCTTGATATAGCCATCGATGTTTGGCGCGTCGAGAAGCTCATTGAGTAACTCGTCAGTCAGCTTTTTATCGGGCATATGACCTCACCCCCCATACGGCGCAACGGTAGCGACATGTTAGGCCAGCACCCAGCTCGCAGTCGCGGACTTATCAAACATGTTGGCAAAATAGAGAGCCTTCTTGATGTCACCATCAAAGTAGATATTGCCCGCCACGGAGCCACCGGCGGCAAGGGTGCCAGACTGCAGCTCATCGGAGCCCTCGCTGTAATAACCCTGGTTCTGCTGAGCACCGTTGGCGTCCTCGCCCTTCCAGTCGTAGATATTGTAGTCCGCGCCCTCATCGCCATTGTTGACGTACGTGACGTGAATGCCCGTCATGGTCGAACCGTCAAAATTTGTGAGACCGGGCTGGACGGAATCGACGACGACAGAAAGACCGGCAGCCGTGGCCACCGTCGTGCCAACAGCCAGGTCAGTCGTAGGCTGCTCTTCCTTCTTCGTCTCTTCCTTCTTGTCACCATCGTCGGCGTCCTCAGTGACGGTCGCCTTGTCGCTACCGCAACCGGCAAGAAGACCGGCAGTCCCCAAAGCGACGGTGGCGAATGCGCCAAGTGCAGCGCGACGGCTCAGCAGCACTTCGTTTTCGAGCTTATTCATCATGCATCCTTCCTACGATCCGGCTACCGCGCCGGCACACAGCACATCGTAGAAGGCAGCGAGCTCAAATTCATTAGCTGGGAGCTAATGGGGGTTTGTAAGCCAGATTGGTACTGGATTGAGAAGATGCCTGTTCAGATGGAGCGGTGATTGAGGCTGCAGCTTGATGCCAAAGCGCCCTTGCCGCGCCTCTGGCCGACATTAGCCGCACCCCTCTCACCTGCAAGATGCCCATGAGGGGGCCGCCCGCGAAGATAACGCGCGCATTGTGTTCGACGATTCCGCCGCCCCGCTATCGAATAAAAGGTATGGTCCTAAGATCACTCAGGCAATAAAGCAATAGCGCTGCGGTATATCTCCCCGTGCTTTAAGTCGGCATCAGCCACCTCAGGCAAGCGATTCAAATCACGGCACCCCTATGCCAGCTCGCGAAGCCTCCCGAGCGCCAGCCTGAACCACTCCAGATCGTCCTCATCAGGCACGCTATCGTACTTCCAGTGCGTTATATAGCGCCACCGAGAGAAGACGCCGCTGCCCAGAAGCCCAACGTCGTCTATGGTGTCTATGTCCTCTCGCAGTCCTTCGGCCGTACCGGAGCGCGGATATGCCCCGGCAAAGGCCTCGCCACAGTCCATGTGCCAACCCAGGCCGAACATGTCATGGGCCAACGCGTGGAAGTCGCGGGTGGGACCGTCCAGCGAATCCTCGAAGCGCTTAACGAACCTGCACAGGTCATCACCGTAAACCCCGCCGAACAAATAAGACTCAATCACGTCCTTGCCGCGCAAGGCCTCTAACCACTCGGTCGGAATGCCCTCGTATCCGTACAGGATGCCGGCCAATCCACCGGCCACGCAAGCCGTGGTGTCGGTATCGTCGCCCAGGTTCACGGCGGTCAGTACGCAGTCGTGGTAGTTGTCGGTATGTTCTAGGCACCAGATGGCGGCGTGGTAAGTATCCCACACGTAGCCGCCGCTGGCACCAGCTCTGTCCTCACTCTCGCAGCCGGCGTGCCCGCTGTAAAGCACCTCGCGGGCATAGGCGATCATGTCCACGCAGGCCTGGCAGCAGTCGTCGGTAGCGTGGGTGATCGCGCTGACCTCCCTTATGTCGCAGTCGGAGCATTCCATGAACACCATAGGCAGGCAGCGCATGAGCGAGCCGTTGCCCTTGCTGTATTCGCTTGTGAGCCCGCAACCCGTATCGAGCGCCTGCCTGGTGGCGTTGCCGTAGTCGAAGACATTCCCGTCGGCGGTGTATGCGCCTTCGTTTATCCATTTGCGGAACTTGACGAGGATATCGTCGCAATTGATATCGCCCAGCTCGCGGTAGCTGTCGCACAGCGCGAGCGCCATGGACGTGTCGTCGCTCCATGTGCCCGCAGGCTGGTTGTGCGTGCCGCGGCCCACCATGTCCGTGCAGGCAAAGCTGTCGCGCGGCCTGAACTCGTAGGGCACGCCGAGCGCATCGCCCACGGCCATGCCGTACACGCAGTCCCTCACCGTCCGTAACAAACCCATGGCGCGCACCTAGTTCCAGTTCATGCCGAACTTGCGCGAGCAAAGCACGTCTTTCCAGTGACTCTCGCGCTCGCACACCTCGGCGGTGGTCATCTTGGTGTCGCACACCTCTAGGATGGAGTAGGTGAAGTTTTCCATGATGTACCCAATTCCGTGCTCGGCCACGATGGCCTTGAACTCCTTGTTGCCGCCAGTCGGGTCCATGGGGTTGGCATAGGCGCTCCAGCGCTGCCAGATACCCAAGTCCGCGCCCGCGTCCTTCTTGCTATCGCCCGAGGCCGAGCCCACGTAGAGTTTCCCCGTCGCGGTGTCGGTGATGCAGTAGACGCCCTTCACGTTGTCCAGCGCCCAGTACCAGTCGGAGCCCACGCTGGCGATAACGGCCCGCAAGGTCTTGTGGTCGATGCACACGTACTTGTAGCCAGGGAAAGGGGCAACGTTGCCCAGGCTCATCGAGTACTCGTACACTACGGGCTCGAAGTCGTGCATCGTGTTCTCGTAGAACTTGTTGTAGATGTCGCGCCCGATAGGCTTCTTCAACTTGATGATGAGGCGCTTGATGTAGGCCTCGTAGTCGGGAAGAAGCGTCAACTTGTAGCCCACGCCGCCCAGCACCTCGGGTACTGCCTTCTCCACTTTGTGCATGCCGCCGAAGATGAAGTACTCGGGCCCGTAGGTGTAGTACTGTGCGAACGAGAGCAGGTAATCCGCATGGTTGAGGTTGTTATTCGCTTGTCCCGTCGCGCTCCTCCACGCGTTCATCTCGTACCATCGCGAGCCGCTATCGGTCTTCTCGGGGGTCGAGGTGTCCTTCAGCAGCATGTCGTACGCGCGCACGTTCACGTCGCCAGCGTTCATGTTGAATTTGATCTTTGTCTTCTCTGGGTGCGCCACCGGCATCAAATCCCTGAGCGTTATAACAACATTTCCCATGTTAATTCCGCCGTTTCAGTTTGAAAAGCCTGTAGGTCGAATCATACCACTCGCTTTCCAGACGAAAATTAGCGCTCGGCTAACCGCTCTGCTGTTGTCGTTTCTTATAGCGAAGAAGAGCACGAAGCCGATAAGCCCCGCGCCCGTGTTTATGCCTTGTTTGGCGATTGTTCGTGTTGTGCCCGCACAGCTATTTTTGGTGAATAATCCGAAAGTAAGGAAGATAAGTGCGAATCATCCACGCCACCATCCGTCTCGCCCGCACTCGGGCAATACGCAGCGCCCGCTCCTGATCGGCCGTCCCTAGCGCCGGCGCGAACTCTTAGATGGCGTCTTTTGCGCTCATCACCTTGCGGAAGACGGTCGCGTCCTGCTTGCCGATGGGAATCGCGATCTTCTTGCCGCCTGCGCGTCGCACTCCGTCTTGAACAACATGCCCCATCCGGCCCCTTTTCGTTTCGCCCTCAAGAAGCTTGTCGAAGCCTAGCCCACCGTGACGGATTCCCCGGTAAAGGTGCTAATGAGCAGCAGGATAAAGAACGCCAAGTAACTGATGCTCAGCAGATAGGCAATAACCAAAAAGATGGTCCATCCAACATTGGTCTGACCATCGGCACGGCGTTGCTCGCGATTGCGGCAGAGCCAAATCGTCACGCCAATAGCCACAATCAACAGCACGAGCGCCGCTGCGGCCAGCCCGGCAAGCGCAAACATAACGCCAATGCTAACAGCAATAACCGGAAGTAAGAGCAAGCCGCACCCGCATCCACCGGGACTATAAACGGCAGATTGTCGGCGTTGTTCCATCGTCACTCCAACCTCAACATCTTTGAGCGCTACAACGCAACGGCCTGCTGAACGGGAACGATCTTATCCAGTTCCGGTTCGATACGCCTCTTCTCCGCCTCGAGATCAAACGCTATCTGGGCGCGCAGCCAATAACCATCCGTCAGGCCAAAGTAGCGGCAAAGGCGAAGGTCGGTGTCGGCCGTCACGCGACGCCTTCCCAAGATAATCTGCCCAATGCGTTGAGCCGGAATCCCGGTCTCCTTAGCAAGGCGATATTGAGAAATGCCCATAGGAACAAGAAATTCCTCTTTGAGAAGCTCACCAGGAGTCACCGGCGACAGCAGATCGGGCGCAGTCTCATCACTTGTGATAATCGACGATTTCGACATTCCAAGCCATCCCCTGTCTCCACTCAAAACAGACCCGATAGCGCTCATTACGATGCAATCATAGTATCGCCTTACGTTAATAACGTCAAACGTTTCTATAGACTTACATCTCTATTATACCGTACATCTGTTCGTATGTTCTAGAGCAAACATCCTTCGTCAATTAACCAAGCGAAAGCAGTCGTTTGTAGACATCGAGGCCTTTGAGCAGGATTTCCTCGTCAAAGAGCATGGTATCGGTATGCAGAGCGCTCGTAGCATAGGCGGGACAGCCATCCGAATCGCTCGGGTTTTCTTGACCCTCCGGCACGCCCGTGCCCAGCAAGAAGAACACGCCCGGCAGATGGCGCTGATAGAACGCAAAATCCTCGGCAATCAGCAGCGGCTCGTCCACAAGTTGCAGCTCGGACAAGGCGGGCGCAATGCAGGCAAACAGCTCGGGGTCGTTATCGACTGGCGGATAGCCCTCGGCAAAATCGAGATCGTACGTGCAGCCCGTTGCGGCGCAGGCATCGTCCAACACGCGGCGCACGCCCTCGCGCGCACGGTCGAACATACCGTCCGTAAACACGCGCAGACTGCCAGCCACATGGGCCTCCCCTGCCACCGCATTGCAGACGGTGCCGGCCTGAAGCAGGCCGAACTTACCAATGCAGGGCTCGTCGGCACCCAACTCGTCCATGAGCTCGCGCTCGGCAACCAAGAACTTGGCAGCCGCCAGTGCCGCATCGTGCGACTCCTCGACTGGAACGCCGTAGGTCTTGGCGATATGGATGCTCGCGCCATGGATATGAATGTGCGTCTCGCTTGAGCGCGCCAGCAGCGGACCGGAACAGCTTGCCAACGTGCCGGCGGGCAAATCGGGCCATACGTGGAAGCCAAAAATGCGGTCGACGCCATAGCGCTCGAATACGCCGCTCTCACACACCGTCTTGGCGCCACCGGTCGTTTCCTCGGCCGGCTGGAACACAAAGAGCACGTTGCGCTTGATGACGCCCGGTTGCTCGCGAATCGTGCGGTCGACATGCGTCGCGGCGGCAAGCGCCATAGCCATGTGCCCATCGTGCCCGCACGCGTGCATTTTGCCGGGATGGGTCGAGGCAAAATCCGCTCCCGTCGCTTCCGCAATTGGTAGGGCGTCCATATCGGCGCGAATCGCCGTGGCATGCGTAGCGCCCACACCGGCATCGAAGAAGGCACAGACGCAGCTCGGACACGGATGGGTCACCTCGCAAGCGAGCGGCGCCAACACGCCCTCAATATAGGCGATAGTCTGCGGAAGATCGAAATCGAGCTCCGGAATGCGATGCAGGTCGCGACGATAGCGACGAAGTTCTTGGAGCTCGGTCATAAAGGATCCTTTCATGGGGCATATCCATTCCCACAATATTGTGATGCAGAATTGTGACGCCCTTGTTTCTAGCATATCCCTGCATTTTTTAAACGTTATATACGAATACTCTTGTTTGGTAAAGTGCAACGTGGTAGGGTCGTTACCACTTGATAGAGGCGCGGGCACGAAGAACCGCGGGCGAGCCGGCAGGCTTTGACCCCGTGGGGAGGCGAAACCCGCCGAACTGGGTTTTTCGGGCACGAACGACCTGGTGGGCCTGCGGGAAACACCCGCAGGACTGTCTGCAGCAATGCGGGAGCGCTATCCGGACATGGGGTCCACGCTATGCGGATTCGATGCGCAGATGGCGCCGTCTGGATAGCGAGGTTTACGGGACATGGCATTGACCCCCAACGAGGCGTATGCGGCCAAGCAGCCGTTTGTGGACAAGGAGACGCTCGAGCATATCGTCGAGCAGTTTCCCACGCCGTTTCATCTATACGACGAGGCGGGCATCCGCCGCAACATGCAAGAGGTGCGCGACGCCTTTGCATGGAACCCAGGCTTTAAGGAGTACTTTGCCGTCAAGGCCAATCCCAACCCGGCGCTCATCTCCATTCTCAACGAATACGGCTGCGGCTGCGATTGCTCGAGCTATACCGAGCTTATGATCGCCCGCTCGCTGGGCATCACGGGACACGACATCATGTTCTCGTCCAACGACACACCGGCGGCGGATTTTGAGCTCGCCGACAAGCTGGGTGCCATCGTCAACTTTGACGACATCAGCCACATCGAGTTCTTTGAGCGCGTCGCAGGCCCCATCCCCAAGACGGTCAGTTGCCGCTTTAATCCGGGCGGCCTGTTCCAGCTTTCCAACGGTATCATGGATAACCCCGGCGACTCCAAATACGGCATGACCACCGAGCAGCTCTTCGAGGCCTTCCGCACGCTCAAGGCCAAGGGTGCCGAGGACTTTGGCATCCACGCATTCCTTGCCAGCAACACCGTCACCAACGACTATTACCCCAAGCTCGCGCGCATCCTCTTTGAGCTTGCCGTGCGCCTGGAACGCGAGACCGGCGCACATGTCGCCTTTATCAATCTATCCGGCGGCGTCGGCATCCCCTACCTGCCCGAGCAGCAGGCCAACGACATTCGCGCCATCGGCGAGGGAGTGCACGCGGCATACGACGAGATCTTGGTTCCCGCCGACATGGACGATGTGGCCATCTGCACCGAGATGGGCCGCTTTATGATGGGCCCCTACGGCTGCCTGGTCACCAAGGCCATCCACGAAAAGCAGATTTACAAGGACTATATCGGTGTCGACGCAAGCGCCGTCGATCTGATCCGCCCCGCCATGTATGGTGCCTACCACCACATTACGGTAATGGGTCAGCCGGGTGGCGCCGACAAGACCGCGGCGCCTGTCACAAACACGTACGACATTACGGGCAATCTGTGCGAGAACAACGACAAGTTCGCCATCGACCGCGAGCTACCGCAGATCGACATGGGTGATGTGCTCGTGATCCACGATACCGGCGCGCATGGCTACTCCATGGGCTACAACTACAACGGCCGCCTGCGCTCCGCCGAGGTGCTGCTGCGCCCCGACGGCTCGGCCGACCTCATCCGTCGCGCCGAGCGCCCGGGCGATTATTTTGCCACACTCGACGTGTTGCCGAGCGGCCGAGAGCTGCTGGCCAAGTCGCGTGCCGAAAGCGCTCGTCGTCGCGCTCAGAACGAGCGCCTGGCCGTCGCCGCTCAATGGAACAAACGCATCCAGATCGCGGAAGCGAAGGGGAAGAACATGGATATCCGCAACCTCGAGGGCTCGATCGTCGCCCTCGTCACGCCGTTTAAAAAGGACGGCAGCGTCGACTTTGACGCACTCGAGCGCCTTATCGATTTCCACTTGCAAAATGGCACCGACGCCATCCTCACCCTGGGCACCACCGGTGAGAGTGCCACGATGACCGATGACGAGGACAACTCCGTCGTCGCCGCCGTGGTCAAGCATGTTGCAGGACGCGTCCCCGTCATCGCCGGCTCGGGCTCCAACTCCACGCAAACCATGCTCACCAAGTCGCTCACTTACCAGGGCTTGGGAGCCGACGGCCTGCTGCTCATTACCCCCTACTACAACAAGTCCAACGAAGAGGGTATCTATCAGCACTTTAAGACCGTGGCCGATGCCGTGGACATCCCCTGCATCCTGTACAACATCCCTGGTCGTTGTGGCTGCGGTATCAGCGAGCACAACGTAGAGCGCCTGGCCGCACATCCCAACATCATGGGTATTAAGGAAGCCTCTGGCAACGTCGCTTACGCGGCCAAGATCGCCCACCTGCTGTCCGACGACTTCCGCATGTACTCGGGCGAGGATGCCCTCACCGTGCCGCTCATGAGCCTAGGCGCCTCGGGCACCATCAGCGTGTGGGCCGATGTTCAGCCGCAGCTCGTGCACGACATGTGCCGAGCCTATCTGGACGGCGACGTGGAGCGCGCCCGCGACATCCAGATTGCCGGTCAGCCGCTCATCAACGCCCTCTTTAGTGAGGTCAACCCCATCCCCGTTAAAGAAGCGCTCGCTCAGATGGGTATGATCGAGGCAAACTACCGCATGCCGCTATGTCCCATGGCCAACGACACGCGCGCTGCACTTACCGATGCTCTGAAGGGAGCTGGTCTGCTTGATTAAGACCGTCATTATGGGAACGGGCCGCATGGGCTCGCTCATCCGCACTACCGCCGAGGGCATTGTCGACGCCGCCGGTCAGCCCGTTTTTGATATCGTAGCCCAGGTCGGTTTTGATCTGTCCGAGCTCGAGAACGCTCCGGCAGCCGACGTCATCATCGACTTCTCGAACGTTGCGACCTTCGATGCCGTCGTCGCCTATGTCGAACGCACGGGTGCCGCGTTGGTCTCGGGCACCACGGGCTATTCGCCGGAGCAGATGGGTTGCCTGCGCGAGCTAGGTCAGAACGCCCGCGTCATGCACTCCGGCAATTACTCCATCGGTATCGCAGCCCTGCGTCATCTAGTAGCACAGGCTACACGCGAGCTGCCCGGCTTTGACTGCGAGATTGTCGAGACGCACCACAACCAAAAGGTCGACGCCCCCAGCGGCACTGCCAAGTTGTTGCTCGACGCCGTCGTCGAAGCCGAGCCCGAGGCAGGCTACCACCCCGTCTATGGCCGCGAGGGCATGTGCGGAGCGCGCGACCCCAAGGAGATCGGCATGCACTCGCTGCGCGGCGGCACTGTCGCCGGCGTGCACGAGGTGAGCTTCTTTGGCCAGGACGAGGAGGTCACACTCACCCACCGCGCCACGAGCCGTCAGATCTTTGTCAACGGCGCCTTGGCGGCCGCGCAGAAGCTCGTCACCCGCGAACCCGGCTTCTATACGTTCGACCAGGTCATGTTTGCCTAACCAGGTATCAACCGAATCCACCCAAAGGAGAGATAGCAAATGAGCAACGCAGCCGAGATGGATGCACAGGAGATTATCAACTACATCGCCACCGCGCCCAAAAAGACGCCCGTCAAGCTGTACGTGCGCGAAAAGCCCGGCATGAAGGTCCAGTGGGGCGATGCGCACGTCTACGGCGGTCGTCGTGGCAAGACCGTCTTTGGTGACTGGGATGAGCTTAAGGCCATCCTGGACGCCAACGCCGACTCCATCGACTACTACGACGTAGAGAACGACTGTCGCAACTCCGCCGTGCCCATACTCGACCTTAAGGGCATCAACGCCCGCATCGAGCCGGGCGCGATCATCCGCGACCGCGTCGAGATTGGCGATCACGCCGTCATCATGATGGGCGCCATCATCAACATCGGCTCCGTTATCGGCGAGGGTTCCATGATCGATATGGGCGCCGTGCTGGGCGGTCGCGCCACCGTGGGCAAGAACTGCCACATCGGCGCCGGCACCGTGTTGGCGGGCGTCGTGGAGCCCGCAAGCGCCACGCCTGTCATCATCGAGGACGATGTCATGATCGGCGCTAACGCCGTGGTCCTGGAAGGCGTGCGCGTGGGCAAGGGCGCTGTTGTCGCCGCCGGCGCCGTGTGCGTCGAGGACGTCCCCGCCGGCGCCGTCGTGGCCGGTGTCCCCGCCCGCGTCATCAAGATGCGCGACGAGAAGACCGACAGCAAGACCGGCCTGGAAGAGGGCCTGCGCCAGCTTTAATAGTTACGCGGTTTTGACAAACCGCGTAACAGGTCGACGCTGCAAACGCCCCAGGGCGGCAATCTGACGTTCGATCGTCGGTCGTGTACCGAAGTACGCTTCCCTCCTCTTTCACGTCACCTTGCTCGCTTAGGGGCGTTTTCGCTGACGTATGCTCAACCAGTAGCGTAATTAAGCCCCAAGTAAAAAGGCCGAAGCCCTCGTCCGAGGCTTCGGCCTTTGCTTTGCCTGCAGTTCAAGCGCAGTTTATCGATTCTCAATTGACCCGATGTTCTTGAGCTCGATGGAGATGAGGCCGTTGGGCTCGTTGACAAACTCGATGTACTCAGAGTTCGAACCCATCTCGGCCGGGAAGCTGATCTCGATGCCCGTGTCGGTACGGATCTTGTGGTTGCGCACCGCCGCGCGTTCGACCTGCTTGCGCTCCACGGGCACACGCTCAGGCACCTTCTCCTCAGTCAGTGCCGCGCGCACGCTCTCCTTGATGACCGGCTCGTCCTCAAAGACCTCGTCGACGATATCCCAAGGCGGCAGCTCCTCGTCATCCTCGACCTTCTCGGCAACAGCAGCCTTAACCTTGGCGAGCGCTACGGCCGTATTGGCACCGTGCTCCTCGGCGACTTCCTCGACCACACGCGTCACGGTGTCGATGACCTCCTTGCCCGATACGCCCGTGTCGCACTGCAGCAGGCCATCGGGGATAAGCATACGGTCCTCGCCGGCAATCTTGCGTTTCTTGTCCACATAGCCGATCTCCATGGTGCTTGCACGCACGATTGCATAGCTCGGCACCTTTTGCGAGGGATTCGGCAGAATGGCGTAGTGGCGCGCAATGTCGTTGCGCACCTCGCCCTCTTCGCGACCTACCTCGTGCATAAAAGCCTGCTTGGAGCCCAGCAGCATCACGGCAAACCAGCGGGCATCCTCATCGTCATCAAAGTCCGCCACAAGCACGTCAGTGGACTCGGCTTTCTCGGCCTTGGTAAGTTCGGAAGAGATGAACTCCGCAATCTGCTGAGACAGGTCCACGAACTCACGCTCACCAAAGAAATAGCCCTTGAGCTCGCCGCCGAATGCGGAGTTCTCGGCAAACGTGGCGCGTTTATTGTCGGCCGAGGTGCGTGCGCGGCGCAGATGCGTGGTCACGAAGTTGCGCACGGTACGGCTCTCGATATCGAGCTCTCGCTGGCTCATGACGTTGACGGCAGAGTCAAAGTCCAGGATATGCAGAATCGCGTGATTGATTTTCATATACGGCATTCCGTTCTAGATCGATTTCGGCACGAACCAGTATAGCGGTCGATCCCGCCCCAGGCGCATCGAAGATTGGTGCATCGGGGACAGGTTGCTTTGTATCAATGGCTAGCGCAGGAGCTCGGACTGCCAAGCCTCGAGCTGTTCTGCCAAACTCTTGCCGGCAGCGGGCACGTCGATCTGGGGTCGTTTGGGCAACAGTGCGCATTTAAGGATCGCCACGATGGTCTGCGAGATAAAGCGTCGCGTATCTTTGTCAAAGCCTTGCGCAGCCTGGAGCATCACGGGCAGGCTCTCGCGCAGATTCCCAGCGATATCCGCAAACCGCTCAGCACCCGTAGCCTCAAGCACGGAGAACAACGCATCTACAAAACGCTCGCGCTCGTTAGGCGACACCGCAAGCAGCATCTCGCGAATGGAGCCATCAACGTATCGAGCACCGGCGGACAGGCGCTCACAGTACACGAAGTCGCGACCATCAACCACCCAGCTAAAGGGATTATGCTGAAGCAGGCTGAACTCGGTGCTCTCAACGATGGCATAGTCCTCCTGTGTCTCGAACATCATGCCAAAGATCGACGACCGAGGTAGCGTCTTGTCGATTCGACCGGATAGATCGGCGAAGGCGTTGCCGCTCAGAAACTCCTCGACGAAGCCCGGACCATCATGGGAATACGCCCGTTCGATTCGCTCACGGGCGACATCGGGGCACATCGCCGCACCGTACACCGCAAGGTTTCCACCCTTGGAATGACCTCCGCACAAAAGCGGCGCGTCAATCGCATCCGCCGCCTCGTCTACATAACGCGCCGCGGATTCCTGGGCCGGCACAGGACACCGGAACGCCATGTTAAAGTCCTCTTTCCAGCCCACAATCGTGCTGTCGGTCCCCCGGAAGGCAAGATAGCTAAACCCCGCCGGAAATCGGAACGTCATGGCCGCAAACTGCTCCGTTGTCTCGGCATCACTCACGCTACGATAGCCGCAAACACGAACGCCACGGTAGCGAGGGCTTGCTGCCACAGCCTCCAACAGGGCACGACTCCCCTCCGGATCCCACAGGTCGCCAATCATGTCTTGGTAGCACTCGGCGCGCAGCAGCTCGCGTACGTCTAGGCCCTGCCAGTTCGTCAGCTCCGCCATATCACCCGGCAAACGCAAATAGGACAACCACGCAAAGACCAGGCTATCCACCGCGCAGAACGGCCGTTCCTCAAACGGATCAAACGCTGTCTGGGCATAGGTCAAAAAATTAGGCGAATCCGACATGGCCCTCCCATCAACTATGGTGCATTGGGGTCAGGTTACTTTGCACCAAAAAGGCGCCCGGGCCGTGTGGACCCGGACGCCTTCATTGTAGCTTTTCGCTCTAGCGAGCTTGATTTAGCAGGAGAAGTCGACGCTGTCGATGATGTCCTTGAGGGCCTTGGCGGAGGCGGTGAGCTCATGCTGCTCGTCATCGTTCAGCGGCACGGGGACGCGGCAGACGACGCCGTCGCGGCCAACGACCGTCGGCATGGAGATAGCCAGATCGGACAGGCCATACTCGCCCACCATGAGCGAGGAAACGGGCAGAACGGTCTGCTCATCGCGCATGACAGCGGTGCAGATGCGCTTGACGGCCATGGCGACGCCGTAGTAGGTGGCGTGCTTCTTCTCGATGATGGTGTAGGCGGAGTTCTTGACGTCCTCGGCGATACGCTTCTCGGCAGCCTCGTGCTCCAGATGACCGTGAAGCTCGCAGAAGGTGTTCAGCGGAACGCCAGCAACCTGAGCGCTGGACCAAGCGACAAACTCGGAGTCGCCGTGCTCGCCCATGACATAGGCCTGGACATCGCGCGGGTCAACCTCGACGTGGGCACCAAGCATCTGCTGCAGACGGCCAGTGTCGAGCACGGTGCCGGAGCCGATGACATGGCCCTCGGGCAGGCCGGACATCTTGATGGCAGCATAGGTCAGAACATCAACCGGGTTGGAGACGATTAGCAGAATGCCGTCGAAGCCGGACTTCTTAATCTCGGGGATAATGGACTTAAAGATGTTAACGTTCTTGTTGACCAGGTCCAGGCGGGTCTCACCGGGCTTCTGGGCAGCGCCAGCGGTGACGACGATCATGGCGGCGTCGGCGACATCGGAATAATCGCCGGCGTAGATCTTCATCGGCTCGGCAAACGTCATGCCGTGCGCGATATCCAGAGCCTCACCCTCGGCGCGGTTCTTGTCCACGTCGATGAGGACCATCTCGGAGAACAGACCGCTCTGCATCAGAGCGAACGCCGAAGACGAACCGACGAAACCGCAGCCGACAATAGCGACCTTCTTCTCGTTAACCATTAGAAACTCCCATCTCTCTCCACAAACAAGCCGCCCGGGAACGACCCGAGCGGCTTGTCGTAATCCCAATACATCCAATCGGGACTTTGATTATGCCCCTATTCGCAGCCAAAAATCGACCGTTTACCGAAATTGTTTGCAGTATTCGTAAAATAACTGCGCGAAATCGGTTTCGAGCTATTGACGAGTCGAAATAGGTTTCTAATACAGGCCCGCCTCGCGAATGGCCTTGACAGCCAAAGCGATCTGATCGGGCGGCAGGACCAGCGCCATGCGCACGTGCCCCTCGCCCGAAGGGCCAAAGCTCGCGCCCGGCGTCACCACAACGCCGGCCTTCTCCATGAGCTCCTCGCAAAACGCCATGGAATCGGTGCGACCACCGGGAAGCTTGGCCCACACAAACATAGAGCCATGCGCGTTGGGACGCTCCCAGCCCAGGCCCTCAAGACCGTCGCACAGGGCATCGCGGCGTTCCTGGTACTTCAGACGCTGCGCCTCGACCTCATCGCGCGGACCGTTCAGGCACGCGATGGCGGCCTTCTGAATCGGGAAGAACATACCAAAGTCGATCTGGCCGCGCAGCTTGGCAAAGGCAGAGACCACATCCTCGCGACCGACCAAAAAGCCGATGCGGGCACCGGTGACGTTAAACGACTTGGAGAGCGAGAAGAACTCAACGCCCACCTCGAGCGCGCCGGGATACTGCAAGAAGCTGCCGCCGGGCTCGCCGTCAAACACGATGTCGGAGTACGCGTTATCATGGACGATCAACAGATCATGCTCGCGGGCAAAGGCGATAATCTCCTCGTAGACCTCGGGCGTGCCCACCGAGCCCACCGGGTTGGCGGGCAGCGACACGATCATATACTTGGCACGATCGGCCACCTCGGGATCGATGCCCGCCACATAGGGCAGGTAATTATGCTCGGCAACCAGCGGATAGTACTCGAGCTTGGCATCGGCGATCTTGGCACCCGCCTCAAAGACCGGGTAGCACGGATCGGGAACCAAAATAGTGTCGCCCGGATCGAGCAGGGCCAGGCCCAAATGGCCCACGCCCTCCTGCGTGCCGTTGCACGACTGCACCATGGACGGCGTAATGCCCGAAACGCCAAAGCGACGCTCATAGTAATCGCACACGGCCTGCTTGAGTTCGGGCAGGTCACGCAGGGCATACTTCCACATCTCGGGATCCTGGGCGGCTTGTGTGAGCGCATCGACCACATGGTCGTACGGCTTAAAGTCGGGCGTGCCCACGCTCATGTTGTAAATGGTCTTGCCCTGAGCCTTCAGCGCGAGAAGTTTGTTGTTGAGCGAGGCGAAGACCTCCGCGCCAAAGCGGTCGAGACGCTGCGATGCCTGCATGGTGCCACCTTTCGATATGAAAAGCGCGGCGCTCCGACAAGAGCGCCGCGCGATACGGGCCATCAGATTGCAAAAGTGTAACGCTTGCAACCCCCGTATTGGTTCAATTTAGCCAACCTTAGTCAATTGGATCGAGCGCGTCGATCTGCGCAAGCCACAGACGCGAACTGGCGTCACTCGGCATACGCCAATCGCCGCGCGGGCTGAGCGTCACCGAGCCTACCTTGGGACCATCGGGCAGGCAGCTGCGCTTAAACTGCTGGGCAAAGAAGCGACGATAGAACGTACGCAGCCACGTGTGGACGGTCTTGGCGTCGTAGACGCCCTCGAAGCTCTTGAGCGCCATGCGGTAGATCTTGCCCGGCTCAAAGCCAAAACGCAGCAGGTAGTAGAGGAAGTAATCGTGCAGCTCGTACGGGCCCACCAAATCCTCGGTCTTCTGTGCGATCTCGCCATCGCCCGTGGGCGGCAGAAGCTCGGGGGACACCGGCGTATCGAGGATATCGAGCAAGACCTCGGCAATACGCCCGCCAAAGACATCAGCCGCATAGCGCACCAGATGGCGCACAAGCGTCTTGGGCACGCTCGCGTTGACGGCGTACATGCTCATGTGGTCGCCGTTATAGGTAGCCCAGCCGAGCGCCAGCTCCGACAGGTCGCCCGTGCCGATGACAAAGCCGCCAGCCTGGTTGGCCAAATCCATCAGAATCTGCGTACGCTCGCGGGCCTGGCTGTTCTCGTAGGTCACGTCCTGCACGGTCTGATTGTGCTCAATGTCCTTAAAGTGCTGCTCCACGGCCGCGTGGATCGAAACCTCGCGGAAGCTCACGCCCAGGTCGCGGGCAAGCGACTCGGCATTGGACTTGGTGCGATGCGTCGTGCCAAAACCTGGCATGGAGACCGCCGTGATACCCGTGCGCGGCAGCCCCAGCGCATCGAAGGCACGCACGGTCACAAGCAGTGCCAGCGTGGAGTCCAAGCCACCCGAAAGGCCGATAACCGCAGCCTTGGTACCTGTGTGGGCAAGGCGGGTCTTGAGGCCAGCAGTCTGCAGATTGAGAATAGTCTCGCAGCGCTCGGCCAGATCACCGTGGTCGGCCGGCACAAAGGGCGCACGGGGGAAGACACGGTCGATGCCGAGTGCATCGCGCAGGACAGGTTCGTCCGTCAGCACGCCCTCAAACGAAAACTCAACGGTCGTGGCCTCCGGCGCATCGTCCGCGCGCGTCCACGTCGTCGAGCGGCGGCGCTCGGCAACCAGACGGTCAAGATCGACATCGGCCACCGCCATATCGCAGGTAAGAAGCTTCGTGGCGGCGAGCTTAGATCCGTTTTCGTAGACGAGGTTCTCGCCCGCAAAGACCATGTCGGTCGTGGACTCGCCCTCGCTCGCATCTGCATAGGCATAGGCACAGTACAGGCGCGCGCTCTGGTTGGATATGAGGCTGCGTCGGTAATCTGCCTTGCCGATAATCTCGTCCGAGGCCGACGGGTTGAGGATCACCGTCGCACCGGCAAGCGCCATCTCGGTCGAAGGGGGCGCCGGCACCCACAGGTCCTCGCAGACCTCAACGCCCAGCACCATATCCTCGGCACCCTCGTCACAGCAGCGGTAGACAAGCTCCGAACCCAGCGGAACCGGACCCTGACCGGCAAACTCGACCCACACAGGATCTGCGGGCGCCGGAGCAAACCAGCGGCGCTCGTAGAACTCGCCATAGTTGGGCAGATACTTCTTGGCCGTGAGGCCCAAAAGCTCGCCCGCGCAGCACACGGCGGCGCAGTTGTAGATATTCTCGGCAACCGCAACGGGAAGACCGATGGTAAAGACAATCGGCAGCTCACGAGTCTCATCGAGGATATGCACCAAAGCAGCCTCGCAGGCATGCAGCAGCGTGCGATTATGGAACAGGTCGGCCGCGGTATAGCCGCACAAGTTGAGCTCGGGCAGCACCAGCGCGCGAACGCCGCGCTCGGCAGCCTCGCGAACAGCCGCCAATGCAACCTCGACATTGTCCTCGACATCGGCAACGCGAATCTGCGGCGACGCCGCCGCCACACGCAAAAAGCCATCGTTCTTATTAGCCGAAACGCAGCATTGCCTTGTTGATCTGGACACTGGAGGCCCCTTCTACCCTGAGATTCAGTCTAACGGACGTTCACATATCTCTAACTAGCCAAAGCAACCTCCCAGTTTACTGAGAGGCCAACCTGTGCTAAGAGCATGTATTTCAATAATATCTTTAATTAAAAAGGAGAAATCGATAATCGACTTCTCCTTTAAGCGAGGCGAGTAAATTTCGAAACTAATGGCAGAATTTATCCATGTAGTCCTCAAAGTCGAACACTTCTACCACGACGCCCTCTTCCTGAAACTCTTTCAGTTGCTCCAAGAGATCTTTGTTAATAACGTCCATGCAGAAACCTCCTCTATCTAATCAATTGTAGTATATCTGCTTTCATGCAATTATCAACCAACTTGTTTAGTTGCTCCTCGTTTGCCGATAGTCCCTCTTTTTTCAAAATGTCGCGCACCTCGTTCTTAGTAATCGGCTTTTCAAACAACGAAAGCAAAGCGAACGAAAAATCATTAACCGCACACATTCTATGGGTGGCACAACTCAGCAGTACTCTTAACCCCTCTTTTGAGCGTCCGACTTCTTTCACAAACGAACTTTTAACCAATTGAAAACCATTATCGTGCATTACATAATCGGCATCGATATTTGTATTCAGCAATCCATAATGCAACAGTTCTTCTATCGCCCTTGTCAGCTCGAGGTCGCCCTGATCAAGGATAAGAGAAATGCTACAATCGGCCTCCAATAAACGGGCCAACTTAAGGTATACCAACTGGGAAACAGCATAGACATGATGGTATTCAGAATTATAGAAGTAGGCAAATGGCTCAACGAGCACGACAGAGGTCTTGGAATCCAGCCAGATTCGATCAGCTGGATTTAGACTAGTTAGCCGTCGCTTTACTTTGGTCAAATGTCCCTTATACCTGACAGCGTGAATAGAATCTAGGATCCAGGTCACCTCTGAAATATGAAGCCGCTGGGGCAAGTCAATTGTGTCGCTACCGTTTATGACCTCTTGCATATAAAAATCAATATGATGCTCATCAGATAAGGATTTTGCTTCATTTAAAGTTAAACCAGTGCCTGAAACATAATCCACTTCGAGGCGCAAATCCTCATATTGGGACTTCGGCATTACAGAGACACCATACTTATCGGGATGATTCCAAACATCCGACCCCATAACGAGACCAAAATTCGTAAATCCTCTCGTGGAATATGGAACACCACATACCTGTTTTGAATAATTCAAAACATTCTCTGTATAAGCTAAGGTGTTCAGAGCCTCTTCTTTAGTTTCGGTCGGAAAGCCAATCATAAAGAATAGATGAACAGGAATACCCGCATTGAGACAATCATGGATATTGCGATCAATCCAATCAACTCTCGTGTTCTTCTTCATTAGATCAAGAACTCTTTGGTTGTATGACTCGAGGCCAAACTGAATCTGCCTACATCCACTTTGATATATCTTGTTGAAAACGTCTGTACTTAGGGTTGGAGAGAACCTCGTTTCTCCATGCCAGAAAAACGTTTTTCCCGATGCGTTTATTTCATCCGCGAGTTGCTCCATTCTTTTGCCTTCGAATGTTTCATCCACAAAAGAGAAAACTCTCGTGCCGTATTTTTCATTTAACCGACACATTATTTCAAATACTCTCGATATAGGCATCTTTCGGTAACAACCACCGGTAGCACCGGGAATGGTGCAGAAGGCGCAATGATTAAAACACTGCCTAGAGGAATAAACCGGCAATATTAACTCAGGCATGAAGTATTTAGAAAGGGCGAAGCCATCGAAATCGGGAACTGTATCGTTGATAAATGTTTGCTCAATCCGATGGTTTTTATATATCTTTCCACCTTTAGCATGGCAAAGGTTTGGAACACAGTCGAGATTGTCATCACCAGAGTCAAGAGCCTCAAGAAGACGTGCAAGCGGCTCTTCGCCGTCATACATCATTATCGAATCAATGTATTCAAAAAAGGGATGCCATTCTTTCATGCAGTCATCTGCTAAACGAGTAATGTAATTGCCGCCCAATGAGACGTGTTTAACAGATGGACATTCTTCTTTAATCAGTTTCGCTAACGTAACTGCGGAAATCAATTGGAAACAGCCGCTCACCGAAATCCCAATAAACTCGATTTTTTCCCTCTGAATACGCTTAAGAAAGGCAGTTTCATAGAAGGAAATAAACGGATTATGCAAGGTATCCGCAAGCGATTTCATTATTTCTGGTGTCGAATAATAATCATAGGGCAGATCTATGGAGTTGAACGTGTATTTAACTCCATATGAGACGTGATTTATGATATAGAGTGCATTTCTAAAAATGTTTTCAGCATATTGTCTTTCTTTTAGATTAAAGTATCTCTTTGATCTGAAAATATCTTTTGCTTCGTCAACATTAAGTGCTGACTTTTGTATCAACTCGATTGTTAATTGAACATTCGAACTAAACGAATCCTTTGATTCCCGATACCTTTTACAGCACTCTTCGACATGTCTAAAAGATAGGAGGTCATCGTAAAATTCCACGTTTAAGTCAACAATGTCAACTTTGTATTGTTCAACCTCTTGAAGATATGACTTCAAAACAGGCAAGGCAAGATACGGCCCCACTGGACTCCATCCTGGGGGAAATACTAAAAGCGTTTAGGCATATCAACGTCACATCTTTCGCAAATAATTCAATTGAAACACAACTACCATCATAATTGAAAATACACCAAGTCCTGTAACGAGAATTGAGAACATCGCGATGCTCGTGAACAGCGAAACAAGGAGTGTTGAAATAACAACAGCAACCGATTGCAAAGACTCCCTAATTGAAAACAGGCTTATCGATTCAGATCCGTCTCTCGCCAAATCCTGCAGCGATGTTATGAGAAGCACATCTTGAATGGCGTTTCCGGCACCGACGATAAAAAGGAAAATAAACGATATCCCAGACGCATAGCGATAGCCAAACGCCAGATACGCACCGAGCGCAAGATACGTCACAAAACAATATGATTTAACGCAATCGGAACCACTGATTAAACGACCATATATTGTATTTCCGAACAACAGTCCGATTGTAAGACTACTCTGAAGGAATCCGTATTGTATCGATGACGAGTCAAATTGCAATTGCGCTATAGCTGGCAAAAGAGAATTCAGAGAGCCGAATGCCACGCCACTAGAAATATCGATTAATAGGAAACCAATTGCCAAGTGCTTCGCGCTAAGATCACTAAATGCAGTCCTGTTTTTTTCATTTTTGCTTATCCCCTCTTTATCATTAACCTCGATAACCGACGGAACATCTCGCAGCAACCAGAACGACGCGGCAAAAGAAAGCGCGTCTAATGCAAGAACAGCCTCCGCCCCAAATTGAGCGACAACAAAACCGCCGGCAACTGGCCCCAGAACCATCATCAAATTCTGCAGAAACCCAAACGAATTATTAATTACGTCGCGATTGATACTATTCGTATTGGCTCTTAACAACGAGTAAAAGCAGGGCATTTCAACCGTTCGGCAAAGCGATACCGCGCACGTAATAGCAAACATACTCCATTTACTATCAACAAAAATATAGCAAACGAATAATCCCGCGCGAATTAAGTCTGCCAATCTCATGGCCTGCAGTGTCCCGATACCCATCTTCTGAGGCAGCTGCGCGAGCGCAACTGAAAACAGAGAGGGGGCAAATCTGCAGCAGACCATCAAAGCAGTTGCAGAAACATCGTGAGTTACCTCGTAAATCAGCATTGGCAAAGCAATATTCGCACACCAATTGCCTATTTCGCTTATCCCTCTAGCAATATATAGGACCCGAACCGGATGGCTAGCTCTCAATACCGTGAACATCACGATTAACCTCGTATTTCAGGCCTCGCTCATCCCTTAATAGGAATCCATAATCAACCAAGTACCGCCTCAACACGGCATAATCAGGATAGAGCTGTGACAGCACACGATTAACCTGAAGCTCCGTATAACTTGTATTTAATTCAAAGAAAGAGACGGCCCATAGCAGCATGATTCTTTTATAGCTTTCCTTTTTTGGAATTGAAACCAGCTCGCCATTCTTGAGAAATCGTTTTTTAAAGTCTATTAGCTCATCCATTCACATCCTCCATTTCATACGCATCTAATACTAAAAATGCATACGCTTTAGGTCATCTCATTCGGCTTCTATATTCGAACTAAACTCGAACTAATCTAAATGATTTGCTCAAACACTCTTCGAAAGCTCGTTTTTCACTCTGAGTAAAATGCCCTTCCCAGTCAGTCCACGAACAGGAAGGCAACTCACAACGAGCGGAGTCGAAGCCCTCTGCCGTCGGTCGTTCAAAATGCACGATAACCTTTTCGATATCCCCATCTGTTATCAGGTCAGAATGAACGACCTCGGTACCGTCTTCGAATGTCATATATGGGTACATCACGTAAACCACCTCGCAATCGTAAATCCAGTTTAGCATCAAGCTATTGCACCAAAGACAGCAAGCCCCCCTTGATGAGTTGATGGTATCTGTTAAATGTCACGTACGATTCACATCTGGTGGGTACCCTGATGGCTACACGAAACGAAGCAGATTTACACCGGGAGGACCCCGTATGACAACCAAGTACACCGACGCGCCGCGCACGCGCGTCATGACGCCGGCATCGCTCAACAACGGCGTACACGAGAACCATTCCATTGGACAGACCATGGCCATCGCGCCCAAAAAGGGCCTGTTCGACGACATTTCCATTCCCCAGATCATCGCCGGCGCCGCAGCTGCCGCCACGAGCGTGGCGCTTGCTTCAAAGATCGGCATTGCCGGCTCGGTGATTGGTGCCGCTGTGAGCTCAGTCATCACTGTTGTGTCCTCGCAGGTCTATCGCCACTTTATCTCCGCCAGCGCCGAAGCAATCAAGGGCACGCATGCCGCTGTCGACTACCCTGCCGGCGCCTACGAGCCCGTTGAGCCCGATGTCGAGGAGCACCTAGGTGGCGCCGCGACCACGCAGGAGATGCGCCAGGTTGCGGGACGCGCGACCACGGCGCGCGTCGCCCCCAACAGCCTGCGCGCCAAGGCGGCGGCAGAGCGCAGCCAGACACAAAAGAAGGTCATCGTCTTCTCGATCGCCATCGCCATCGTCGCGGTCATCGCCTGCGCCGGCGCCATCCTTATCACCACTGCCGGTGAGGGTCTGGGCGAGCGTCCCGAGCCAATCCTGTCGTCGCGCACGACCGAGAGCGATGCAAATGGCAACACTCAGCCGCAGGATCAGCAGGCACAGACGGACGACACGCAAGACAGTCCTACCTCTGCCAATTCGTCCTCGAACACCCAAAACCAATCGCAGGGCACCGATTCCTCTACGGCCAACAGTGGCACGCCGTCCGGCACGACCGACTCAAGCCAAACGACTGACGGTTCACAGCCGAACACGGGAGGCCAGACGAGCGACACCACGTCGGGAACGGGCACGGCAGACAGTAACAACACCAACAGCTCGAGCGGAACCGCTTCCGGCACGGCATCTGACAACTCGAGCCAAGGCACGGCATCGGGCAACTAAGTACGTTTGCCTCTCATAGATAACCGACCTGTACAACGGGCGCGAATCGACAGCGGTTCGCGCCCGTTTGCCTTGGGCGCCGCCATGGCGAACGCTATGCGATGGTAAGATGCTTTACATGTGTAAAGAGGAGATTTGCCATGAGCAAGACAATAGTTAGGCCCACGCTTTCGCTGGGCAACCACATCTATCTGTATCGCCTGCTACGCGATGCGATTGGATGCGGCAAGCAAACGTTTATGACGCAGGTCGAGGAGGCGCTCGCCGCAGGCGACATGACTGCTTATGACCTGGGCTTTGAGTCCACGCGCGAGCTGCTCGAGGAACTCGACGACTGCATTAAGCTGACCGTCTTTAAAGGCGGCCGCCTGTATGCCACGGTCATCGCCAACGAGGCCTGGGATGCTGCGCTTGCCAAGGGCGAGGACAAGCCCAAGACCGCCAAGGGCGCCAAGCAGTCCTACAAAAAGAAAAAGCGCGGTGAGAAGGACCTCAAGGCCGTGCGCCCCAAGCACGTTAAACGTCCTGAGCCCGAACCCGAACCCGTGGCTGAAGCTGTGCCGGAGCCCGAGCCCGAGCCCGAGACAGAGATCGAAGTCGCTATCGAGGTGACGGCAGAAGCCAGAACCGAAATCGCCGCCACGACCGATCCCGAAGTTATGTCAGAGCAGGAAGCCACTGCGGGGCTCAACGAGGCTCCCAAGTCGACAACCGAAGAAGCCGCTAACCAACCCGAGGCGCCTGCGTTCCAAAACAGCGATATCTTTGGCGACGAGGCCGAGGACGAACAGCCCGACGAGCCCGACGAGCCCGACGATCAAGACGCTACTGAGTCGACGCCGGAGCCCGAGACGCCGCGGCCTGCCATCTCGCTTACGGTCGTCTATGACCCCGAAAACGCCAACGCCGGCATCACCACCATGGCGTCCACGCCGGTCGAGAC
>WGSK01000025.1:0-34763 GCA_014871655.1 Collinsella sp. | reverse complement strand
CCGGTCCGCCGACGGCCTAAAGCGCGCCTTGGTTCAGGAGCCCGATATGCCGGTCGTGACGCGCGTGCGGCACGACCAGGTGCTGTTTGACGTTCGCACGCTTTTGCACGATACCGACCTTGATCTGTGTGCGTCTGCGTTGGCGGATGCCGTGCGGGCAGGTTTGCGTCGATGACAGCGCGTGAGCTTGTCGAATGTCCCGTTGTCGTTGGAACAGCAGGACACGTCGATCACGGTAAGTCGGCCCTTATCGAGGCGCTGACCGGCAAAAACCCCGACCGTTTGGAGGCCGAACGTCGCCGAGGCATGACCACGGAGCTCGGTTTTGGTGAGCTCGAGCTTCCCAGCGGCAAACTTGTCGGCCTGGTCGATGTGCCCGGGCATGCGCACTATCTGCGCGCCATGGTGCAGGGTGCCACCGGTATCGACGTGGCCGTGCTAGCGGTGTCCGCCGTAGAGGGCGTGATGCCGCAGACCCGCGAGCATGTGCATGTGCTGGAGCTGCTGGGTGTCACGCACATGGTGGTGGCGCTGACCATGAGCGACCTTGCCGATGTCGAGATGGTTGAGCTGGCGGAGCTCGACGTAGACGACTTTCTGTCGGATACGGTGTTTGCCGGGGCACCGATTGTGCCTGTGTCATCTAAAACCGGTGCGGGGATCGATGAGTTGTTGGCCGTGCTCGATGATGCGGCGTCTGCCTGCTGGGATGCTTGCCGCGCTCGTGCCGAGCGAACAGATGCCGCACCGCGCCTGCCCATCGACCGCTGCTTTACCATCAAGGGCGCCGGTACCGTGGTGACGGGAACGCTGCACGATGCGCCGGTCGCCGTGGGGGACGAGCTGATCGCCCTGCCGTCACACACGGCCTGTCGCGTTCGCGGGATTCAGGTGCATGGCGATACGCCGCGCGCACTGCCCGGACAGCGCGTGGCGCTCAACCTGGTGGGCGACGGTGTTTCGATGCTCGACCGCGGTGAAATGCTGGGCGTGGCGGGTCGGCTTGGCCAGACCTTGCGCTTTATGATGTCGCTTACGTATTTGGGCCGCGAGGGCGCCAAGTCGCGGGTGCTCGAGTCGGGCGCGCGCGTGCATGTGATGGCCGGCACTGCCGAGGTCCTCGGCCGCATTATGCTCATGGAGGGCGAGCCTCCCATGGCAGTGGGCGAGACGCGTACCGTTCAGGTGCGCCTGGAGGACCCGCTGCCGCTACGTGCCGGCGATCATGTCGTGCTGCTGTCGTATTCGCCGGTGATGCTTATTGGCGGCGGGCGCGTGCTGCTGGCCCGCTGTCGCCGTTCGCGCGAGCTTTCCGATGGGGAGCGCGCGCTGTATGCGACGCTTGAGGCCGGCGATGTCGTGGGCGGCGTTGGTGCTTGGCTGGCGCTGCAGCCGCTGCCTGTGACGGCTGGCGATGTTGCCGCGGCGCTGGATATTGCTGCTCGTGACGTTGAGGCTGCGCTTTGTGAGCTGGTGGGACAGGGCGCCGTGCGCAAGATAGCTGCCAGCGATGCTGCGCTCTATGCGGATGCTTTGACGCTCGATGCCGCGATGGATGCCCTGGCTTCGACCTTGTCTGCGATGCATGCGGCAGCTCCCAAGGAGACCGGCTTTACGCCCGGTGCTGTCGCGCATGCCGCCTGGCCCGCTGCCGGCGACGACGGTGCCGCCGCGCTCATTGCCGAGGGCTGCGCGCGCGGCGTGTGCGCGACTGAGGGCGCCGAGGTGTTCGACCCGCACTCGGCGGCTGCTGCGGTGCGCGTGGTGCGCGAGGCATGTGAGCGCATCGTCGCCCTGCTGGATACGGCCGGGCTGGATGCGCCGACGCTTCCCGAGGTGGGCGAGCAGCTGCAGCTCGATCGCGACACCATGACGCGTGCCCTGCGCGGGCTTTCGCTCTATCGCTCAATCGTAAAGGTCGAGCGCGACGTGGCCCTGTCTACCGCCGCTGAGACCCATGCGCGTGAAGTTGTCGCAGCGGCTATCGAGGCCGCCGGCGGCGCTGCTACCACGAGTGCCCTGCGCGAAGCCCTTGGCGTATCGCGCAAGCGAGCCATTTGCATTTTGGAGCACCTGGACGCCGTGCGCTTTACGGTGCTCGACAAGGAGGCGGGCGGCCTGAGATCGCTGCGCTAGGGGCTTCCGCATCGCTGCTTGGCACGAAATCGGCCTATCTACTACGATTAACCGTGAACCTCCGACCATGCCGCAATTGCTAATAATAAAACCGCAGGTAGACGGCTTACCATTTTTGCGAAAAAGCGGACATGGTCGACCCATGCAGGTAAAACGTAGTATATGGGCCGTTTTCGTGGCTCGGCACCCGCGTCAAATGAGCTGCTCTGGTTCTCTTCGCGGTTGCGGCAAGTTCGGTTTGGTAAAATACCGGCGCACATGGGAACGGATGGGCTCCGGTGGGCTCCGCGGTCCTCAAAACCGTTGTGAGGCGTGCAAAACGTCTTGGATGTGTTCGATTCACATACGTTCCCGCCATACGCTACCAGCGCTTTTGTGCTCGCGGTCTTGCTGCGTGCCGCAAAGGCGCTGTTTTGTTTTGCACACGTTAACCACCACATGGGGCAGGCGCCTTTGTGGTGGTTTTGAACACGGGCGCGAAACAGCTTTGAAACACGCAAATCGCACGTCATGTCCTCAAAAACGCTTCTACCTGCATCGTAATCAAAATGAAACATCTGCTCATCGGCTTATGCGAAACTTTGCCGCAACAGTGCGATATTATCCATACACGATAAAGCTCGCGGCGCATAGGGTGCCGCGACCAACATTTTTCGTTTCCCATCATTGGAGGAAGCATGAGCTACACGCAGAAAGTTCTCGAAGAGCTCAAGGCCCGCTATCCCGAGCAGCCTGAGTTCATCCAGGCCGCGACCGAGATCCTCGGCACCATTCAGCCGGCGCTCGACGCCCACCCCGAGTACGAGGAGGCCGCCCTGCTGGAGCGCCTCGTCGAGCCCGAGCGCATCGTCATGTTCCGTGTTCCCTGGGTCGACGATCAGGGCAAGGTTCAGGTCAACCGCGGCTATCGCGTCGAGTTCAACTCTGCCATTGGACCCTACAAGGGCGGCCTGCGCTTTAACCCGACGGTCACCCTGGGCATGCTCAAGTTCCTGGGTCTGGAGCAGATCCTCAAGAACAGCCTGACCACCCTTCCCATGGGCGGCGGCAAGGGCGGTTCCGACTTTGACCCCAAGGGCAAGTCCAACAACGAGATTATGCACTTCTGCCAGTCCTTCATGACCGAGCTCTATCGCCACATTGGCCCCAACACCGACGTTCCCGCCGGCGACCTGGGTGTTGGCGGCCGCGAGGTTGCCTACCTGTTCGGTCAGTACAAGCGCCTGACCAACGAGTGGACCGGCGTCCTTACCGGCAAGGGCCTTTCCTTTGGCGGCTCGCTCGCCCGTACCGAGGCCACCGGTTACGGTCTGGTTTACTTTGTGGACGAGTACCTCAAGAGCCGCGGCGACTCCTTCGAGGGCAAGAACGTCGTCGTTCATGGCTCCGGCAACGTCGCTATCTACGCCGTCCAGAAGGTCTCCCAGCTCGGCGGCAAGGTGCTGGCCTGCTCCGATACTCACGGCTGGGTCGAGGATCCCGACGGCATCGACTACACTGTGCTCGAGCACGTCTACAACAAGAAGCGCTCCGGCCACGACAAGGGTGTCACGCTCGCCATGTACGTTGACGAGAAGCCCAATGCCGTGTGGCACGAGGGCGACGGCCGCGGCGTGTGGCAGCTGCCCTGCGACATCGCGCTGCCCTGCGCTCGCGAGAACACGCTGCTGCTCGAGGACGCCCAGGCGCTCGTCGCCAACGGCTGCAAGGTGGTCGGCGAGGGCGCGAACATGCCCACGACCATCGAGGCCACGACCTACTTCCAGGAGAACGGCGTCGCCTTTATGCCCGGTAAGGCTGCCAACGCCGGCGGCGTGCTCGTGTCCGGCCTGGAGATGAGCCAGAATGCCGAGCACCTGTCCTGGACCTTCGAGGAGGTCGACGGCAAGCTCGAGCAACTCATGCGCGGCATGTTCCACAACGTGGACGACACCGCCAAGGAGTATGGCCAGGAGGGCAACTTTGTCATGGGCGCCAACATCGCCGGCTTCCTGAAGGTTGCCGACGCCATGCTCGCCCAGGGCGTCTGCTAAATCTTCGCTCGATATAGCATCGCGGAAGGCTCCCAGTCATCTTGGCTGGGAGCCTTTTTCTATGGTGACGATGGCGACGGCCCCTCGTTTGGTACACTTAAAAGTACTGGACAAGTGAAGAGATGGGGGAGAACGTGCTCAAGTTCGGTACCTACGTCCGTGTTGGAAACGCGGCCGAAGCCTATGAGCTCTTGCAGAAAAACCGCAACAACAAGATTGTGGGCGGCGGCATCTGGATGCGTCTGGGTTCGCGTCGTGTGGCGACGGCGATTGACCTTTCGGCCTGTGGACTCGATCAGATCGAGGAGACCGAGACCGAGTTTCGCATCGGAGCCATGTGCACCCTGCGCCAGCTCGAGCGTCATGTCGGACTCAACGCGCTTGTCAACAATGTCTTTGAGTTCGCCGTCCACGACATCGTGGGCGTGCAGCTGCGCAATACCGCCACGGTGGGCGGCAGCATCTACGGCCGCTTTGGTTTCTCGGACGTGCTCTCGGCATTTTTGGCGCTCGATTCGTACGTTGAGCTGACGGGTGCCGGCCGCGTGCCGCTCGTCGAGTTCGTGGACATGGACTACATGCGCGACGTGATCGAGCACGTCGTGGTCGTTAAGCACGACTACCGCGCAAGTTACGAGGCCGTGCGCAAGGCCGCGACCGACTTCCCCTCGCTCAATGTCACCGCCGCCTGGTGGGACAACTCCTGGCACGTCACCGTGGGTGCCCGCCCGTTGCGTGCGACCCTGCTGCAGGGCGAGGCATGCGGCCTTACCGCCGGGCAGCCTTCCGAGGACGAGCTGCGTGCCCTGGCCGCGTCCGTACGCGCGCTGAGTTACGGCACCAACCTGTGGGGCTCGGCCGAGTACCGTCGTCGCATCTCGGCACCGCTCGCCGTCCAGGCCGTGCGCCGCGCCGCCGGCATCGAGCTTTCGGCCGCGCTTGCCTGCGAGCTCGAGACCGTGCAGATCCCCAAGTTTGCCACGGACGAGTATTCCTGCCGCCGCGTGCCCGGCGTCGATTCTAGCGAGGTGCGCTAATGGCTGCCAAACTCATCGATCTTTCCTTTACGCTCAACGGCCGCAAGGTCAAGGTTCAGATTGCCCCCGACACCATGCTCTTTGCGCTGCTGCGCGAACAGGGTTGTGCGTCGGTGCGCTGTGCCTGCGAGACCACCAATTGCGGCCTGTGCACGGTGTGGCTCGACGGTGACCCGGTGCTGAGCTGCTCGGTTCCCGCCGCGCGTGTTGAGGGACATACCATCACCACGCTCGAGGGCCTCAAGGCCGAGTCCGAGGCGCTCGCCCGCGCAATGGCCGCCGAAGGTGCCGAGCAGTGCGGTTTTTGCGCCCCCGGCCTCATCATGAACGTGCTGGCGCTCGCCCGCGCCGCCAAAGAGGACCCAAGCCTTGTCGCCACGCGCGAGGAGCTCTCGCGCCAGCTCGCCGGCAACCTCTGCCGTTGCAGCGGCTACGAGAGCCAGCTGCGCGCCATCGTTCGTTTCCTCAACGAGTCCGGCGTACAGGTGGGCTTTGAGTTGCCCGAGCTGCCGGTCAACGACACCAGCTGCGACGGCGTCACCTACAAGCAGATCACCCACAAGCAGCCCAAGAAGGATTCGAAGGCCCTGCTCGAGGGTCGTCCGGTCTACACCGGCGATATGGTGCCCGCCGGCGCGCTCATCGTCAAGCTCAAGCGCAGTCCCTATGCCCGCGCCAAGATCCGCTCCATCGATACGTCGCGTGCCCTGAAGGTGCCCGGCGTGGTGGGCGTTTACACTTACGAGGACGTGCCCAAGCGCCGCTTTACCATCGCCGGCCAGAGCTACCCACAGCCGAGTCCCTACGACCGCCTGATTCTCGAGAACCTGGTGCGCTACCAAAACGAGGAGGTGGCGATCGTCGCCGCCGAGACCGAGGAGGCCGCCGACAAGGCGCTCAAGCTCATCAAGGTCGACTATGAGGTGCTCGAGCCGCTGCTCGACTTTACTCAGGCACTCGATAACGACATCGTGGTCCACCCCGAGGGCGACGTGACCTTTATGTTTCCGCAGGGCGGCGACGTCCCGCGCAACTTGGTGTGCAGCGGTACCAGCGATTTTGGCGACCTTGACGAGGCATTCGCCCAGAGCGACATCGTCTTCACCCGCACCTACACCAGCCAGGCCACGCAGACCGCGCCCATGGAGACCTTCCGCGCCTTCGCGACGACCGACGCGTTTGGGCGCATCTCGGTGACCACCTCCACGCAGGTGCCCTTCCACGTGCGCCGCATGGTCGCGCAGTCGCTCGACATTCCGCAGTCGCAGGTACAGGTCATTAAGCCTCGCATCGGTGGCGGCTTTGGCTCAAAGCAGACGGGCTGCTGCGAGATCTTCGTGGCATTCGTCACCCAGCAGACCGGCCGTCCGAGCTATTGCTGCTACACCCGCGAGGAGACCATCACCGCGGGCAACTCGCGCCACCAGATGCAGATGACCGTAAAGCTGGGCGCCATGAACGACGGCACCATCACGGCCATCGACCTGCATACGCTGTCCAACGCCGGCGCGTACGGCGAGCACGCCACCACGACGATCGGCCTTTCGGGCCACAAGAGCCTGCCCATCTACAACCACGTGAAGGCGAGCCGCTTTAGCTGGGACGCCGTCTACACCAACACCAACCGCGGCGGCGCGTATCGCGGCTACGGTGCCACCCAGGGCCAGTTTGCCGTGGAGAGCGCCGTCAACGAGCTCGCCGACATGCTGCACATGGACCCCGCCGACCTGCGCCTTAAGAACATCGTGCGCGAGGGCGAGATCATGCCGCAGTACTACAACGAGAAGCTCAACGCCTGCGCGCTCGACCGCTGTCTGCTGCGCGCGATGGACATGATCGGCTGGCGCGACAAGCCGTTGGCCGTGGACCTGGGCGACCGCGTGCGCGCCTTGGGCTGCGCGCTCACCATGCAGGGATCGGGCATCTCCAACGTGGATATCGCCGGCATCGACATGCGCCTTGAAGAGGACGGCTTCATTACCATCGGCACCGGCGCCACCGATAACGGCATGGGCGTCGACACGATCCTGGCGCAGATTGCCGCCGAGGAGCTGGGCGTGGAGAGCTCGCTCATTGTGGTGCGCGGCGTGGACACCGACGTGTCGCCGTTCGATGCCGGCTCGTACGCGAGCTCGGGTACGTACGTGACGGGCCTTGCAGCCAAGAACGCCGCGACCGAGCTGCGTGAGAAGATCTGCGCCAAGGCTGCCCAGATGTGGGACGTGGATGCCGCCGATGTGGTCTTTGATGGTCAGTACGTGCGCCTGTCCGACGAGCGTGCCGCGCGCGAGCAGAACCGCTACCTCACGCTGCGCGACTTTGCCAACCTGTGCGTCAAGAACATCGCGGGCGGCGACGCGCTGACCTCGCATGCCTCTGCCTGCCTGCCCGTTTCGCCTCCGCCGTTTATGGCCGGCATTGCCGAGGTCGAGGTCGACAAGGCCACCGGCAAGGTGACCGTGGTGGATTACGCCGCTGCCGTTGACTGCGGCACCGTGATCAACGAGGCGCTCGCGCGCGTCCAGGCCGAGGGCGGCATTGCCCAGGGTATCGGTCACGCGCTCTACGAGATTGTCGAGCACGACGACCGCGGCCGCCTGCGCACCGGCAACTTTATGAGCTACAAGCTGCCCACGCGACTGGATATCGGTAGCATCCGCGTGGCCTTTGAGCCGAGCTACGAGCCGACGGGCCCGTTTGGCGCCAAGTCGATCGGCGAGGTCGTCATCAACACGCCGCTCGCCGCCGTTGCCTCGGCCGTGGCGCACGCCACCGGCCACCAGGTCCGCTCGCTGCCGATCACGCCCGAGAAGGCCCTGCTGGGGGAGTAGCGGGTCAGCGAACAAGTCGTAATGGGCGGGGCGGGGTAACTCGCCCCGCCTTTTGCACTCGTGGTGAGGTCGTGAGCCTGTAAAAGGTGTGCGTGCGCTTGCCGCTCGTATCTGCTATCATTCCTAGTCTGTGCGCTCATGCGGGCGTGGCGGAATTGGTAGACGCGCCAGATTTAGGTTCTGGTGGGATTCCCGTGAAGGTTCGAGTCCTTTCGCCCGCACCAACGCATCTGCGTCGGCTTCGGCCGTCGCGACTCTTTGTTGCATAAAGGTACCAGCACCTCAGATAAGCTGGGCAGTATGAGGAGGAACGTGTTGAACATCACCGCTTCTGACGTCAAGGACGCCAAGCTCACCGCTACGGTCACCATCCCGGCCGCCGACGTCGACGCCGCGATTAAGAAGGCTTACAAGGACACCGCCAAGAAGTACCGCTTCCCGGGCTTCCGTGCCGGCAAGGCCCCCCGTCCGGTCATCGACTCCGCTCTTGGCGCCGAGGCTACCCTCGCTCAGGCCACCAACGACCTGATCGCCGCCAACGAGCCCGCCGTCCTCAACGAGCTGGACATCGTCCCCACCAAGAACGGTGACTACAAGGAGCTCGACCTCGCCAAGGATCACGAGGACTACACCTACACCGTCGAGTTCTCCCTGCGTCCCGCCGCCGAGCTCTCCTCCTTCGACGCCGTCGAGATCGAGATGCCTCCCGCGGAGGTCACCGAGTCCGAGATCAACAACCAGGTCGAGATGCTTCTCAACTACCGTGCTACCTTCGAGGACGTCGAGGGTCGCGCCGTCGAGGCCGAGGACTACGTTACCGTCGACCTCAAGGCCGTCGAGAACGCCGACAACTTTGCCGCCGAGGGCCGCATGCTCATCGCCGGTAGCGACAGCAACCCCAAGGAGTTCAACGAGGCCCTGATCGGTGCCAACGTTGACGACGTCAAGACCGTCACCTGGACCGACGAGGTCGAGGAGGGCGAGGAGGCCGAGACCCACACCGTCGAGGTCACCGTCAAGGGCATCAAGGTCCGCAACACCCCCGAGCTCACCGACGAGCTCGTCAAGTCCGACTTTGGCTTCGACAGCATCGACGCCATGCGCGACGCCATCAAGATCGAGATCGAGCAGGACAAGGCTTCCCGCCTCCCGGCCGAGAAGGAGAACCGTTGCGTCTCCGCTCTCGCCGAGCGCCTGCAGCTCGACGAGATGGATGCCGACTACGAGCAGTCCGTCTTTGAGGAGCTTGGCCAGAACTTCCTGTCCAACCTCGCTGCCCGCGGCATGACGCTCGACACCTGGCTGCCCGCTTCCGGCCTGACCATGGAGCAGTTCATCGGCGACCTGCACAAGCAGGCTAACGACGTTGCCCGTGAGTCCCTGGCTCTCGACGCCCTCGCCCGTGAGCTCAAGATTGAGGTCACCGAGGACGACATCAACGCCGAGTTCGAGAAGGCCGGCGTCAAGGACGTCGAGGCTTCCAAGGCCGAGTTCATCGCCGATGGCCGCATGCCTGCCGTCCGCGAGTCCATCCGTCGCTCCAAGGCCGTCGACCACCTGGTCGAGAACGCCAAGGTGACCGAGGTCGACGAGACCGCCAAGGACGCCGAGTAATTCTCGCCACCTTGCCCACGAGCGCATGCGCGCGCTCGTGATGGGGTAAAGTTATACACCGGTTATCCGGTTGCTTCGTACGGTGCCAGCCAATGCATAGCATGCGGGCACCGTACGTTTATCTAGAACCAATTTGGTCCGCAAGAGAGAAATGGAGATGCGTATGATCGCTAAGTTCGATTCCGCCCTCGTGCCATACGTTATCGAGCAGACGCCGCGCGGCGAGCGCAGCTACGATATCTATTCGCGCCTGCTCAACGACCGCATCATCTTCTTGGGCGAGGAGATTAACTCCGTCAGCGCCAACCTGGTCGTTGCCCAGCTGCTGCATCTTGAGAGCCAGGATGCCGAGAAGGATATCTCGCTCTACATCAATTCGCCCGGCGGCGAGGTTTACTCCGGTCTGGCGATTCTGGACACCATGAACTTCATTAAGCCGCAGGTCTCCACCATCTGCGTCGGTATGGCTGCGTCCATGGCCGCCGTGCTGCTTTCGGCCGGCGCTAAGGGCAAGCGCTTCTGCCTGCCGCACTCCAAGGTCATGATTCACCAGCCCAGCGGCGGTGCCCAGGGTCAGCAGACCGAGATCGAGATCGTGGCCGAGGAGATCAAGAAGACTCGCCGCGAGCTCAACCAGATCCTGTCCGATGCCTCGGGCCAGCCCATCGAGAAGGTCCAGGCCGACACCGAGCGCGACAACTACCTGACCGCTGCCGAGGCCCTCGACTACGGCCTGATCGACCGTATCGTCACCTCGCGCGATCTCGCTGCGAAGGACGCCTAGGATGGCAGGAAACATGCAGGACAACTTTGACGAGAACGGCAACCCCATCCGCTGCTCCTTCTGCGGAAAAGAGCAAGGCCAGGTCCGTCGTCTCGTAAAGGGCCCGACCAACATCTTTATCTGTGACGAGTGCGTCGCCGCTTGCTCCGAGATTCTTGAGGAGTCGCTGGCTTCGGACTTTATGGACGCCGCCCGCAACGGCAATCTCCCAGGTTTCCTCAACGACCACGGCCAGGCTGCATCCCAGCCCGCCGTGGACCCCGAGGCCGAGGGCTTTGAGCTCGAGGACGACCGCCAGGTCATCACGCACGTGCCGACGCCGCACGAGATCTATGACGAGCTTTCGGCCTATGTTATGGGTCAGGAGGACGCTAAGCGCGCCATGTCGGTGGCCGTGTACAACCACTATCGCCGCGTCATCGAGGGCGGCGCTGCGCTTTCGGCCTTTGACGACGGCTTGGACTCGCAGCTCGACGATGATATGGACGAGGTGGAGCTTGCCAAGTCCAACATTTTGCTGCTCGGTCCCACCGGTACCGGTAAGACCCTGCTCGCCCAGACGCTTGCGCGCATCCTCGAGGTGCCGTTTGCCATCGCCGACGCCACCGCGCTCACCGAGGCCGGTTACGTGGGCGAGGTCGTGGAGAACATCCTGCTCAAGCTTATCAACGCCGCCGATGGCGATATTGAGCGCGCGCAGGTCGGCATTATCTATGTGGACGAGATCGACAAGATCGCCCGCAAGGCCGAGAACCTCTCCATCACCCGCGATGTTTCGGGCGAGGGCGTTCAGCAGGCGCTGCTCAAGATCCTTGAGGGCACGGTGGCAAGCGTTCCGCCCACCGGCGGCCGCAAGCATCCCCAACAGGAGCTGCTGCAGATCGACACGACCAACATCCTGTTTATCTGCGGCGGTGCCTTTGTGGGTCTGGACAAGATCATCGCCGATCGCGTGGGCAACAAGGGCGTGGGATTTAACTCCGAGATCGCCGGCCCCACCTCGGTCGACGAGAACGACCTGCTGCGCCAGGTGCTCCCGCAGGACCTCAACGCCTTTGGCATGATCCCCGAGTTTGTGGGACGTACGCCCGTCATCACCCAGACGCAGGCGCTCGACGAGGACGACCTGGTGTCGATCCTGACCGAGCCCAAGAACGCCGTGGTGCGTCAGTACCGCAAGATGTTCCAGCTCGAGGACGTTGAGCTTGAGTTTGAGGACGCCGCCCTGCACGAGATCGCCCGCATGGCGCTTGCCCGCAAGACCGGCGCCCGCGGCCTGCGCTCCATCTGCGAGAACGTGCTGCAGCAGACGATGTTCGACCTGCCCAGCGAGGAAGGGGTAGCCAAGGTCGTCGTAACCGAAGCTGCCGTAAAGGGCGAAGAGCAGCCCCAGCGCATCTACGGCTAAACCAGCCTAAAGCGTGTTTGCAAATAGCCTCCGACCACCCGCGGTCGGAGGCTATTTTATATATACGCAATAACCCCAACTACCTGTGTTATTCTGTGTGTTTGTTTAAGCCTCAGCGAAGTCATTCAGACTGAAGTAATCGATACCTAAGGCGTGTCCGCCTGCTTGGTTTTCGTAGATTCCGCATGAGCCGAAGAGCACTTAATGTGCTCTTCGTGCGAGTCAGGACCTGACCGAGCGAAAACCAAGCAGGCGGACACGCCGACGGGCAAGGGAGAGATATATGGAAGAGATGCCCAAGAACTACGATCCGTCGACCAACGAGCCGGCGATCCTGCAGAAGTGGCTCGACGGCGGCTACTATAAGCGCCGCGAGGGCGTGGGCGACTGCACCGTCACCATTCCGCCTCCCAACGTGACCGGCAAGCTCCACATGGGTCACGCCACCGACGACTCCATCCAGGACGCCATCATCCGTATGGCCCGCATGCGCGGCAAGTCCACGCGCTGGGTGCTGGGCACCGACCACGCCGGTATCGCTACGCAGACCAAGGTCGACAAGAAACTCAAGAGCGAGGGCATTAGCCGCCTGGAGATCGGTCGCGACAAGTTCGTCGACGCTTGCTGGGATTGGACCCACGAGTACGGCGGCATCATCGTCGAGCAGATCAAGCGTATGGGCTGCTCCGTCGACTTCGATAACGAGCGCTTCACCATGGACGAGGACTACGCCCAAGCCGTGCGCAAGGTGTTCTGCGACTGGTACCACGACGGCCTGATCTATCGCGGCAAGCGCATCGTCAACTGGTGTCCCAACTGCACCACCGCTATCTCGGACGACGAGGCCGAGTACAAGGACGAGAAGGGCCACCTGTGGCACCTGCGCTATCCGTTGACCGAGCCGGTCAACGGCCAGGATTACATCGTCGTCGCCACCACGCGCCCCGAGACCATGCTCGGCGACACGGGCGTTGCCGTTTCCCCGAAGGATCCCGAGAAGGCTGCCTTTGTAGGCAAGACTGTCAAGCTCCCCATCGTCGACCGCGAGATCCCCATCTTTGAGGATTGGCACGTCGACGCCAACTTTGGCTCCGGCTTCGTTAAGGTCACCCCGGCACACGACCCCAACGACTACGCCATGGGTCAGGCCCACGGCCTGCCGCAGATCAATATCTTCGATGAACACGCGGTGGTCGTCGAGGGCTACGGCGAGTTCACCGGCATGACCCGCGAGGAGTGCCGCGAGGCCGTCATCAAGTGGTTCGAGGAGCACGACCTGCTCGATCACGTCGAGGACCACGACCACTCCGTCATGCACTGCTACCGTTGCGACGCCGCGCTTGAGCCATGGCTGTCCGAGCAGTGGTTCGTTGCCGTCGACAAACTCAAGGGGCCGGCGCTCGACGCCGTCAACTCCGGCAAGGTCACCTTCCACCCCGCGCGCTGGACGCAGACCTACACCACCTGGATGGAGAACCTCAAGGATTGGTGCATCAGCCGCCAGCTGTGGTGGGGTCATCGCATCCCCGTGTTCTACTGCGAGGACTGCGGCTGGGAGGACGCCCTTACCGAGGACACCGATGTGTGCCCCAAGTGCGGCGGCCATCACGTGCATCAGGACGAGAACGTGCTGGACACCTGGTTCAGCTCGCAGCTGTGGACCTTCGCCACGCAGGGCTGGCCGCAAAAGCCGGAACTGCTCGAGGGGCATCACCCCACGACGGCGCTCGTCACCGCGCGCGACATCATCGCGCTGTGGGTTGCCCGCATGGTCATGAGCTCGCTGTACTTCCTGGACGAGGTGCCGTTTAAGGACGTCGTCATCTACCCGACGATTCTGGCCAAGGACGGCAGCCGCATGTCCAAGTCCAAGGGCAACGGCGTTGACCCCATGGACCTCATCGGTATGTACGGCGCCGACGCCATGCGCTTTAACCTGCTCACGCTGTGCACCAACAACCAGGACGTCAAGTTCGACGCGAACATCGACAAGAAGACTAAGAAGCTCATCGACAGCCCGCGTACCGACCAGGCCAAGTCGTTTGTGACCAAGATTTGGAACGCCAGCCGCTTCCTGCTTATGAACATGGAGGGCTACACGCCCGGCGAGCCCGTCGTTGAGACGCCGGCCGACGCTTGGATGTTCAGCCGCCTGGCCAAGGCCGTCAAGATGGTCACCGAGGGTATTGAGAACTACACCTTTGGCGACATGGCACGCGGAGTGCAGCAGTTCTTCTGGAACGAGGTCTGCGACTGGTACGTCGAGGTCACCAAGGCCCGCCTGAAGGGCGAGGGCCGTCTGCAGGCGCAGCGCAACCTGATCTTTGTGCTCGACACCTCCATTCGCCTGATGCACCCGCTTATGCCGTTTGTCACCGAGGAGATCTGGGACAACATGCCGGCGAGTGTGCTCGACCTGGATGCCGAGGGCAACGTCGACCGTGCCGAGGCACTCATGATTGCCAAGTGGCCGGAGCCCGCCGACTACGCCAAGTACGTCGACGAGGACGCCGAGCGCGCGTTTGAGCTGTGCCGCACCGTCGTTTCTGCCGCCCGCGCCACGCGTTCGCGTTATCGCTTGAGCCCCAAGGCCGAGCTCGACGTGGTCGTGCGCGCCGGTGCCGAGGACATCGAGAAGCTCGAGAGCCTGCGCTCGACCATTGAGCCGCTGGCCAACACCGCTTCGCTGGTCATGGGTACCGACGTCGAGAAGCCGGCTGCGAGCATCGCCGTGGTTGATAGCGGCGTCGAGGTCTTTGTGGTGCTCGAGGGCAAGGTTGACCTTTCGGCCGAGAAGGCACGCCTGGAGAAGGAGATCGCCGCGGCCCAGAAGGAGCTCGCCGGCTGCGAGAAGACGCTCGCCAACGAGGGCTTTGTGGCCAAGGCCGCGCCCGCGGTGGTCCAGAAGAAGAGGGACCGTGCAGCTGAGCTCAAGGAGATCCTGACGGCGCTGACTGCTCAGGTTGCTGACTTCTCGTAGGCGGTACTGGGGGGACGCGTCCCGACGCTTTGCTCTCCGCTGCGGACAGTCCTGCGCAAGACGGACAGCACATTAAGTGCTGTCCTTTGCGTGCGGAACTTGTATCGAGCAAAGCGTCGGGCCGCTCCCAGTTCGTTTACGTGGTTGTTTGCATCTGGTAGGTTAGGGCCACTTGTTCGTGGCCTTGATCTTGCTGCAAGCGGATAAAGGCTGATATTGTCAACGCGAGGGGCTCGTTCTTTTTGGTGGGCCTCTTTTCTGTTATGGGGGACTTTGGGTTATGGCTAAGCGTTCTGGGTCGTATGTCGTTCCTTTCTCGTTTGAGCTGCTTTCGTTTGATGAGGCTGTGGGGCTTGCTGCTGATACGGGGCGGATTTCTGGGGATGCTGGGCCTCTGCTTGAGACGGTTGTCGATATGCTCGATGAGCTGGGACGTCCGGACGAGTATTTCGATTGCATTCAGGTTGCCGGTACCAATGGCAAGACTTCGACCACGCGTTTTTCGGCTGCCATCCTTCGTGGTGAGGGGTTAAAGACCGCACTGTATACGTCGCCGCAGTTGGTGCGCTATCCCGAGCGCATGGAGGTTGATGGGCGCGTCGTGAGCGATGGGTCGTTTGCCCGCGGCGTTTCTGCCGCCGTCGAGGCGGGGCATCGCGTGAATGCTCGTCGTGTGGCGGCGGGGGAGCGCGCCTATACCATCACGCCGTTTGACCTGCTGACGGCTGCCGCGCTGGTGGTGTTTGCCGAGGCTGCAGTGGACGTTGCTGTGCTCGAGGTCGGCATGGGCGGCCGTTGGGACGCTACGAGTGCGACCGATCCCGTCGCCGTTGCCATTACGGGCATCGGCCTCGACCACACGCGCATCCTGGGCGACACGCTCGAGGCCATTGCGGGGGAGAAGGCTGCTGTCATCAAGCCTAGACGTCTGGTTGTGCTGGGCGAAGGCACGCACGAAGCGAGCGTTCAACGCGTGATGGATGCCCGTTGCCGCGAGTGCGGCATTGTGCCGCTCGTGGTGAGCCACGCCACGACTAAGGTGCCGGCGCATGTGGGCGACACCGTGGAGTTCAGCTGCACCACGCCTCGCGCGATCTATACGTCGAGTATGGTCAAGCCGGCGTATCAGCCGCAGAATGCCGCTTGCGCGATTATGCTGTGCGAGGGCTATCTGGGCCGCGAGCTCGACCACGATGCGCTCGATGCGTCGCTTATGGGCTGCCCCACGCCGGGTCGCTTTGATGTGCTGGGAACCGGTCCGCTCAAGCTGATCGATGCCTGCCATAACCCTCAGAGCTGCGAGAACTTTGTGAGTGCGCTGGACGAGATCGATCCGAGCGTAGAGAATCGCCCCACGCTGCTGTGCGCCGCGCTGGCAGACAAGGACGTGGCGGGTATCGTTGACGTTCTGGTTCCGGCGTTCCCCCGCGTGGCCGTGACCCAGACCGATTCCGACCGCGCCCTGCCGGCAGAGGAGCTCGCCGCACTTGTGGACGCCAACAAGCTTGCTGGTGTGTACCCGAGCGTGCCCGAGGCCCTCGCGACTTTCGATGCCGCGGGCGAGCCCTTCGTAGCGGCCGGCACCATCACCCTGGCCGGCGAAGTGGCCGGCCTGCTGCGCTAATCCCGTCCCCTCATTAGTTGCGGTGAAATACGGACTGTTTTACAAGCCAGAAGCCTCAAACAGTCCGTATATCACCGCAACTCAAATTTGCTGCCCTTGGGTGTCCGTTTACGAAACCATTTATGCCGCTTAACCTGTGGCATATTGCAAACCTCCATTGGCGAAGGATGCGCTCAACTTAACTTGCCAATCGGACCTGTGCTGTTTGGTCCGTTGAGCGTGTCGGGAGGAAACATGAACAGAAGGCATGTCAACGCGGCCATTACCGCGGGTTTGGCTCTGACGATGACGGTCGGCTCGGTGCCGCCGCAGGCGTTCGCCGAGATGATGCAGGGTGATACTACCCAAGTCGTTGCCGAGCAAAGCGATGCGACGGGTGCGGCTGCCACGTCTGCGGACACCGGTCAGGCAACCTCGCAAGACCAGAGTGAAGACAAGATCGCCTCTTTTGCCAGCCTGAACGAGCTACATGTTGCTGAGGGTTCCGACGCCACGCTGCCCCAGACTGTAACGGCAACCTACGAGAGCGGTACCACCAAGCAGGAAAACGTCACCTGGAAGTTGAACGGCGCTGATGCTCCGGCAACTCTGGTACAGCTGCCTGCCGGCTCGTATGAGTTTGAGGGTACCGTCGACGGTACCACGCAGACGGTCAAGCAGCGCGTGGTTGTCGAAGCTGTTACGGCGGACCCGGCAGTGGTAGATCCGGCGGCAGTAAACGCCCCCGATGCCACAAAGACGAGCAACGAAAGCGGCGTTACCGTTGAGTCGATCGACGCCAACCCGATTGTGGAAAAATACGTCGGCGCGGATTACTACGGCCAAACATCGTACGTAAAGGTAAAGCTTTCGGATGGCACCGAGACCTCGGCTTATGTTAATTGGGACGAAAAGTCGCAGGCGGCATTTGATACGGTGACAGAAGAATCCGAAGTTCCCATCACCGGCCAGATTGACGGTGTCAGCGTGAACGGCAATTGGATTACGCTCGCGAAGCCGTACAAAGTGAGTGGTGTGCTCAAGGTGTACGTTCCCCGTTCAACCAGTAATGGCTCATGGGTATGGACTGCAGCTGGTATTGCTCCCGCGCTTCCGTCCAGCATTTCGGTCAATTATTCAAATGGTCAATCTTATACATGCCCTGTTGAGTGGAATGAGATCTCGGCTGATCAGTACCAAAAGGAAGGAACCTTTGTTGTCGAGGGACATTTGAAGAGCTATCCCTCTATGCTCGCACAGTGCACGGTCGCAGTCCGCTCTGTTAAGAGCGTCCAGACCGAGTTGACGTGTACGACCCTAACTGGTGAGGTCCCGTCTCTGCCGTATTCTGCTTCGGTTGTCTTTGATAGCGGGGCCACCGAGCAGATCCCGGTGTCTTGGGATTCTTTCGACGCGTCGCTTTACTCTAAGGTGGGCTCGTTTACGGTTAAAGGTAAACTAAACGGTTTTGATTACCGTGAGGTTACCTGCACCGTTACCGTCAAAGATCCTAAGGACGTACTCGATCTTAATTCTCTGAGGTTCGAGCGCGTGGTCGGCGACATTTCTCCTCTTAGCACGTATGTCTATTTCCCGTTTACGCAGTCAAATAACACTACATACACCCAAGGTTATCAGGTTAACTGGGACAACGCCGACGTGTCTCAATTCCAAAAGGCAGGCACCTATACGGTCACGGGCACGCTTGTGACATATAACGAATCTTCAGCCGCTAATGGCCTAAAGGTAACTGCTCAGGTCGAGGTCAAAGAAGTTGCCTCTATCGACGCTCTTGCTCCCGTTAACACGCCCGTCGGCGTACGTCCTACAACGGGCGGCGGTCTTCCCTACAGCGTTGAGGTTGCATTCACCGACGGTACAAAGAAGCAGTGCAACATTGCGTGGGACCCTATTTTGGACACGCAGGTGGCAAGCGAGGGGTCGTTTAAGCTTTCCGGTTCGCTGTCGTATTGGACCAATACCTCATCTTCATCGTCTACTCAGGTGGAGCTGGGTGACAGCAACCGAGTCACGGCGACCATCTCCGTCCGCGCCCTGCAGATGCCTTCCTCGACATCGACAAGCACGCTTATCGGTTGCCAGCCCAATATGCCGGGTTCAATCGAGGCCACGATGTGGAATGGCTCGCGAGGCAATTTCCCCGTTCAGTGGTCGACGATTAGTCAGGAAGCCCTAAAGAACCTTGGCCAGATTACGGTTAGCGGATACTTTACCGGCTCTAACATTCCGGCTACGGCGACGGTCAACGTCTGCGATCTCGAGGACAGCAACATCGGCAAGATTGCTTATGTTCCCGGCGCCGGACTTCTGGCTCCGCGCTACACATCCACGCTGTATTTGTCGGATGGCAGCTCGTTCTATCCCCAGTATTCGTCGGGGCAGCCTTATAGCTGGGACGAGTTTCCTCAAGAACTGCTGGACGGCAAGCCTGGCGAGTACGAAATTACCGGTACTATCACTGGCTCGTTGGCAAAGATCCATGCGACAGCGGCGTGCGGCGAGGTCAAGGGCGTTAACAACTATAGCGATAACGGTGTGACGCTTGGACAGTCGTACGAGGACTGGCGCGTTATCTATCCCGGTGAGGAAGTCAATCTGGACTACTTCTACGTGTCCGGCGTATTGCAGGATGGAACGACTTTTGACAGTCTCGGCGTCAACTGGGATACCTACGATAGGTGCCCCCAGAAGGACTGCACGATTACCGGAACGGTCGCCGGAACGAATATCCCCGTGAAAGTGCACGTCATCGTGACTAAAAACTGGGAGGCTCAGCCACAAACCATTACAGTGCTCAAGGGCAGCGACGGTACCGCTATGCTTCCCAGCTATGTCGATCTTGTCAGTCCTGATGCGGCAGAACATCCGGACTATTCGCATAAATACGCCGAGGTCAAGTGGAACACGAAAGGTTTTGATTGGACTCAGGGTGGCGTTGTTCGCGGCACTGCAACAATTAGCTTTAATGCAGGGTACGGCATGCAGGCGGTTGACGTTCCGATTACTGCCACCGTTAAGATCGCGAGCAAGGCGACCTCGGTGCAGGGCGGAACCATATGGACCGTCCCCGGCACCAAGCCGATGCTGCCGGAATACCTTGAGGTTCGATACGACAACGATGTGTCTTCTGAGTCCCAGCGCGAAAAGGTCACATGGGACCGTGTCGCCGAAGACGCGTATGCCAAGGACGGTTCGTTTAAGGTGAAGGGCAAGCTCCAAGGTGGTGCCGAGGCGACGATTACTGTCGACGTCTGCTCCGTCACCTCTATTGCCGTTCCTGAACGCATTACCACGGCTAATGGCGTCGTTCCCGAGCTGCCGTGGAATGTCTCGGTTGCCACGAGTGACGGCAAAACTCATAATGCCCAGGTTCAATGGGATTACGTTCGTCCCTCGGTTTATACCGGAGAGGCGGGTCAGGTCACGACAGTGTCTGGCACGCTGTTTGCAAGCGGCCTCGACGGATACGGTGACGGCGCTAACACCGGTCTCACTGTTCAGACCAAGATCGTTATCCAAGGCGTTGAGAAGGCAATCGATAACGGCGAGACCGCAGTGACCACCAAGGCCGGTACCGCTCCGACCATGCCGTCCAAGATGGCGGTCGAGATGAGCGACGGCTCCGTTTCGACGGCGGCTATTGATTGGGATCCGATTGCGCCCGAGAAGTACGAGCAGCCTGGTTCGTTCTATGCGACGGGCCACGTGGTCGGCTTTGATGCCGCTGCCGTTATGGCGCTGTTTGACGATGGCGGCCAGAAGGTCGGCGTGGATGAGAACGGCAACGTTACTGCTAAGGTGACGGTTGCCGACAAGAAGGCGAAGAAGGTGGCGCTGCAGCCCGAGGCCGTCGTGGTCAACACCACGGTCGGATCGATGCTGGAGCTGCCCGATGCCGCGTCCGTATATTACTCGGATGGCTCAGCGCGAGATATTCGGAGCAGTTTAGGCGGCATCGAGATCGAAAAGTGGACTGACACCGACGGCATCGACCTTTCCAAGCCGCTCGCCAAGAAGGGCACATACAAACTCGTCGGTAAGCTCAAGGATGTCGACAACGTCAACGCTATCGTGTACGTCAACGTCTCCGAGGCGCCGCGAACCATCACCAAGCTCGAGGCCAAGTCGTTTAACGTTGCCAGTGGTACGTCCAAGCAGGATCTGTACGCCCAGATGCCCAAGCAGGTTGTGGCGACTTACTCCGACGGCTCGACCGATTTGCTCGACATTGACGTGTGGGATCTTTCTAACGTCACGGACGAGCTGCTCAACGGAACCGGCACCGTGGCGATTACGGGTACGGTTAAGCTCAACGGCGCCAAGGTGACCTGCAATGTGACCGTGGTGGATCAGGATGCCCAGACGCCCGACCACGTCGAGCCGATCGATGTTGTTGAGATTGCGGACAATGCCAAGGTCAGCGACCTTATGGATAAACTGCCGTCCAAGGTGACGGTTGTCATGAAGGACGGCAAGACCAAGAAAGAGACGCCCGTTAAGTGGTCTCAGGTCGACAGCCTGGGCCGTGCCGGCACCGAGTTTGAGGTCACGGGTCTAACGGACAACGGCATGACTGTTAAGGCTCAGGTCAAGGTGACGGCGCATATTGTCGACATCGATGTCGCTGAAGACATTGTGGTCGTGCGCGGCACCAAGGCGGACGACGTTTTGGCCAAGCTGCCTTCTACGGTCACGGCGATTTACTCGGATGACACCGAGTCCGATGTCGAGGTGAAGTGGGACACCAAGGGTTTCTCCGACAAGGACTTTGCCAAGGAAGGCGAGGTCACGGTCAAGGGCAAGGTTGCCGGTACCGATCAAAAGGCAGAGTGCACGATTACGGTCGTGAAGAGCGATGCCGAGATTCCGGCGTCTGTTGAGCCTGTCGCGGGCGTTAGCGTTCCCGAGGGCGCATCGGCCGACGCCGTGCGTGATGCGCTCAAGGGCGTGAAGGCGACCGTTCGCATGAAGGACGGCAAGACGACGGCGGAGTCCGAGATCACATGGACTGAGGTTCCGGATGCGGCTGCGGCGTACGGCAACAGCGTCGTCGCCAAGGGCGTGACGGTGAACGGCAACCTGCCGGTCGAAGTTGTCGTCACCTCCACGACGACAATCAACAAGGTTGCCGAGGTGCCACAGATTACGGTCGAGCGCGATGCAAAGGCCGATGCCGTGACGGGGCAGCTGCCCAAGAAGGTTGCCGTGATGTACTCCGATGGCCACACGGATGAGGCCACGGTCACGTGGAATACGGATGGTCTCGACAAGCAACTTGCCGCTGTTGGCGAGTACACGCTCGAGGGCTCCGTCGAGGGCACGACGCTTAAGGCGACCTGCAAGCTGGTCGTCGAGACGCCGGCAAGCGAGATTCCCGTGAGGCCTGCGACGTTCGCTCCCGTTGAGGTGTTCGAGGCAAGCTCTGCCGCCGATGTGCTGAAGGCGCTGCCCAAGAAGGTCTCCGTGATGATGAAAGACGACAGCCAGGAAGACTACGATGTCGATTGGGAGAATGTCCCCGCACTGGATTGGGGTGCCGATGATGTGACCGTGGACGGTAAGGTTCGCGGTACGGATCTGACGGTCAGCTGCATGGTACGCGTTAAGCCGCGCCCGGCAGCCAAGGGGCTCGTTATCGTTGACCAAAACGGTAAGGCAACGACTTCCGAGACCGTGCTCAAGGTCGAGCGCGGCAAGGAAATTGACCTTGCTGCCGCGGCGAGCAATGCGGCCGATGGCGCGCTGCTGCGTGGTAACGTGACGTGGACCTCGTCCGACCCGACGATCGCTACGGTCGAGAACGGTAAGGTCAAGGCCCTCAAGAACGGTACCGTCGTCGTTACCGCGACGATGCCCGTTGACGGTGACGCCGCGGCGATTGCGACGCTTGCCGAGGATGGCGCTGCTGAGACGCCGGCGCCTCAGCAGCTCACGGCTTCGGTGACTGTCGAGGTTGTTGAACCTGTTGTTGTACAGGAACCGACCGGCGGCAAGGATAACGGTGCCAAGCCCGATGCCAAGGATCCTTCGGGCAAGAAGAATGGCAAGAAGGCCGCTAAGGGAAGCCTGGCCGAGACGGGCGACAACACTGCCGTGACTGTCGCGGCGCTTGGCGGAACCGGTCTGCTGGCGTTGATTGCCGCAGCGATTGAAAAGCTGCGCCATCGTACGGAGTAAGGCAACGTGCTTAGAGCGTTAGGGCTCTAGGACATAGGAAGGCCTCCCGGTACTCGCGAACCACGAGAGCCGGGAGGCCTTCCGTTTTGTCATCAGGGCAGCTGCTCTGGTCCCCTTGGCAGTTGCGGTGAAATAGGGACTGTTTTATGGGCTAGAAGCCTTAAACAGTCCGTATCTCACCGCAACTTAGTTTGGGGTTTGGGGATGGGTTAGTCTAGGCGGACTGGATCGTGGGGGTAGGCGTTGAGAATCTCGACGCCGTTCTCGGTCATCAGGGCCAGGTCCTCGATGCGGACGCCGGTACGACCGGGGAGGTAGATGCCCGGCTCGATGGAGAAGGTCATGCCCGGCTCGACAATCTGCTCGTTGACGAGCGAGACGTCGCCCGGCTCGTGGTCCTGCAGGCCGATCGAGTGACCCAGGCGATGTGTAAAGTACTGCCCATAGCCCGCATCCTCAATCACGTCGCGTGCGGCGCGGTCCAGGTCGCACATGCGCACGCCCGGTGCGATGAGCGCCTCGGCGGCCTCGTTGGCACGGCGCACGATGTCGTAGATGCGTGCCGTCTCCTCGTCCGGCTCGCCCCAAAAGAACGTGCGCGTCATGTCCGAGCAATAGTTGCGGCGACGTCCACCAATGTCGAACAGCACCACGTCGCCACGCTTGAGCACGGTGTCGTCGGGCTCGTGATGCGGGTCGCCGGCGTTGGCGCCAAAGCTCACGATCGGCGGAAAGCTAAAGCCCTCGCAGCCGTGCTTTCGATACAGGCCGAGCATCTGGTCGGCAATTTCGCGCTCCGTTACGCCCTCGTGGACGAGTTTGATCGCGTCGGCCATCACGGCGTCGTTGGCGGCCGAAGATGCACGCATGAGTTCCTGCTCCGCGGCATCCTTGTGGGTGCGTGCGGCGGTGACGGCAAAGTCGCCCAGGAAGAACTCGCTCGCGGCGCGGCGATCCATAAGCGGCATCAAAAAGCCGGAGCGCATAACGGTGTCGATGCCGAGGGGCTTGGATGGATCGATCTCGCGAGCGATAGCGTCGGTCACGACGTCAGTATCGGTGTGATAGGCCACTCGGGCATTGTCGTACTCAGGCAGCTGATGCAGCGCGTTGACCAAGATCACGGGCTCGCTGCCGCGCGCGAGCAGCACGCCACAAAAACGCTCGAACATATCGGCATAAAAGCCGGTCAGATAGTAGATCGACCACGGGTCGTTTACAAGCAGCTGTGCGCCGGGGTGCTGAGCCTCGAGCGCATCGAGCACGCGCGCCACACGCTGGTCATCGACATGTGCCATGAAACATCCTTTCGCTAGGGTGCCACCATGGTATCCCAAGCGCCCCCACATAAGTTGCGGTGAAATAGTTCCTGTTTGCCGGGGCAATGGCATAAAACAGGAACTATTCCACCGCAACTGCAGAGGGGGGGGGATGAAGGCCCGTCCCAAATGGGCTGCTTAGGCGGGGTCGATGTCCATGCTGGCGATTAGGTCGATGCCCGTGTGGAGGAGGTCTTCCAACACGACGTCGCCCATGCGGATGGGGGCATCGATGACTAGGCCGCGGATGAGGTCCATGGCTTGGGCGTGAAGTGCCAGCGGGATGGCTTCGGCCGTGCGCACGGGTAGCAGCGCCTCGTCGCCGCCGGATACGGCAACGGTGGTGGTGAGCACGCGCATGGGGCAGGTGAGCTCCTGATGTGCGAATTTATCGCCACTCGAGCAGTTGTTGCCGGTTACGGAGCGCACTTCCACCGCGGCGCCATTGGCGTCACGCTCCACCTCTACGGTCAGAAGGCACTCGGATGGGCAGGTCGTACAGTTGAACTGCAGCGTTTCGATCGCGTTATCGCTCATAGTCTATGCCTCCTCGATGGGATCGACGGATAGGACAATCTCGCTGGCACCCAGGTCGATTGCTTGTTTGATGACCTTTGCCGGCAGCGGGAAGCTTTCCATGACGCTCGGCTTAAACGCGCGGACCTTACCGGCAAGCAGTTCCTCGCCGTCGGCCAAAATCCTCACGCAGGCGGCATCGACCGGTCGGCGCACGCGGAAGTTGAGCTTGGTGAATGCCACGGCCGTAATGCGTCCCGGCAGCGCGTATCCCGCGATGCCAGCAGGGGAGACCGTGAGCTCGCAGCTCGTGTCCGTGACTGCGTCCGCCTCGGCTCCGCCACCCAACGCGCATGCTGCTGCAGCTGCGCCAGCCCTCTCGGACTCACGCGTCACGTTGTCGGCTAAGTCGTGCACGTGCAGCACGTTGCCGCAGGCAAAGATGCCCGGCACGCCCGTCTGCAGACTCTGATCCACCACGGCTCCGCGCGTGCGTGGGTCAAGCTCCACGCCTGCGGCAACCGAAAGCTCGTTCTCGGGAATCAAGCCCACCGAAAGCAGCAGTGTGTCGCACGGAACAATGCGCTCGGTCCCCGGAATGGGCGCCAGGCGCTCGTCGACTTGGCTCACCTCGACGGCTTCCACGCGGTCGTGCCCAATCACGCGCGTGACCGTGGTGGACAGATGCAGCGGAATGCCAAAATCGTCCAGGCAATTCTTCACATTGCGGCGCAGGCCGTTGGCGTACGGCATGAGCTCGTATACGCCCTCGACGGAAATCCCCTCGAGCGTGCAGCGGCGCGCCATGATAAGCCCGATGTCGCCGGAACCCAAAATGACGGCGCGCGAGCCGGGTTTGAGGTTTTCGATATTGACGTATCGCTGCGCCAGGCCGGCCGTAAACACGCCGGCGGGACGACTACCGGGGATCTTGATCTCGCTGCGCGTGCGCTCGCGGCATCCCATGGCAAGGACGACCGCGCGCCCGGTGAGCTGCAGCATGCCGGCGCGGCTCATGAGCGTGACGGTATGGACTGTGGCATCTTCCGTGTCCTCGCCCTCACCCGGATCGCCCGCACCCGCGCCCTCGCCCGAATCAATCCCAAGCACCATACAGCCCAAGAACAGCGCAATATCGGTTGCGCGCACCTGGTCGATAAAGCGCTGTGCGTACTCGGGACCGGTGAGCTCCTGTTTAAAGTGCGAAAGGCCAAAACCGGGGTGGATGCACTGGCGCAGGATACCGCCCAGATGCTGCTCGCGCTCCATGATGGCCACGTGGGCGCCGGCTTTATGAGCGGCAAGCGCGGCCGCCATGCCGGCAGGTCCGCCACCGATAACAACAACGTCGAAGGCCTGCATCTGCACCGCCTCGGTAGCTCCGGCGTCCGCGCGTCCGTCGCGCATATCAAGCGTCGCCATCCTAGCGCACCCCCTTCAGCGGTCCCTCTACCAGCCAAGAACCGGCATCCTCCAACAGTACCTCGCTGGGGTCGCAGCCCAGCTCGCGCCCCAGGATCGCTACCACGCGGCTCTGGCAAAAGCCGCTCTGGCACCGACCCATGCCGGCACGACAGCGGCGCTTGACGCCTTCGACCGAAACCGCACCCGGGCGGCGTCGGATCGCGGCCACGATCTCGGCCTCGGGCACCGTCTCGCAGCGGCAGACGATCTGCCCCCACGCGGGGTCGGACTCAATGAGCTTTTCCTTGCGCGCAAGCGGAGCGCGGTCAAAGTCGTCCGGCGCATGGCGAATCGGGTCCCAGTCTCCGCGTTCGCGCAGGGCCACGCCGGCATCGCGCAGTACCTGCTCCATGCGCTCGGCGATGGCCGGCGCGCTCGCCACGCCCGGGGACTGAATGCCTGCGGCCTGGAACAGCCCCGGCACCACGGCCGACTGCCCAATAAAGAAGTCGTTCGTCCCCTGAATGACCGGACGACCGCCGGCAAACGCGCGCACCACGCGACGCGTGCCCAGATCGGGCACCAGCTTGCGCGCGCCGCTCAGCAGCGCGTCGACATCGGTAGCGTAGGTCTGTGTATCGCCCGGCTCGCGCACGGCGGCGGTCGCGGTAATCACGGTGTTGCCATGAACGGTCCCCGTGACGATAACGCCCTTGGACACCGGCGTGGGAACAGGGTAGAGCGGCATGAGCGCACGCGGCTCCTTGTCCAGCACCACAATGTTGCCCTGGCGCCAGACCATCTGGAACTCCTCGGCGCCCGCCATATGCGAGATGTCCGCGGCACCGTTGCCCGCGGCGTTGATCAGGTAACGGCAGCGCACATCGCCGGCGGGCGTCACCAGCGTAAAGCGCGTGCGGCCCTTGCCGTCGGCAGCAGCGTCCTCGCCGTGCGAGCTAGCAACCTCAATCGCCTCCACCGGTGCGGAGCGCATAAACGTCACGCCGTTGGCAATGGCGTTCTCCAGCGCGGCGATGGCCACTTCAAACGGGTCGACGTAACCGGTCGAAGGGCACCACAACGCGCACGTCGCCTTAGCACTCGCGCGCGGTTCCAGCTCGTGTATGCGCTTGGGGCCGATAACCGACAGTTCGGGTACGCCGTTGGCCAGGCCATTCTGGCGCAGCTTCTCCAGGTGCGCGCGGTCTTCGTCGTTAAACCCCAACACCATCGACCCAGTGCGGCGGAATAAAAAGCCTAGCTCCTGGGCCCACGTGCCATATAGCTCGCAACCACGGGCGTTGACCTGCGCCTTTACCGTGCCCGGCACCGGATCGTAGCCGGCGTGCACCAAGCCACCGTTGGCCTTCGACGCGCCCAACGCGATATCGTTGGCCGCCTCGACCACGCAAATGGACAGGTCATAGCGCGCGAGTTGCCGTGCGATGGCGCACCCCGTGATGCCCCCGCCCACAATTGCGATATCAAACGTTTCCGTCACGGTGCCTCCCAGACGAGTTGACAGGCTGTCAATAGGACTATCCTACGGTCTGCACACCCCCAGTGCGGCGGCAATGCGGCGAACAGCCCCGCCGCATCCGCCAACGGCAGGCGAAGGAAGACTCGGGACCGTCGGTGACCTTGTCTGCCGCTCCTGGTGTCAGAGGTTTGTCTCGTTCTGTAACGGTAAGCAGAAGAAATGGGTTCCAGATGTTACAGATCGAGACGTCTGCCAGACGGCCCCTCCGTTCGTCTTGATCTGTAACAGTAAGAGGGAATAATCGGTCCTAAGTGTTACAGAGTGAGATTTAAAGTCAGGGAGAGATTCTTCTGTCTCGATCTGTAACATCTGGGGACCGTTTTGGGGTCCAGATGTTACAGATTTAGATGAACCTATCAGTCGGTTTCGAATGTCTAAATCTGTAGCGGTTAGACCTGTTTTTGCCGAGTTATTGTTACAGATTGAGATATTGAGATTGGACGTTTTCCTTTGTCTTGATCTGTAACAGATAGAAGGGTTTTTGACCCCAAGTTGTTACAGATTGAGATATTTAACGGAGGGCTCACCGTTCATCTTGATCTGTAACAGTAAGAGGGGTTTTGGGGCCCAAGATGTTACAGATTGAGATTTAAGTCGGGGAGGGACCCTGTGTCTCGATTTGTAACAGCAAGATGGGAAATTTGGTCCCATTTGTTACAGATCGAGATTGAAGTCGGGGAGGGATCCCCGCGTCTCGATCTGTAACACCTAGACCCGATTTTGCCGAGTATCTGTTACAGATTGAGATGTTTGTGTCCGCGACAGCCCCGTATCCAGCCGTAGTCCCATATAAACAAACCCCGTGGTAAACTTGACCGGACTGTTAATATTCCGAAAGGTACCCGTAATGTCCAAGTACATCTCCGAGCTCATGTCGCCGCAGCTTATGGGCGTCGTCTATGCCTTCGTCGGCTTTATCATCGCCCTGTATGTGCTGTCGGTCGTCTATGTGTTTATCGACGCTCGCCGCCGCGGCGCCAGCGCCTACGTGGCATGGGGCATCATCGCCCTCATCCCGTTTGTAGGCCTCATTGCCTACCTGGTCCTGCGCCCGCACTCCTACGCGTCCGACCGCGAAGAGCAGGAGCTGGACATGGCTCTGCGCGAGCGCCAGCTTGCCCAGTATGGCACCTGCCCGCAGTGCGGCGCGCCCATCGAGAAGGACTTCGTCGTCTGCCCGGTGTGCGATACCCAGGTTCGCAACGTATGCCCCAGCTGCCATCGCCCGCTCGATGCGCACTGGAAGGTCTGCCCCTACTGCCGAACTCGCATCCAGTAACGCATCCATCGCCGGGCCGGCCGCAAGCCACGGGCACGCCGCAAGCCCCGCGCGCCCCACACCCCGCCCCCCACGATGAAGCATGCGTAGAAACTCGCCCGCCGTGCCATTAAGGTGCGGCGGGCGCTTGTATACCAAGGCAACCTGCCTATAATGATGCAAGTTAAAATGCCGAGCGCATCGCACGCACTTGCATCAGGCATCCGAGAGGAGAAAACATACCCATGAAGGCACTCTACAATGACGGTTCGGTGGCCGAGCTCCCGCAGGACGAGGTCACGCACGTCATCCGCCACTCTGCCGCGCACATCATGGCGCAGGCCATCAAGCGTCTCTATCCCGAGGCCGACTTTGCCTACGGCCCCGCGACCGACAACGGCTTCTACTACGACGTCGACCTGCCCGAGGGCGTTAAGATCAGCGAGGACGACTTCCCCGCGATCGAGGCCGAGATGAAGAAGATCGTTAAGGAGAACCTCAAGTTCTCCGTGTATGAGAAGCCTCGCGCCGAGGCCATCGCCCTTATGGAAGAGCGCGGCGAGAAGTACAAGGTCGAGCACATCGGCGACCTGGACGACGACGCCCGCATCACCTTCTACCAGCAGGGCGACTACATCGACATGTGCGTCGGTCCCCACATCTGCTACACCAAGGCTCTGAAGGCCTTTAAGCTCACCGGCGTCTCGGGCGCCTACTGGAAGGGCGACAAGGACAACAAGATGCTCACCCGCATCAACGGCGTCGCCTTTGCCACCAAGGAAGAACTCGACGAGCACATGCACATGCTGGAGGAGGCCAAGAAGCGCGACCACCGCAAGATCGGCCGCGAGATGGACCTCTTTATGATGCGCGACGAGGCCCCCGGCTTCCCGTTCTTCCTGCCCAACGGCATGATCCTTAAGAACACGCTGCTGGACTACTGGCGCGAGATCCACCACAAGGCCGGCTACGTGGAGATCTCCACGCCGCTCATCATGAACAAGCAGCTGTGGAAGACCTCGGGCCACTGGGACCACTACAAGGACAACATGTACTCCACCGTTATTGACGACGAAGAGTACTGCATTAAGCCCATGAACTGCCCGGGTGGCGTGCTGGTGTACGCCTCCAAGCCGCACTCCTACCGCGAGCTGCCCATCCGCGCCGGCGAGATTGGCCTGGTGCACCGCCACGAGCTGCGCGGCGCCCTGCACGGCCTGTTCCGCGTGCGCTGCTTTAACCAGGACGACGCCCACCTGTTTGTGCGTCCCGACCAGCTGACCGACGAGATCGTGGGCGTGGTCAACCTCATCGACTCCGTGTACCAGAAGTTTGGCTTTAAGTACCACGTTGAGCTTTCCACCCGCCCCGAGGACTCCATGGGTTCGGACGAGGACTGGGCGCGCGCCGAGGAGGGCCTGCGCACCGCTCTGGAGCAGCTGGGCATGGACTACGAGGTCAACGAGGGCGACGGCGCCTTCTACGGCCCCAAGATTGACTTCCACTTGGAGGACTCGCTCGGCCGTACCTGGCAGTGCGGCACCGTGCAGCTCGACTTCCAGATGCCGCTCAACTTTGACCTGGAGTACGTGGACGCTGACGGTACCAAGAAGCGCCCCATCATGCTGCACCGCGTGTGCTTTGGCTCCATCGAGCGCTTCATCGGTATTCTGATTGAGCACTTTGCGGGCAAGTTCCCCACCTGGCTGGCCCCCGTGCAGGTCAAGGCGCTTCCCGTCTCTGAGAAGAGCCGCGACTACGCTCACGAGGTGTGCGCCAAGCTGGAGGAGGCCGGCATTCGTGTGGTCTGCGACGACCGCGACGAGAAGATCGGCTACAAGATCCGCGAGGCCCGCAGCATCGACCGCGTGCCCTACATGCTCATCCTGGGCGAGAAGGAGGTCGAGGCCGGCAACATCTCCGTCCGCGATCGCTCCAACGAGACCGTTCAGATGAGCGTTGATGAGTTTGTGGCCAAGGTACTCGAGGAGATCAAGACTCGCGCCTAAGGCAAACTTCACATCAATTAACAAAGGCGACCGTCCACACGGGGCGGTCGCCTTTTTCATGTCGAAATAAGAAAAGCCGCTGGTTGAGCGGCTTTTTTTGTTGCACAAAAAGGTACAGGTTTTTGTATCTTTCGACAGTAGACATTATACGAGCAATTAATCAGCGTTTTCCCAGATTACGCAAAATGTACTGCCAGTAGGTGCATCTCCATACCCCTCTATAAAAACCTGTACTTTTGCGACTGCGCCTAGCTGCGAGCGAGAAGCCTGTTCTAAACGCCCCTGCATTTGCGTGCATCGCAAAGCCAAAAAGAGGGGGCGAGAACATGGAACAGACGGCACGGCGCCAAGAGCAGCTGCCTGGCGCATTTAACGGCGCCACCACCAACAGTCAGCACGGCCGCGTCCGCTGGTATCTGGTCCACACCCCCAATGGAAAAGAGCGCGAGACCTGCGAAAAGGTCCGCTGCATTATCCCGCACAACCTTATGCAGGACGCTTTTGTAATGCAAAAGGAGTTCTGGTTTAAGCGGGACGGCGCCTGGTCGCTCCAAACCAAACCTATGTACAAGGAATATTTCTTCGTCGCCACGCACGATGCCGCCGCGCTCGATAAGGCTTTGGCCCAGTTGAGCTTTGGCTGTCGCATCGCCGGTAGTAGGGAGCGGGCGTATATGCCCATGCCCGACGATGCGCAGGACTGGTACCGCAGCGTGCTGGACGACGACGGCGTGGTACGCAACAGCGTAGCTCACATAGAAGACGGCGTGTTGCACATAGAGCAGGGTCCCTTGGTGGGGCAAGAGGCTCGCGTGCACAAGATCGACCGTCGCAAGCGCTGGTGTCTGGTGGACGTAGGCGAAGGCGACTCCGCGTTTAGGGAGCAGCTGCCGCTCGATGTTCCCAGCAAAACGTAAGGGAGACGTTTCGCCGGCTGTCCGTTTGCATTTTTGAATTTATCGATTGGGGGATCCCCGGGGAACGGGGACGTAAGCTTGACTGTGGCTGCTAAGGAAATGACAGATAACTGTGCATCAGTGGGGGATGCACTGGCTTTCAATCAGATTAAGCCGAGCGGTACGTTTGGCTATCGCTTTGTTAAGAGGCTGTTCGACCTTGTGTTCAGTCTTTTGATGAGTGTTCTGCTGCTTATTCCTCTTGCTGTGGTGTGCGCGCTGATTAGCCTTGAATCGCCCGGCAGTCCTATGTATACGCAAGAGCGCGTTGGCAAGGGCGGAAAGACAATCAGGATTTTTAAGCTTCGCAGTATGGTCGCCGATGCTGGCAACGTGCAGAAGTATCTGAGCCCTGAGCAACTGCATCAGTGGGAAGTCGAACGCAAGGTTGACGATGACCCTCGTATTACCAAGATTGGTCAGTTTATTCGTAAGTGCTCTATCGACGAGATGCCTCAGTTCCTGAACGTGCTTAACGGCGATCTTTCCGTTATTGGACCGCGTCCCATTACAAGGGATGAGCTTGAACAGCACTTTTCCGACGAGGAAAAGGCTGAGCTGCTCTCTGTTCAGCCCGGTATTACTGGTCTGTGGCAGGCAACCGATCGTAACGAGGCAACCTTCGAGAGCGGCCTGCGCCAGAAGATTGAGCTTCGCTATGTCCAAAATCGTTGTTTTGCGATGGATTGGAAGTGCTTTACTGGCACTTTTGGTGCCATGTTTGGAAAGAAGAGAACGGGACGATAGATGCAGACAAACTTTTCTTCTTCTTACAGTGTGTTGATGAGCATTTACAAAAAAGAAAATCCTGCCTTTTTAATTCAAGCTTTAGACAGCATGCTGAATCAAACGGTTTCTCCTGCCGAGATCGCCATGGTCAAGGATGGTCCGCTTACGCATGAGCTTGAAGACGTGCTCCAAGATTATGACTTCCTGCATCCCGGACTGTTCAATTTTGTTTCGTATGAAAAAAAACCATGGACTTGGGTATGCACTGCGCCAAGGCATCCTTGCTTGCTCTAACGAAATTGTTGCACGCATGGACACTGATGATATAGCTCGTCCGGATCGTATGGAGAAACAGCTTGCCGCTATTGATAGTGGTCTCGATATGGTCGGAAGCGATGTTATCGAATTCGTCACGACTCCCAATGAACCTGTTGCGGCCACAGATCTTCCCAAGGGCATCGACGCTATACGTTCTTATTCCAAAAGGCGAAATCCCTTTCGTCATCCTCCTATGACGTTTAGAAAGTCGAAAGTCATGGAGGCTGGTAACTACAGTTCCGATTTTCTCTACTTTGAGGATTGGGACCTTTTTAACAGGATGCTCGCATGTGGCTGCAAGGCGGATAACCTGAAGGAACCGCTTGTTGCGATGCGCGTTAGTGGGGATTTCTATGCTCGCAGGGGGGGGCTCGCAGTATCTTAAGTACGCTAAAGCATTTAAGCGTGCTCAAGTTGAGCGTGGCTATTTCACAAAATGCGATTATATCTGTTCTTATTTACCGCATGCCGTCGTCTGTCTGATGCCAAATTCCGTTAGAGCGTTGATATATCGTTTTGTTCTCAGGAGGTCTTAGATATATGGCTTCTGATGTTGCTAAGCCTCTGGTTAGTGTCATTGTCCCCATGTACAACGTGGGTATGTTCGCGCTTCCTTGCGTAAACTCATTGCTTGGTCAGACTTATTCGAATATCGAATATATTATTGTGGATGATGGATGTACTGATAATACTATTGATCTTATTGAAGATGCCGTTGGATCAGACACGCGATTTAAGATTTTGCATAAGGAAAACGGCGGTCTTTCTTCTGCTCGTAACTTTGGTACTCAAAGGTGCCACGGCGATTATGTCATGTATGTTGATGGGGACGATTTGATTGATTCGCGAACTGTTGAGTTGATGGTCGAAGCGGCTGACAAGTATCAAGTTTCGCTCGTTATCGGCTCCTTTGCGAAGACGCCTGTTCTTGATAACTATAAGATGGGGCAGAATGTAGAATTCCATGTTGAATCTGGAATTGAGCATTTACGAAAATTACTTTTATTAAGCGGCGAGAGCGGCTCTGCGTGCGGAAAGCTCTTTGAACGATCTCTTATTAACGACCTTGTCTTTCCTGAGGGGCAGCTCTTCGAAGACATGGGCGTAATTGCTAAAATTTGTTCCAAAATTCAAAAGGTTGCATTCTCTGATGCGTGCTTTTATGCATACGTGACGAGACCTGGTTCCATTACAACGCTCAGAAAGCAGGGTTTCAAGCATGCTAAAGACATGGACAGGACTATTGAGACTGTTCGACGATTTGCCGGGTCTGAATTTCAGGGCGAGTTTGAGTGTTTTCAATCATTCTGTACGCTCCGCGTTGCAATGAGGGTTGATCCGGACGGATTTGATAGTAAGGCTGACGCCCAGAAATATTTGAGGAATGCTCGAGGGCTTGCCTGGAGGGCGTCGAGGAACCCATATGCTTGTTCAAAATGGAGGTTACGCTGTGCTCTCTTTTCTATCTCTCCTAGGGTTCATAACGCTTTCTATGCGTTATATGCTGCAATTTCTGGTAAGGCTATCGGGTAACTCCCGTGATAAAAGGTTGATAAGGTGAGTTTTTCTATTAGCGCGCATCTGTTTAACGTTACTGAATGCCATGGCAGCTTTTTGTATAACATCTATTATCAAGATGTGTTTAACTGCTGTGTTGGTGTTTTCGACGTGGTTTCGACCGGAGGTAAATCGACGGTTTACAAACGATATGCAAAGCAGGTGTAGAGATGCCAATCTATTTCATTGCCTTTGTGTCCCATATTGCATTGCTATATTTTTCGGTAAAGATACCTAATAAGCGCGTCAGTTTTCTTCTAGCGGTTATCGCGGTTCTCCCCCTTTGTTTGGTGGCGGGGCTGCGCGATGCATCTGTCGGTACCGATACCTCGGCATATCCTCTCAGGTGTTTTTACGCCTCGCAGTATTATTCGCTCACAGGTGCTATGGGTGCTTGCTCAGATCAAGAGCCGCTATTCGTAATTCTCTTCTGGATCCTGGGGAGACTGACTGGTGATTTCCACGCTGTTCTTTTTCTTTGGTTGATTTCCGATCTCAGCCGAACACATTGAGCTGATGGCTCGCTCCCGCAG
>WGSK01000024.1:0-35023 GCA_014871655.1 Collinsella sp. | reverse complement strand
AACTGCGGGAGCGAGCCATCAGCTCAATGTGTTCGGCTGAGATCGGAAATCAACCTTCGCGCGTGGGCGTAAACTTTTAGTTGGGCAAATTCGGCAGATTGGAGCTTGAAACATGAGGGATATGCACCTCATGTCGCTCATAAAACGTCTCCTGACCTTGAAGGAGAACGTTTTTTAGCGATAAAAGGAGACATAAATATGATCTGGTTTACCAGCGATACTCACTTCGGGCATGAGAACGTGCTGAAGTTCACCGACCGCCCGTGGGAGACGATTTGGCAAATGAACGACGCCATCGTCGACAGCATCAACGGCAGGGTTGCCGTGGACGACGAACTCTACATCCTGGGGGATTTCTCATTCAAGATGACCGCCCAGGACGCCTATGCCCTGCGCAAGCGGATCGCCTGCAGACGTATCCACCTCGTCCCGGGAAACCACGACAAGGACTGGACCCAACCGTCGGTCGCGGGCGCGTTCACCGTGGAGCCGCCGATCTGCGTGCTCAAGATCGACGGGCAGAAGATCGTCCTGAGCCATTACCCCATGGCCGACTGGCAGGGCATGAGCCATGGATCGTGGCACCTCCACGGGCACATCCACAGCAGCGGCGGCGCGTACAACGCGTTCAACCGCAAGCAGGGCCTTCTGCGCTACGACGTCGGTTGCGATGCCAACGGGCACTCCCCGGTGAGCCTCGACGAGCTGAGGGAATGGTTCGCCGGAGTCGACGAGCCGTGCGGCCGGGTGAAATGGCCCTGGTGGGTCAACGAGACCGGCGACAGGCAGGTCGAGCGCGAGCTGGCGGCGTACAAGAGGGAAGAGGTGATTCGATGACGGTCTATGTGACGGGCGACATCCACAGTGGGCTCGACATGCAAAAGCTCCGCGAATGGGAGCTTGGCGACAGTCTTACCAGCGACGACTATCTCATCGTTGCCGGTGACTTTGGCTTTCCGTGGAACTTTTCCGCCGAGGAATGCGCCGACATCGCTTGGCTGGAGTCGCGCCCCTACACGGTACTGTTCGTCGACGGCAACCACGAGCGCTTCGATCACTGGGCGGAGCGCCCCGTGGAGTTATGGCATGGCGGGCTGACGCAGCGCCTGTCGGACACCTCGCCCATTCGGCGCCTGATGCGCGGCGAGGTCTTCGAGCTCGACGGCTCGACAATCTTCACCATGGGCGGTGCCACGAGCGTGGACAGGGAATACCGCGTGCCGTATTCCAGCTGGTGGCCTCAGGAGCTCCCGGACGAGCGCGATTTCGATACCGCGCGGACAAAGCTCGACGAGGTCGGCTGGAGGGTCGACTGCGTCATCACCCATACCTGCTCGACGCGCATGCTCTCGCCGACGCTCTACCCGGACCCAGGCTGGGAGCGCCCTGATGTGGACCGTCTGACCGAATTCCTCGACGAGCTCGAGAATCGCCTGGACTACAAGCGCTGGTATTACGGCCATTTTCACCGAGACAGCAACCCGGACGAACGTCATACCGTGCTGTACGACCGGATCGTGAGGCTCGGGGACAAACTCCTGCCGTGGGGTGCGTACTGATGGCTGTCTATGTGACAGGAGACGTGCACGGCAGGGCCGAGTACGGGGCCAGCCGGTTCGCCTTCAGGTCTTGGCCTCTGGGCCGGACTCTGACGAGCGACGACGTGGTGATCGTGGCCGGCGACTTCGGCTTTGTCTGGGACGGCTCGAATGCTGAGAGATATTGGCTCGACTGGTTCGAGTCCAAACCGTGGACTACGTGCTTCGTCGACGGAAACCATGAGAACCATCACGCCTTGGCCAATCTGCGGGTACGGGAGTGGAACGATGGGCTCGTCCATGAGGTGCGACCGCGCGTGCTGCACCTGATGCGTGGAGAGGTGTTCGATATCGACGGGCTCACAGTCCTTGCCATGGGCGGCGCCGCGAGCAACGACAGGCAGTATCGCAAGGAGGGGAGGAGCTGGTGGCCCGAGGAGATGCCGAGCGAGGAAGAGACGGAGCACTGCCGCTCCTCGCTCGACCGCGTGGGCTGGAAGGTCGACTACGTTGTGACTCACGAGGCCCCTGCCGCCCTGGCGGAGAAGCTGTGTCGCGAGCGCGGGCGCGAGTATCGGGGCGACCGACTTCAGCGATTCCTTGCCGAGCTCGACGGTCAGCTCGGCTACCGCGCCTGGTTCTTCGGCCACTACCACGACGACAAATGGTGCGACGCCAAGCATCGCCTGATCTACCAAGACATCGTGCCGATCGAAGATGCTGCGCCCGGTTCTAGGAATCTTCTGGAAGCGCTCTAGAAGATTCCTAGAAATCAGCAGCCTGACAGGAGAAGCGCGGGGCTACTCGTCCTTCATCTGGGTCATGACCTCGATCTTTGCCTCGGCCACGGCCGCCCGCTGTTCGGCTACAGCAAGGCGGTCCTTGAGGGCGGCGACCTCGGCCGTCAGGTCGCGCTGGGCCAGGAGTGTGTCGGCTTGGGCTTTCAGTGCGGCGTCACGCTCGCCGCGCAGCCGCTCGATCTCATCGGACATGGCCTCAGCCTCGGCGTGGAGCTGGACGACCTGCCTGCCGAGCTCCCTGGCATCGGCGAGGTATCTGACGCTCGCGGCATGGAGCTCATTGTTCTCGAGCTCGATGCTCGCGGTGTCGAGCTCGAACTTCTCCTCGATAAAGGCGACCCGCTCATTGCAGTCGGCCTCAAGGCTTTCGTTCCGGTCTCTCGCCTCGACGAGCTTGCGGTTGAATTCGTCGAGCTGGGCCCTGAGCAACGCGTTCTCGGTTCTGAGGTCGCCCGTCTCGCGCAGCAGCTTCTCCCGCCACGTCGCCTCGATTCGCTCGGCGGCCTCATCGAGGACGGACTTCACGCCGTAGATCTCCCTGATTTTCTTCTCGTCTGCCATGGTGCGGCACTCCAATCAACAACGGGCATGGCTCCGCCATGCCATATGGCTGGGAACAATGCACGGCCGCTGTTGATTTGTGTTCGCCCTGCGATTGGTGAGTTCTAAAAGGCGTCTCAAGTCATGCATTCACGCAGGTTTTCGGTTGGAGAAATACCGCACGTTTTCATGGTATCACGCGCCTTAAAGACCATGAATGGACGGCCATATCGATTCGTTGAAAATGGCACCTACGACGTGTTGGTGGCGGGAGAGTGATGGCGTTAAAGATGTCGAGAATGATTATGGGATTGTTTTAGATGCGGGCATGAAAAAGGGTCGAATCGAAGTGTCTGGCCGGACGCCAATTGTCCGGGAACTGTTTCGGTTCGACCCTGTTTCATTTTACATCCGCGGCATGCTCTTATAGACGCTTGGCGATTACCGACCTTCACGACCTCGATAGTCGGGCTATGGACTTAAGATTTCTTGGGCTCCCAGCCGTTTTCGATTGCGGCTGGGTAGACTGCGGCGTAATTAAGCATCCAGCTGCCATCGCCCGCTTTTTGTATAAACCCCTTATCCTTCAAAGAGGTATAGGCCCGGGAGATCGTGTTCTTACTCAGGTGGTAGCGCTCCTCAATCCATTTGCTTTTTGCGTAAAAGCCCATGGCTCGTTTGTTTTTGGAAGGATTTCCAAGCTTCCATACTAGGCCGAGGATGAGGCGCTCGGCAGCGACAGTGGTGGCACAACACGCCCAGTCGGGCACCGAAATAAAATTCGCGTTATCCATTTTCCTTCTAATCTCTCGTTGCTCAGTAACATCATCGGAATATTTGTCGGAAATCGACGGTAGCTCGCTCATGTTTACCGCCTAGTCAAGGTGGGCGGTACGACCTTCAAGCTGCTTGAAAAGTTCGTAGAAGGAGCTTTCAAACATGTAATTCGAGCGATGGATTTGGATGAGCTTGCCGGACTCGCGCATAAACTTGCGCGCGGTGTTTTCGCTCCAGCCAGTGAGTTCGCGGATATCGTTAACGCGGAGCAACCGATCGCACTGAGCGGCACCAGTGGGGAAAGTCGGTGTGGACGCCTGAGTGCTAATCTGTGGAGTAGCCATGATGAGCTATCCTTTCAATGAGGGCCCTCCCTGTGCTTGTAAGACTTACCAGGTTCATAAGCACTTGGGGGGCCGGTTTTTATGACTACATGCGTAGCCATCTGACAGCTTTAGAATCTATTAAAACTCATTAGATGTCAATCAAATAAAGCGTCTACCTGCGGAAATAGTAGTATAGTACCGTAATATTATTGATGAAACGATGAATGAATAGCATGCTATTTCTCGCTTTTCTGTATATAGGCGTTGATGAAGTCTTCGTAGCCTTTAACTGCTTTTATTTCTGATTGTTGAACGAGGCTTGTATACGTTTTGAGCGTGATATTGGGGTCCGCGTGGCCAAGAATACCTTGCACGCTTCTAACGTCCGATCCGTTCGCCAGCATAAAAGTGCTTACACAATGCCTGAGCTGATGCGGGCAGATGCCCTTATATAGTTTTCCGCCAGTCGAATTGTTCGGCTCATAGATTCCAAGGTTGCAGCTAACTGCGAAATCGCGAAACCAATGGTTGAAGATGTAGTTTTTCATGTGACAGACAGTAGGGACCCCCTGCTTGACAGCAATATCGCTAATGATGGGAGTGCTGCCAGTCTGGGACAGCCCCAGAGAGGCCAGGAGCTCTTTTTGTATGGCTGACCATGATTGAAGACGTTCGGCCAAGGTTTCTCCAACGGGGATTTTGCGTTGGCTTTCTTGTGACTTGGGTGCCCTCAGTTCATGGTCGTTGGTGTACTGCCTGTCAATTTTCAAGGTTTTATTGGCAGAGTCCCAATCGCGCCATTCGAGGCCCAGCATCTCGCCTTTCCGCATACCCGTATACACTAGTACTAGCGTACCAACAGCTTCGGCGGTGAGCTCAATGTGTTGAAGATGTGTGCATAGGGTAGCTACTTGGTCGATTGTCAGTGATTCTCTTTTGTTGCGTGGTCTGCGAACATGAACGGTGGCGCAGGGGTTTCGGTCAATTATTCTCTTTGCGACTGCATTCGACAGAATCTGACGCAGTTTCGAATTGATTCGTACAAGCTCTGATGGTTTGTATTTTCCCGTACGACGAGCTTCGGCATATGCTTCTTCGATTAGATCGGGAGTTAGCCCCTCAATTGTCTGAAACGCACCGAATAGGTCTTCGATATGCCTGCAATCGTACGCTTCTCTTTCATAGCTCGTTGGCGCAAGCTCGGTGTCCCTATTTTCATGAAAGGCCCAGCAGTAGGACGCAAGCAAAGTGGGCTTTTTAGTTTTAGTGATCGTGCCAGAGGAGTTGATTTCAGCCAGCTTGGCCTGCATTGCAGCCTTAGCTTCTGTCTTAGTCTTGCAACGAACCGTATAGGTTGGGGATCGTTTGTAGCGCCCTGTCTTAGGGTCCTTGACTCCAAGGGAAAAATAATAGCGATAGGTGTTAGGTGATCTCTTGTCTTTCCAACACGTGCCTCTTCCGCTAATTAGTGGCTGTTCTGACATCTTTGCACTCCGTTTCTTTGAATAGTTTTCAACAATTCATTGAGTGCAGTTTAGCTAAAGCTGTTAGTAATATGTTTGTAAAAGCGTAGGCGCAGCTACCGGAGGCAAAAGACGCAAACTGCTATGTTTATCTGCGGTTATATGATGTTCAATGATGCTTGATGAATGGTAGGGGGTAGCATTAAATCATATCTCCTAAAGCGGGTGTCGACGGTTCGAATCCGCCCGGGGGCACCAGGGAATATGACGGCGTCGCGGGAGCGGCGCCGTTTCTGGTTTGCGGGGGCCGCCGGCGGATTCGGGCCGTCGACACCCGCGTCACCAATTGCGTCTAGAGCCCTCCGGTAGAGTGTCCAAGCCCTAAAGCCCAGTTGATGCTACGGGGTTTAGAGGCGGACTGAAGCAAGGGGAAGACATGTCCGCTCGGGGTGATAGACTAACGCTGTGGTAAATACAGGACAGTTTGACCGTTTTTCAACCAAGATAGGCGTCCCATGCAACTAAATGCAGCTGATATAGCGCAAAAGAGAATTGACCTCGGCCTCACCCAAAAGGAGTTCGCCGCCGCCCTTGGTATGGGCTCGTCTGGCGAACGCACCGTTCGGCGCTGGGAGTCTGGGGATACTAGTCCAACGGCGGCTGAATGCGCCTTTATCGCATCGCTCGATGCGGGGGCTCCATTTGACCAAGGGGAGCGCAGCGACGCGCCTTTTACCTTCTGCGATCTCTTCGCGGGCATCGGCGGTATACGAATGCCGTTCCAGGAGCTTGGCGGTAGGTGCGTCTTCTCTTGCGAGTGGGATAAGTTCGCCCAGAAAACCTACCGGATGAACTATGGAGAGACCCCGGCGGGCGACATCCGTCAGGTCGCATCAAACGATATACCGGACTTCGATGTCCTGCTCGCAGGCTTTCCTTGTCAGCCATTCTCCCTTGCAGGCGTTTCGAAGAAGCAATCTTTGGGGAGACCCACCGGCTTTGAGGATAAAACGCAGGGAACCCTCTTTTTCGAGGTCGCTCGCATCATACGCGACAAGCGCCCGAAGGCCTTCTTGCTTGAGAACGTTAAGAACCTTACGAGTCACGACGGCGGGAAGACCTTCAAGGTCATACGACAGACGCTTGAGGAGGACCTTGGATACCATATTTTCTGGAAAGTGCTTGATTCAAAAAACTGGACGTGCCAGCACAGGGAGCGCATCTACATCGTGGGGTTCAGGGAGGAAGTTCCCTTCTCGTGGGATGACCTTGAGGTGCCGGGACCGGGACATACGCTAGGGGAAATCCTCGAAGAGCAACCAAACGAACGCTACACCATTTCGGATAAGCTATGGGCCTATCTGCGCGCCTATCGCGAAAAGCATGAGGCGGCGGGCCACGGCTTTGGATACTCGATGGTCGGCCCAGAGGACACGACAAGGACGCTTTCCGCCCGGTACCACAAGGATGGCAGCGAGATTCTGGTCGGGCAGGAAGGAAAAAACCCTCGTAAACTCACTCCCCGCGAATGCGCGCGCCTGCAAGGATTTCCCGATGAGTTCATCATCCCGGTGTCGGATACTCAGGCATACAGGCAGTTCGGCAACTCCGTGACCGTGCCGGTCGTGCGCTCGGTCGCGAAGTTGATGATGGAGGTGTTCTAGGATGGACTATGGAGTACTTGGCGCGTATTTTGACGGTGCTGTCGCGAAAACCCTCGTGGGCGTTGACATCATGGGGGCCAATAAAAGCCACCAGCACGAATTCAACGGCGTGGGGCCTTTGCGCGCGCTTTTCGGAGACGATGACATAAAGGGGATGCGAACTACCTTCGCATATCTCGATGATGGTGCAGACCCTATATTCGACCATGGTTATACCACTTGGTACGACGCCCGCAGGAAGCATCCAACTAGAACTGAGTATAGGCTCTACTACAACGATAATGCTGCCATGGGCATGGCCCGTCCGGGCGACCTCATGGTTTTGGCCCTACACGAAGCCAAGGAGGTCGTAATCCTATTTGCCCGAGCGGGGAGTACGGCGGAATCTCAAGTTCGCTGGCTCTTCGCGCTCGACGGGGTTGGCGAGAAGGGTTTTACGCCCTCTGCTCGGGAGGATACGCGCATCACGTCGATCGCCGCAAGGATTTTGGAGTCCATCGGCATCGAAGTTAGCATGCCGATCGCAGCGGAGAACTTCCTCGACGGTATGATCGAGAAATTCGGCGAGTCCTTCCCCAAAGGGGCAGACTTCTCAGTCTACTCAGCTTCCACCCTTGGAAAGCTCGATTGGACGGGCGACCCGGATGGCTGCTTGGTCGCTTGTTACGAACGCGAAGAGATGCTGTTCCGCGTCTTCGAGCGGCATCTCTTGGAGCGCGACCTCGCGCCATACCTTGGCTCGGCGCTTGATGTTGATGGCGTGCTGCGCACCACTATGTCGGCCTTCCAGCGCCGCAAGTCCCGTGCGGGGACGGCGTTCGAGAATCAACTCTCGATGCTATTCGATGCTAGGGGCATACGCTACTCGGCGCAGAAATACACCGAGGGCAAATCAAAGCCGGATTTCATCTTTCCCTCTATTGACGATTACCACGACCCCAAGTTCTCTGTCGCTCGACTGACGATGCTCGGTGCCAAGACAACCATCAAGGAGCGTTGGCGTCAGGTGCTTGATGAGGCTGACAGAATCGAGGACAAGCATCTTGTAACACTTGAGCCCGCCGTAAGTGAGGATTACACACGAGCTATGGCTAAGGACAGGCTCAGCCTCGTTGTGCCCTCATCGCTGTTCGAAACCTACACGCCCGCGCAAAGGGAATGGCTCATGAGCGTCAACGACTTCTGCAGGCTGGTAGAAGCCCGACAGCACGAGTAGAACCACGAGACGTTTTTTAGAAATGAGGCCGGAGACCAGTTGAGTCTCCGGTCTTCTTTTTTCACTCGCAACAGATTCGTCGATCACGAGGTGGGATTTGTATTTGGACTGCGCAAACTCTTGGGCAAGGGTGCTTTTTCCAACGCGGCGGGCCCCCTCGAGCATGATGGCTCGGGATCCATTGCTCGCTTTCCAATCGAGGAGTTTATTGTAGGCCGTACGTCTGAATACTGACATGATTGCCCAATCTAGCTGCTGTATACACGAAATGGGAAGTGTGGTTACCTGATTCAATACACGAAATGGGAAGTATATACAGGCCCTTTTCTACACGAAATGGGAAGTGCGGGTACCGTTGGAGCTTGTTGGGATAGATGGAGCGCATGTGTTGCGTCGCTCAGGTATGCTCATATGTGCCTAGAGTTTCACATGCCGAGAAAGGTTGATGGCTGCCATATCCACATACCAAAACACGGAGCGCTCAGCGCCGTCGACACCCGCGTCACCAATTTCCCCGCGGGGGGGAGTTTTCGAATCCGCCCGGGGGCACCAGGGAATATGACGGCGTCGCGTGAGCGGCGCCGTTTTTGGTTAGTGGGGGCCGACGGCAGATTCGGGCCGTCGACGCTCGCGTCACCAATCGCGTCATTCGAATCGGCGCTGGGAATTCAGTGCTTTTCCTCATGCAAGTATCTTCCATCTTGCGTCGCCGTCAGCCGTGAGCGGTCGATTTTTACCGATAAACGGCAAATTAATTCAGAAAAAATCAGGTAATTTCAAGAATGGTCAAACTTGATTAACAGCAAAACCACAAGGTAGATGGCTTTATACGGTGAAAAACTCTGACACAATGAGAAAAAGAGTGAAAAATACTAATTGAAAATGAACTTATGTGGCAGTAATCTACATGTCACAGGGTAAGCCCCGGCGCGCAGGCGGCGGCCCTTATCGAATTACGGATATAGATCAGGTGCTCGAACGGGCAGAAACGATCAAGGACGAAGGTAAAGGACGTAGAAGCATGAAGCTTGCAACTCGTATCAACTCCTATTTTCGCGATGGCGACAAGAATCTTGATCGCGTGTTCGCGGAGTTCCAGAGCGTGGGCCTCACGCACGTCGACCTCAACTACCCCGAGCACTGCACAGGTGTCATGGCTGAGGACATGGCCGCCAAGCTCGCAGCTCACGACCTGCAGCTGAACGGCTGCGCGCTGCGCTTCCGCAACGCCTTCCTCAACGGTGACCTGGGCAATGCCGATGATGCCCTTGCCGCGGAAGCCCTTGAGCTCTGCTACGAGGCGTGCGACTACTGCCGCACTGCCGGTGGCAACACGGTGACCATCTGGCTCGGCCACGACGGCTTTGACTACAGCTTCCAGATCGCCTACGCTCGCGTCTTCGACCAGCTCGTAGCCGCATTCCAGAAGGTTTGCGACTACGCGCCCGACCTCAAGATCTCGATTGAGTACAAACCCTACGAGGAGCGCGCGTACGCGTTCATCGACTCCATGGGTATGACCGGCATGATTCTCAACGCTGCAGACCGCCCGAACCTGGGCGTCACGCTGGATTACTGCCACATGCTCATGAAGCACGAGAACCCTGCCATGGCCGCCGACCTGTTCGGCCGCGAGGGCAAGCTCTGCGGCATTCACCTAAACGACGGCAACGGTCGCTTCGACGATGGCCTTATGATTGGTACGTCCACGCCGGTGAAGACCCTCGAGTTCCTCTACTACGTGAAGAAGCACGGTTACGACAGCGCAATCTACTTCGACACGTTCCCGGTCATCGAGCCCGCTGCCGGCGAGGCTGCACAGAACGACCAGATGATCCATCTGCTCAACGACGCCATCGAGGCCGTAAGCATGGAGAAGATCCAATCCGTTATCGATGCAAACGACGCGATTAAGGCAGCCGAGCTTGTCCGCGAGCTCTTCTGCGCAATGGGGAGGTAACCAATGAAACGCGACTGGAACGCGATGGCTCAGGGGATTCTGGACGCCGTCGGTGGTCCCGAGAACATCTCGGGCATGACGCGCTGCGCGACGCGCCTGCGCCTCAATCTCAAAGACGACGCGGCTTGCGACGACGCTGCGGTCAAGGAAGTCGAAGGCGTTGTGAACACGCTGAACAAGGCCGGTCAGTACCAGGTTCTCATCGGCACTGAGGTCCCGAAGCTGTACGAGAAGTTTTGGCCGCTGGTCAAGGGTTCGGGCGTGGAAATCTCCGCTGCTACCAAGGACGAGGGCGAGAGCATCGTCAGCCAAGTCTTCTCCGCGATCTCCGGCATCTTTGCCCCGCTGCTGCCCGCCATGGCCGGCTCCGGTATCCTGCGCGGCTTCGTTATCCTGGCCGCCCAGCTCGGCATCATCGCTGAGGGCACGGGTACCTACACCATCCTGTACACCCTGGCCATGAGCGTGTTCTACTTCCTGCCCGTGCTGCTCGGCTTCTCCGCCGGCAAGCGCTTCGGCGCGAGCCCGTACCTGTCGGCGCTGCTCGGCGCGTGCCTGCTCTACCCGGACTTCATCGCCCTCATGGGCGACGCGGGCAACGGCGCCATGACGGACTTTTTCGGCATCCCCGTGGTTCTCATGAACTACAACTCCACGGTTATCCCTGCCATCTTGTCTGTCTGGGTCTACTCGTACCTGTACAAGTGGCTCGATGAGCACGTTTCCGAGATGCTCAAGCTCGTCGTGCTGCCCGCCATCTCCCTGATCGTTATGGTTCCGCTCACCATGCTCGTCATCGGTCCCCTGGGCGTCTACGCTGGTGAGGCCATCGCCTTCGTGGTCAACTGGCTGATCGAGCGCAGCTCCGTGTTCGCCGGCGTGCTGGTTGGCGGCGGCTGGTCCGTGCTGGTGTCCATGGGCATCCACTGGGCCGTGAACCCCATCATGATCAACAACATCGCTCAGAACGGCTTCGACTACATCTGCCCCTTCACCTTCGCCTGCAACTTCGCCGTTATCGGCTGCGCCTTCGGCGTGTTCCTCAAGGCCCGCGACCAGAAGCTCAAGAGCTTCGCGATGACCGGTGTCGTATCGATCGCCCTGTCCGCCATCATCGAGCCCACGCTGTTCGGTATGCTCGTGAAGAACAAGAAGGTCTGGCTTGCGCAGATCATCGGCGGTGCCGTCGGCGGCGCGTTCCTCGGTATCATGAAGGTCGTCACCACTGCGTTCACCTTCGGTTCCGTCACTACGTTCCCGGCTTTCGTGAGTTCCGACCCCATGAACTTCGCTTGGGCTATGGTCGGCATGCTCATTTCCGCCGTCGTGGCCGGTGTTCTTGCCTTCGCCTTCACCGGCAAGGAGGATCAGCTCGCCTAAGAGCCCCGGATGCGCCGCCTCTCCTAGGGTCGTTCTCTTCGCTTGAAGAGCGTCGCGCTTACGCGAGGTGTGTCAACCTCGTTCAAATTGTGAACGAGAGGGTAGGTCAATCGATTAAGCGGTCGTCATCGCAACAGGTGGCGGCCGCTATTCTGCTTGTGCGTTACACTTTTCGAAAAGAAATGAACGAGCGTGAAGCAGAGTGGTTTGGAGAGGTTCCCAATATGATTCCGTATGAGCGCCAGGAGCGAATTGTAGAGTGCCTGCAGAAGTCGGGCCTCGCGAGGATTTCCGAGCTGCAGGAGGAGCTGCCGGGCGTCTCTATTTCGACGCTACGTCGCGACCTCAAGGAGCTGGAGGCGCTTGGCAAGGTTGAGCATCTTTCGGGCGGCGCGGTGAGGCTCCTCTCGGCTGTCCACGAGGTGAGTATCTCGACGCGTTCGGGCCTACACGGGAGTGAGAAGGAACAGATTGCCCAAGTCGCCTTGCGTTTTGTTGAGGACGGGGACACGCTCTACTTGGACTCGGGTTCCACCTGCACGGCGCTGCTGCGTCTGCTGCTCGACCGCGACGTGACAATTTACACGACGGATGCCTCGGCGTGCCTGATTAAGAGCGAGACGCGCGCCCAGCTCATCGTGGTGGGTGGCGAGTTCAACTATGTGAACTCCTCGTTCTGCGGTTCTATGACCGAATCGATCCTGCGCGATCTGTACTTCGATAAGGCGTTTATCGGGACCAACGCGATTGACGAGGACCGCGGCGTCATGACGCCCTCCTACGTTGAGGCGGCGAAGAAGCGCATCGTGCGCGAGAATTCGAATAAGGCGTACGTGCTGTGCGACAGCTCGAAGTTCCATCAGTTCTCGAATGTTCGCGCGTTTGGGTTCGATGGTGTGTCGATTATCGCGGAGTCCTATGACGAGAAGATCGCCCAGCGCGCGCGCCTGATCACGCCTGGAGCGTAGGGGGTCCGGGCTCAGGTCTGCGGATTGCGGCCCCTGGCTGCTGCTGTCCGCGTAGCGGGATTTCTTCCTAGGGAATACGACAGCGTTTCGTGGTGCGGGCTCCTGCATGATACCAGCTAGATAGGCAAATATGGCAACGTTGTGAATCTGGAAAAGCCTGCAGGTTAACAACGTGGTTAAACGATTAATCAGCCAGACTGTAGATAAAGGTTAAACGATTAATTACCACCGAGTAGATAATCACCGCAGATAAGGAGTTCACTATGCTGCTCTGCCCCAGTCTCATGTGCGCCGACTACGGCAATCTGCGTGCGACCGTCGAGGATCTCGACGCCGCCGGCATCGACATCTTCCATTGCGACGTGATGGACGGCAGTTTCGTTCCCAATTTCGCCATGGGTCTCGAAGACATCAAGGCCGTGCGAGCTGCCACCAACAAGCTCGTCGACGTGCACCTTATGGTCGAGAATCCTGCCAGCAAGGTTGAACTTTTCGCCTCCGCCGGCGCGGACATCATCTATATCCATCCGGAGTCCGAGCGTTACGTGGTCAAGACACTCGCCGCGATTAAGTCCCTCGGCAAGAGCGCCGGTATCGCCGTGAACCCCGACACCTCTATCTCCGAGATCGAGGAGATGTTGAACCTCTGCGATTACGTGATGGTCATGACGGTGAATCCGGGTTTTGCCGGTCAGAGCTTTATCGAGTTCACGAACGACAAGGTGCGTCGCCTTGCCGCGCTGAAGGAGCGCTTTGGCTTCAAGCTCATGATCGACGGCGCCTGCTCGCCCGAGCGCGTGCGCGACCTGTCCGCCATTGGCGCGGACGGATTTATCCTGGGCACCAGTGCGCTGTTTGGCAAGGACGCTGGTTACGAGGAGTGTCTGCGCCGTTTGCGCGCCGGCGAGGTGTATTAGAAGCGGAACGGCGAATTAGGACGGATTGAGCGCGCGGCATGCGCGAATGGTTCTTATGGAAAGGGGTCTCTTTTGAAGATCGGTATTGGAAACGACCACGTCGCAGTCGAGTACAAGGAAGCCATCACGGCGTATATCCAGGAGAAGTACGGCTACGAAGTCGTGAACTTCGGTACGGACAGCACCGAGCGCTTTGACTATCCCATCGCGGGTGAGGCCGTGGCGGACGCTGTCATGTCCGGCGAGGTTGATCGCGGTATCGTTATCTGCGGTACGGGTGTGGGCATCTCGCTTGCCGCCAACAAGGTGCGCGGTATCCGTTGCTGCACCTGCTCTGAGCCGTATTCCGCTCGCCTGTCGCGCGAGCACAACAACACCAACATGCTCGCATTTGGTGCTCGTGTGGTAGGCATCGAGCTGGCCAAGATGATCGTCGACGCCTGGCTCACTGGCGAGTTCGAGGGCGGCCGTCACCAGCGCCGCATCGATATGATTCGCCAGATCGAGGCTCGTCAGCTCGTGCGTGCGGAGGAAGCACGCGGCTGGTAGTGGAAAAGCCCGTCACCCATGTGTGGTGGCGGGCTTTTTGCATGTCGCGCGTGGGATAGAACACATGCGAGAGAAAAACGCGGCTATTCGCTGCCCGCTGTCTAGCTGCTCGCGCGTTGCACGAGCTTAACGGGGACGAGCGTCTCCATCTCGGGCTCTTCGCCGCGCAGCAGGGCGAGCAGGGCCTGACATCCCTCGTGCGCGAGGCGCTCGGGGAAGCGGCGGATAGTGCTGATTTGCGGCGTCGGAAGCTGCGCATAGACGGAATCGTCGAAGCCGATGAGACGGACGTCTTCGGGTACGCGCTTGCCGGCGGCAACGAGCGCACGCAGCGCGCCCACGGCTGCGTGGTCGCTATGGGCGAAGACGCCGTCGACGGGGTAGCCCGTGGAGAGGAAGTCGGTCACGAGCTCTTCCGACTCGATGATGCTCGGCTGCTTACCCGAGACAAACAGCTGGTAGTCGCGGCGTAGCGGCATTCCGTGCGCGGCGAGCGCCCGCTCGTAGCCCATCTGGCGCTCGTTGCCGGGGTAGTTGGCGGTAAAACTCGAGATGCTCAGGATGTCCTTGCAGCCGCGCTCGATGAGGTGCTCGGTCGCCATGTAGCCACCGCCGATGTTGTCGGAGCCCACGTGTGGGAAACCGAGGTCGTTTTCGGGCGCACGGTCGATGCAGACCACGGGGATTCCGTGGGGGACGAACTCGCCGTCGAGCCTGCGCAGGCCGGAGATACAGATGATACCGTCGGCCTGCTTGCTTGCCAGCGTGCGGAAGTAGTCACGCTCGCGGGCGGGGTCATTGGCGCTGTTGCAAACAAAGACCGAGTAGTCCTCGGTTGCCAGCTCGCGCTCCACATGCAGGGCGATCTTGGAAAAGAAGTCGTTGGAGATGTCCGGCACGATCATGCCGATGGTCCGGGACTGGGCCATACGGAGGCTCTTCGCCGCCATGTTCGTGACGTAGCCGTATTCCTTTAGGGCGGCTTCCACGCGTTTGCGGGTGTCTTCGGAAAAACGGCCGCTGCCGTTGATGACGTGGGAGACCGTGGCGACGGATACGCCGGCCGCGACGGCAATCTGGCGCATGGATGGGCGCTTGCCTGGTGTGGGCATGGGGCCTCCTGCTGCTTTCGGGTGGTTAACAGATTAACCGAGATTGTAGCGCATGCGCGATGCCGTAATGGGTCGCTTCGAAGTCGTTTTGTCGCGCTCGGTCTGCACCTTGGATAAGAAGGAGTTCGTCGAGCACTCCGATCCGGAGCGCACGCGCGCCAACATCCCGCTGTTCCAGCAGGGCATCATGATACAGCAGCTCAACTCCGAGAAGCTCGTGGTCGAGACCATGGTGAAGTTCTGCGGCTAGTAATTACTGCATTACATATTCTGTTGTCACCTGGGAGGCTTGTTTTTGCGGGCCTCTTTGTGTTGCTATGGAGCCCTGGCCTGTCGATAAACAAAGCGCCCGCTTGCCGGGGAGCAAGCGGGCGCTTCTGAGCGAATATGTTTGCGGCCATAGCCGCTGCAGGTGATGGGTTGTCGACTAGTTAGTCGTCGTGCCGGAATCGTCACCCGAGGTGGAGCCAGAAAGTGCGACCGTCAGCGTGATCGTGCTGTCGGTGGACTGCTTGCCGGTGGGGGAGACGCCCGTAACGGTGGCATCCTCGTTACCGCTCACGGGATTGCCGTTCTGGTCACAGAAGCCAATGTTATAGAAACCGGCGTTGTTGAGCGCGGTAACGGCGGCGGAAATGCTCTTGCCGTACAGGTTGCCCGGGACGGTGGCCTTGCCGGACTTCTTGGCAATGACGACGGTAATCGTGGCGCCGGGCTTCTGCTTACCGCTGGGGTTCCAGCTGATCACGGTGCCCTCGGTAACAGAGTCGTTCTCCTGGTAGCTCACGTCGACGCCAAAACCTGCCATATCGAGGGCGTTGCGCGCCTGGGCCTCGGTCATGTCGGTCAGGTCGGGGACGGACGTGGTATCCGGGCCGCTCGAGACCTTGTACGAGATGGTCGTGCCCTTCGCGACTTCCTTACCGGCTCCGGTGCCCTGCTCAAAGACCTGGCCCTCATCGGCCTCGTTGGCCTCCTCGGAGGCGTTGCCCTTCAGGCCAACGCTTGCCAGCGCGGCTTCTGCCTGGTCCTTGGTCAGGCCGACAAGCTGGGGAACCTCAACCTTCTCAGAGGGCTTGGGGCCCTTGGAGATTACCAGGTTCACCTTAGTGCCCTTGGCCTTCTTGGTGTTGCCGTTGGGCGTCTGCTCGGCGACCTTGCCCTCGTCGACATCGTCGTTGTAGCTTTGGTCGATGGTGCCGACCTCGAGGCCGGCTTCCTTGATCAGCTCGACGGCAGTCTGCTGGTCCTTGCCCAGTACGTCGGGCACGGCGACCTGCTCGCCGCCAAAGAGTCCTGTGGCAAAGGCCACCACGATGCCGATGACGGCAACCGCTGCCACCACGGCGGCGATGATCTTGTTCTTGTTGGATTTGGGCTCTTCGACCTCGTAGGAGCCGGTGGAGCCCGAAACCGAGCTACGGGCGGTATTCTGGCCGCTCACGCCCGAGACAGGACGCACCATGGCGCGCGTCTGATCGGAAAGCTCACGAGTCTTGGTGGCGCCCAACTCACCGGGGGCACCGATGATGCGCGTGGGCTCCGAGACGTTGACGGCACGGCCCGACAGGTAGCTGTTGAGCACCTGACGCAGCTCGTCGGCGGTCTGGAAGCGGTTTGCCGGGTCCTTCTCCATGCACTTGAGGATGATGCGCTCAAGGTCGGCGTCGACACCGGAGTTGATCTGGCTCGGCGGAATAGGCAGCTCGTTGACCTGCTTGAGTGCGACCGAGATAGCGTCGTCACCGTCAAAGGGAACGCGGCCGGTGGCGCACTCGTACATCACGACGCCCAGCGAGTAGATATCCGAGGTGGGGCCGAGGTCCTGACCACGGGTCTGCTCGGGGCTGACGTAGTGGGCGGTTCCCAGCACGTTGTTGTCTTGCGTGAGGTGGCTGTTCTTGGCGCGCGCGATGCCAAAGTCCATCACCTTGATGTTGCCGTCGGGCAGCACCATGATGTTCTGCGGCTTAATGTCGCGGTGGATGATCTCGTGCTTGTGGGCGACCGAAAGCGCGGAGCTGATCTGCGAGCCGATCTGGGCGACCTTCTTGGGGTCGAGGGCGCCGTGGCTCTTGATGCCGCTCTTAAGGTCGGTGCCGCGCAGGTACTCCATGACGATGTAATAGGTGTCGCCGTCCTTGCCCCAATCGTAGACGCCCACGATATAGGGGGAGGAGAGACCGGCTGCTGCCTGGGCCTCCTGCTTAAAGCGTGCGGCGAAGGTTGCGTCGCCGGCATACTGTGGCAGCATGATCTTGACGGCTACCGTGCGGTCGAGGACCTGGTCCTGTGCACGGTAGACGGTCGCCATGCCGCCTGTTCCCACCTTATCCTTGAGGACGTATCTTCCCCCGAGGACCCTCTGTTCCATTCCTGCTCCTAACATAACTATTCGCTCAACGATGTGTGTAGTACCTACGATGTGGCCGCTGGGGCCGTGTGGCGCGTTGCCGCCAACTCTTCGGCCGCGGCGCGCCTCGGGTGTCCGATTCGATCATGGGCATCACGCTCCCTGTGCGGCAAGCGCCGCGGTCAGGACGATGCCGGCGATCTTGGCGGCCTCGACGTCATGCTTGTCGTAATCCTCCAAGGCCACCGAGATGGCGACCGTGGGTGAATCGTAAGGCGCAAAGCCAACGAACATCGAGTTGACGTTGGTGCCGCCGGTCTCGGCCGAGCCGGTCTTGCCGGCGACCTTGACGCCGGGGATCTGGGCATCGGTGCCGGTGCCGGATTGGACGACGGCAAGCATGGCCTGCTTGACCTGGTCGGCCGTGGCGGAGCTGACGGCCTGACCCAGCGAGCGGGACTGCGTGGTCTTGACCACGGTTCCGTCCGGGGCGAGTACCTGGGCTACAAAGTACGGGTCCATGACCACACCACTGTTAGCGATGGCGGCGGCAATCACGGCGTTTTGCATGACGGTGGTTTGCGGGCCGGGCGTGTGGTCCATGCCGACAGGCTGGCCGGCGCCGGCCCAGGCGGTCTCCCATTCGGTCATGAGCGACGGGTCGGCCATGATGGAGGCCGCGGAGGTCAGGTCCTGGCCGAGCTTTTGGCCGTAGCCAAAGGCGTTGGCAAACTGCACGAGCGTGTTTGCGCCAACTTCGTTTGCCACCTGGCCAAAGACGACGTTGGAGGACACGGCAAAGGCCTGCTGCAGGCTGATGGTGCCGTAGCTCTCGTTGGCATCGTTGGTGACCGGTGCGTTGCCGATGTCCATGGAGCCGGGCGCCTGGTAGGTGCTGGTAAGGCTGGCGGTACCGGTCTCGAGTGCCGCGGAAAGCGTAACGACCTTAAACGTTGAGCCCGGCGTGTACAGCGCGTCCATGGCGCGATTGTACATGGAGCCGTCCTCGCCGCCGCCCGTCTGTAGCAGGGCATCGATGTTGGTGTTGTCGTAGGTGGGCGAGCTGGCACATGCGAGCACCGCGCCGGTACGCGGGTCGATGACCACTACAGCGCCCTTAAAGCCCTTGAGTGCCTGCTCGGCCGCCGTCTGGATGCGCGAGTCGATGGTGAGCTTGGCGGTGTTGCCCGGCTGGGTCTGGCCCGCGAGCGACGCGATGGCGTTGTTCCAGCTAGAGTAGTCCTTAGAACCGGTGAGCGTGTCGTTCATGACGCTCTCGATGGCGGTGGTGCCATACTGCTGGCTCACGTAGCCAACCACGTGCGCTGCCAGGTTACCGTTGGGGTAGGAGCGTACGTAGGTGCCGTCCTCCTGCTGCAGCGACTCGGCCAGCGTCACGCCGTCGGACGTGATGATGGAGCCGCGCTGGATGTACTTGGAGCGGGCGATGGTGTGGTTGTTGGTCGGCATGTCCTGATAGTCCTTGGCCTTAATGACCTGGACATAGGTGAGGTTCCCGATAAGGATGGCGAACAGCGCCGTAAAGGCGAGCACCGCGCGGGTTAGACGGTTGGCGAGCGCAACGCGGCCGAGCACACCGGATTCAGGCGTGTCGAGCAGGCGACGGCGCATGCGCGAGCCGACGGAATGGCTGCCGCTGCCGTAGGAAGACGAGGTGGCAAAGCGCGTGCCCGTCGGGGCGGCGGCAGATGCGACCTGATCATCGGTGATGGCGGCCATGGTGCCGGTGCCGGTAAGCTCGGCCTCGCGTCCGGTCGCCTCGTCACCGGCGCGCAGCAGGAGCGCGACGATGATGAAGCTCGCCAGCAGCGAGGAGCCGCCCTGGCTCATAAAGGGCAGGGTGACGCCGGTCAGCGGAATCAGGCGGGTTACGCCGCCAACGATCAAGAAGGCCTGGAAGCTGATGGCGGCCGTAAGGCCCGTGGCGCTAAAGGCGGCGAGGTCGGATTTAGCGCGGGCAGCTGTGGTGAGGCCACGCACGGCAAAGAGCATAAACAGGATGAGCACGGCGCCGCCGCCCAAAAGACCCATCTCCTCGCCGATGGCCGAGAAGATAAAGTCGGACTCGACGACGGGGATGTTGTTGGCCATCCCGTTGCCGATGCCAACGCCGACCAGACCGCCGTCGGCAAGCGAGAAGAGCGACTGGACAATCTGGTAGCCCTGGCCCTGGGCGTCCTTAAACGGATCGACCCAAACCTGGAAACGCACCTGAACGTGCGACAGGAACTTGTAGGCGCCCACGGCTCCAACGGCTAAGAGCGCAAGGCCGATAACGACATACGAAAAGCGCCCCGTGGCAACGTAGAGCATCAGCAAGAAGATGGTGTAGAACAGCACGGCCGAACCCAGGTCGCGTTCGAAGACGACGACGAGCAGGCACACGCCCCACACGGCAAACAGCGGCAGCAGCAGTCGCAGGCGAGGGATCTTAAAGCCCAGGATCTTGCGGTTGGAGATGGAGAGCAGCTCGCGGTTCTCGGCCAGGTACCCGGCCAGGAACAGCACGATAAAGACCTTGGCGAACTCGCCGGGCTGGATGGTAAAGCCCGCGATGCGAATCCACAGCTTGGAGCCCGAGATCGTGGTGCCGATAAAGATAGGCAGCATCAGCAGAATGATGCCGATGATGCCAAAGGTGTACTTGTAGCGCATGACCACGTCGAGGTTTTTGACTAGTGCAAGCGTTCCCACCATGAGCGCCACCGAGACAAACAGGATGATGAGCTGTGAGATGGCGAGAGCGGGGGCGAGACGCGTCACGAACGTGATGCCGATGCCCGAAAGTATAAATACGATGGGCAGGATGGCGGGGTCGGCACCGGGCGCCAAGATGCGCACGGCAATGTGGGCCGCGGCAAAGGCGGCAAAGAGGCCGATCGGTACGGCGAGCGTCTCAAAGGAGATGGCAGCGCCCGCGGTGAGGACGTACATCGCATACAGCAGGATGACGGGGAACGCCGAGGCGATGAGCAAGAGCAGCTCGGTGTTGCGGCGACTCATAAGCGGCACTCCCTTTCTAATTCTTATCGGAGGCTTCGGCCTCGGCGGACTGTTCGGCGGTTTTCTCGGAATCTGATTCGGAGGTCGATCCCTGATTGGTGTTGTCGCGAATCGTTTGCGCGTCGATCACCTGGCGGGTCTGCTCCTCGTCGATCTGGTGGCGGTACTTGGATATCGTGTCCTGCGCATCGTCGACACTTGTTTGCGGAATGCCCGCCTTGAGGCGGTTTTGCGTGTCTTCGGGCAGGTCGGATAGCTTGATGCTGGTTTCGCTTTCGAGCCAGTGGAGCTTGAGTCCGAGCGGCTTGCCGGGCAGGCCGCGCCAGACGGCGACATTGCCCTGGTAGGTACCCAGGTAGTACGAGCCGGTGACACCCGTGTAGGCCCAGATGCCAGCTGCCAGCACAAAGACGAGGGCCAGGATGGCGGCGATAGTAATGTTGCGGCGACGCACGCGCTGCGCCTCGCGCATAACGCCATCGTCAACCAGGTCAACGACTACTACGGTCACGTTGTCGTGGCCGCCGGCGGCAAGCGCCGCGTCCACTAGGTTGTCGACGCAGATTTGCGCGGTTGAGGACTGCGTGGCGATGTTCTCGATATCGCTATCGGGAATCATGCTCGAAAGGCCGTCGGAGCACAGGATCAGACGGTCGCCTTCCTCGATATGCAGAGTGAAGTGGTCGGCATACATAGCGGGGTCCGAGCCCAGCGCGCGGGTGATGACCGAACGGTTGGGGTGGACGCGAGCCTCATCTGCCGTGATCTCGCCGGCGTCCACGAGCTCCTCCACGTAGGAGTGGTCGCGGGTCACGCGGATGAGCGTGCCCTCGTGGAGCAGGTAGGCGCGAGAGTCACCCACGTGGGCGATGGCGAGCGTGTCGTTTTCGATATAGGCGCAAGTGGCTGTGCAGCCCATGCCGGGCTTGCCCAGGCCATTCAAGGCAGCCTCGATTACGGCGGCGTTGGCGGCCTCGACGGCTGCCGCCAGGCGTGCGGCGTCGGCAGACTGAGGAGCTGTCTTGGCGATGGTCTCGACAGCGATAGAAGAGGCCACCTCGCCGGCAGCGTGACCACCCATGCCGTCGCATACGCAAAAGAGCGGCGACTGCACCAGGTAGGAATCCTCGTTGTGCGGGCGCACGCAGCCAACGTCAGAGCGGGCGCCCCACATGAGTTGCGTGGTGGTGCCGGCATCATAGGTCGAGTCGGTCTCGATGCGTTCCTCAGTCAGGGGCTCAAAGCTCATGGTCGAGCCGGGGTCTTTGAGCTTGGCCTCAACGGCGGCAACGTCGATCTCGGCAGTGTCACTGGGAGAGACGGTGTCGGTCTTGGCGTTTGATTCGGAATCGCCGGTGTCCGGGGAGTCGGGCTCCTCGGACACGCGGGCGGTCGACTCGTCATCTTGCGGGCTGACGTCTATGGGCTCGGGCGTCGCAAAGTGCGACGGCGCGGGCGTGTTTTGCGACTGGGCGGCGGGCTCGGCCACGGCATCGGACTCGCTTGCGGGCGCAGGCTGCGGGGTCTTGGGTGCAGGGCCGTCCTCGGGGGATGTCCCCGCCTCGGGCGCCGGCGTAGACGCGGGCGCAACCTCGGATGCCGGGGCTATGGGAAACGCCGGCGCGGCGGGCTCGGGTGCCGCAAACACCGCAGCGCTCTCGTTGATTGCCGCGGCGACGGGCTCTGCAAAGTGAGCCGGCGCCGGGGTTGCTTCGGGCGCTGTGGGCTGTTCCGCAGCATGTGCGCCGATGGGCGCCGCTACGGCATCCTCTTCGTCCTCGTTATCGGCGAGATCCGAAATATCATGCGTTACATGCGAAAGAGGCAGGGAGAACACGGTGTCCTCGGGCTCCACGGGTGTGGAGTCCGCCGGAGCGGCGTGGGCCGGTGCAGCTACGGCGGCAGCCGGTGCCTCGGTCATGGTTGCGGACTTGTTCTCCTCGTCGATCATCGACGGTTCACCTTCATGACCACGTCGCCAATCTGGACTTCGTCGCCCTCACGCAGCGTCGCGGGCTCCACGAGCTGGCGGCCGTTGACGAGCGTGCCGTTAAGCGAGTTGAGGTCCTCGATGATGAGCGCCGGGCCCTGCAGCGAAAAGCGCGCATGCGAGGCCGAGACAAACGGCTCGTTGATGCAGATGTCCGAAGACGGCGAGCGGCCGACGATGACGGGGCCGAGCATGTCTACGTGGATGCCGCGGATGCCGCGCGGACCCTTGTCCACATCGATCGTCCAAATGGCCGAGTCGCGGCGCTGTCCGCGCACAAGTCCCACGCCGGTCTTCATGACGGCGAACAGGAAGATATAGAGCAGGGCGACCAGGACGATGCGGCCTGCAAAAAGGACGATATCGATGTTCATAAGCGACTATCCCCTAAATTCAAAGGTGCTCAGGCCAAACGTCAGCAGATCGCCGTTGCGCAGCGGGCAGCGCGTAATGCGGCGGTTGTTGACGAGCGTGCCGTTGGTGGAATTGAGGTCCTCGATCGACCAATCCGAGCCCGTAAAGGTGAGCTGGGCGTGGCGGCGCGACACGTTGGGGTCGCGCAGGGCAATGTCGGAAACTGAGCGCTCGCGACCGATGGTCACCTGTGCGGAGGTGATGCTATGGCTCTCGCCGCTCACGACGTCGACGAGCTGGGCGAGCGGGCGCTGCGGGGCGCGAGTGCTCGCCATGTTGGAGGCGATGCCGGCTGCGGCGCCTAGGCCCACGGCGGCACCGGTCGCGGCGGCTCCGCCCATGCCGGCAAGCGCGTCGCGCGAGACGGTCTGCGGCACCGGGATGGGTGCTGCGGCGGGGTCGGGGACGCTAGGCGCGAAGGGGTCTGCCACGGCAAGCGGGTCGGGAGCGGCGGCGCGAGGCGTCGGCTGCTGCTGGGGCATGGCGGCGGGGCGCTGCTGCTGCGGGGCAGCAAACTGCTGCTGGCCGGCGCGCGGGGCGCTGGCGGCACGGCTTGCCGCGGAGTTGTTCTGGCCCAGGCCGTTTTGATAGGCGCGCTCTTCTTCGTACAGGCGGCCGAGCGTGGGGGTATCGACGTTCTCGGCAAAGACCGAGAACTTGCCGGCGCGTAGCTGCGGATCGATCATAAAACGCACGAGGGGCTCGCCGACAAAGACATAGCGGCGCTTTTCGGCCTGCGCCTTCACAAACTCGCGGACCTCGCGCGAAAGCTCGGGGTAGAACGGGGCGAGCATGGGATCGTCGTCGGCGGCGATAAGGATGGTATAGAGTGCCGGCGCCGTGTTGACGCCGTTGATCACCAGAGTCTGATCCTCCATGTCGCGAGCGGCCTGCTTGGCAAGCTTCTTAAAGGAGAACGGGGCACGGGTGGCACCGAAGATGCCGGCCACGTGGTCCTCGAAGATGTTCAGGAAGTTCACGAAAGATCACTCTCCGTATAGGTTCTTTGGTATCCGAGCAAATATAGGCATATCCCAACGATTATAGAGGATAGGATTCCCGCAACCGCCGCCTTGGCGATGACCGCGGCTGCAAGGCCGGCAATTTCCATATGGTGTGCAAGACAGGACGCCGCTGCGCAGCCGATGCCGGTGACAGCGATGGCGGCGATTGCGGCAAGGTTTGAGCTCTGATCGGCACGCTTGGCATGGGCATTGAGCAGCGCGGATGACGCTGCGGCAGTTGCCGCGGCCAGCCCAAAGGCAGCCCAAAGGAGCGGGTCTCCCAGCGCTGCGGCAACGTTACCGAGCCCCAGCACGCCTCCGGCTGAAAGCGCGACTGTCGCCAGGCGGGCAAAAAGCGCGCCCATGCCCGTTGCCGCGGCGGCGCTTGCCGGGCCGAGCCAAAATGACGCGACGCCGGCGGCGACCCCAGCTGCCAGGAAGGTATTGCCGGTCAGACAGCCAAGCGCGAGTGCACAGGTGAGTGCGGCGCTCGCGGCAGCCTCGGTGCGACCCCAGGCGATCCACCAACCGGACATGGCGGCGGCAAAGATCACCGCGACGGGCAACATCGACAGGATGCCCTGCGCCTGCATGGTGGCGTTGGCCATGAGCACCAAAAAGCCCACAGCCGAGATGGCCGAGCCAATCTGGGGGGCCAGGCCAGCCGCCGCTCCGATCGCGATAGCCGCAATGACCAGGCCGGGAAGCGCCGCGACCCCGGCCGTTTGCATCAGCAAAAAGCTAAAGGTGCCGCACGTTAGCGTCGAGATAATGCGCATGGTGTAGTCGCGCGCATGGCTCCAGCGCGTGCCCGCCCAGCCGAGTGCGGGGTCGACCTCGATGGCGTCGTCCTCGTAGTGCGACGGCTCGATACCGTCGAGCTCCTGCTCGTCATCCGAAAGCTCGCCAACCATTTGCTCCAGGCTGCGACGGCCCTCGCGCACGCTGCCCAGACCGGCAAGGAGCTGGTCGCAAAATGCCTCGATGCTGTTGGGGCGGTCCTGCGGCATGGGGGAGAGCGCGCTCATGAGCGCGCTCTCGGCTCCCGGGGGAAAGTGTGGTATCAGCTCGCTGGGATAGGTGGCGCCGCCGATGATGCGGCCGAGCGAGTCGGCGGGCGTGGCCGCCATAAAGGGAGCGCTGCCGCACAGGCCCTCGTAGATCACACAGGCGAGGGCAAAGACATCGGCGCGCTCGTCGACCGTGCCGGTCTCGATATCGAGCTGCTCGGGCGGCATGTAGCCGATGGTGCCGCCGCGCGAGCCGCCAAAGCCACCGGCGGACGACAGCCGCGCCATGCCAAAGTCGGTGAGCTTTACATTGCCCGAGTGGTCGATGAGCACGTTGGCGGGCTTAATGTCCAGGTGGAGTACGCCATTACTATGGGCGAAGGTGAGCGCCTGGCCCAGGGCATCGGCAATGGCTGCGGCCTCGTCAAAGGTAAGTGAGTGGCCGTCCACGCGATGTAAAAACTCGGCCAGCGACATGCCATCGACATATTCCATAACCAGGTAGGCATAGGCTGTGTCGTGCGTAAAGTCGATGACCTGCACGATATTGGGATGTTGAAGCATGGCGGCAGTGTGCGCCTCGCGCAGGACATCCATGATGTCGCTGGCGGGCATGCCGGCACCGTTGATAAGGGGGATGCGCTTAATGGCGACGCGGCGGCGCAGGTGCGTGTCGCGGCAGATCTCGATGGAGCCAAAACCGCCGGTCGCAAGTGTCTCGAGCGGCTGGTACCGCTTGAGCAGCTCGCGAGAGCTGGTGCCCTCCAAAGGAACGTCCGGCGAGAACCGGGCGGTATGTTGCGAGAAAAGCGGCATGGCCAACCCTCGTGCGTTTAAAGTTCGTTTGCGAGTGGCGGGCGCGGAGCCGAGCCGTTCGCGGTGGCATAGATGCTGCTAGTGTAGCACGCTCGGGTGGGCGACATTCAATTTAAGCTCCGTCTGGGGTCTGGACCCTGCGTCCGGCCTAGCGCTTCTTCTTGTTCTTCTGCTTGCGCTGCTTGCCCTTGGTCTCCTGGGGCTTGTCGCCCTGCTTGGCTTCGGCAGCGGCCTTTTCTGCCTTCATCTTCTTGCGTTTGGTCTCGATGCGGAGTTTTTTGTTGATGCGCGCCTTGAGGAAGGGACCAAACTGCTCGGCATCGCCGCGGACGAAGGTGTCCTTGGGGATCGTCACGCCCTGGTCGGCGAACATGGCCACAAAGATGCGCTCGCCGTCGAGTACGTGGTCGAGTTTTTCAAACGGGAAGAACTGTGACTTGCCGCTCTTGCCCCAAACCATCAGGCCGTCCTCGTTGGCGGCGACGCGGCGATAGCGGCCACCCATGGACTCGTCGGCCTCGACGGCGTCGATAAAGTCGCGGGCTAGCGTGTGGTGCAGGTTCTTGCTCCACCAGGCCAAAAAGGCGCCGAACACGATCAGCACGACGCCGAACTTGATCCAGCTGCCGCCGGCCACCAGCATGCCGATGCCGATGAGCGCGGCAATCGCGGCGGCGACGTACAGGGAGCCACGGCGCCTGGGCGAGGCGACCAGGCGGGCGAAGTCGGTGACCAGGTCGTTTTCGTACTGGTACTCGTTGAGGTACAGGATGCCGTCGTCGGCTGCGGCCTGCTCCTCGAGCGCGACCTCGACCTGGTCGGCTGCTTCGGAGGGAACGAGGTTGCTCTCTGCGTCTGCCATGCTCTTTAGACTCCTATCGCGGCGGGCTCGCCGTACGGGTTATTATGAATGCAGTATGCCGTGCGACCGCATGGCCGTCGCGGCAACAAGTCTCAGTATACCCGGGGGAGCACCCATGGAATCGTTGTACCGAAAGTATCGCCCGCTCACCTTCGACTCCGTGGTGGGCCAGCAGCATATCGTCTCGACGCTCGAACACGCCATCACCGAGGGGCGCCTGTCCCACGCGTACCTATTCTGCGGACCGCGCGGCACGGGCAAGACCACCATGGCGCGCATTCTGGCCAAGGCGCTGCTGTGCCGCAATGCCGAGGCGGCGCGCGTCGAGGGTGCAAGCGGCTGCATGCCCGACGGTACTTGCGAGGAGTGCGAGCTCATCGCCGAGGGCAACCACCCGGATGTCTACGAGCTCGATGCCGCAAGCCGTACCGGCGTGGACAACGTGCGCGAGGAGATCATCAACTCCGTCAACTTTGCCCCAGTGCGCGGCAAGTACAAGATTTATATCATCGACGAGGTCCACATGCTCACGACGGCGGCGTTCAACGCGCTGCTCAAGACGCTTGAGGAGCCGCCGGCACACGTGATCTTTGTGCTGTGCACCACCGACCCGCAAAAGATTCTGGAGACCATCCTCTCGCGCTGCCAGCGTTTCGATTTCCATCGCATCGGCAACGAGGATATCGAGTATCGCCTGGCATACGTGTGCGAGCAGGAGGGCTTCGATTACGACGACGAGGCGCTGGCTATCGTGGCGCGCCATGCCAAGGGCGGCATGCGCGACGCGCTGTCCACGCTGGAGCAGCTGAGCGTCTTTGGCAACGGTTCTGTGCATGCGGACGACGCCCGCTCGCTTTTGGGCGAGGTTTCGGACCAGATCCTGGGCGAGTTTTCCCGCGCCATTGCCGATCGCGATGTTGCCGAGCTCTATGGACTGATTCGTGTGCAGGTCGAGGAGGGCAATGACCTGCTTGAGCTGACGCGCGACCTGGTGGCGCATGTGCGTGACGTGTACGTTGCCTGCGTTGCCGGTGCCCGTGCCGAGCTGTTTGAGGGCGGCTCGGAGCAGGCCGAGGCGCTTGCTGCCGAGGCCGCTGCCTTTGGCGAGCATCCTGCCGACCGCCTGGCCCGCGTGCTGACGGTGCTCGACGATGCCGCACTGGAGATGAGGGGCGCGAGCGACGTGCGCCTGGTGCTCGAGATTGCCTGCACGCGTCTGGCGCGTCCCGAGGCTGATTTAACGATTGAGGCATTGGCCGAGCGCGTGGCGCGTCTGGAGGCCATGGTTGCCAACGGCGCCGTGCCGGCGAGCGTGGCTGCTGCTCAGGCCGCCGCGCCTGCAGCATCCGTACCCGCTGCTGCCCAGCAGCCGACGCTCATTTCGGGCGCTCGTGCTGCTGCTCCGGCGGCATCCGCTGCCCCTGCTGCTACGTCCGCGCGCCAGGGTGGCATGCCTTGGGACCGCGGCGCTGCTGTTCCGACTGCCCAGCCTGCGCCCCGTTCTGCGTCCGTGTCAGCCTCCAAGCCTGCAGCGCCTGCGCCTCAGCCCGTTGCGGCCCCCGCGCCTGCCACCGCTCCGGCACCTAAGCCCCAGCCCAACAATGCCGCCCAGGTTGCCGCCGCCGGTGCTGCCGAGACGCCCGCGGTCGAGGATGCCGGAGAGCTGCAGCGCAAATGGGCCGAGGTCGTCGAGCGTGTCAAGGCGCGTCAGGCTTCCTACGCAGGGCTTTTGCTCAACGCCCGCGCCACGGCCGACGACGGCTCCAAGCTTACGGTCTCGTTCCCCGCGGGTTCGACTTTTGCCATTAAGATGCTCGGTCGCGCCGATACGCAGTCGGTGGTCCTGCCGACGGTCTGCGCGGTTTTCGGTCGTCGCACCGTCGACTATGTCCTGGATGGGGGTGGCACGCCGGCTCCTCAACATGAGGAGCATTCTCCATCTGCACGGGCTGCGGCATCTGCGGACCCGCAACCCGTGTTCTCGGCGGCCCCTGCATCCTCGAGCGCCAGCGCGTCGCAGCAGCAAACGGCACCGGTAGCGGCATCGACCCCGTCGGCGCCTAAGCCCGCGGCGCCCAAACCGGCTGCTCCGATCCCCGCGCCCAAGTCCGCTGCCGCGCCTGCGCCCAAGTCATCCGACCTGGCCAAGGCCCCTTGGCTGCGCTCCGACAACCCTGCCGGTGCTCCTGCCACGGGCAAGCTCCCGACCGAGCCCGCGCCCCGAGCGCCCGAGCGCGCGTCCGTCCCCATGGCTCAGCCGCCTGCGCAGGCTGCGCCATGGGAATCCGAGCAGGTGCCCTACGACGATGCTATGGTCGGTGGTTTTGCTGCCGATGCCGGCGGGGACGATCTGCCCCCGTTCGACGTGCCGGGTGCGGCGTCCGCGACCAAGGCCGCTGCTGTGGCACCCGCAGCCTCTGCAAACGACGACGTCCCCGCCGCTCCCTGGGAGTCCAACCCCGGTGCGGGCAGCCCCTTCGGCCATCAGGGTGCAGCCCCGAGCATCCCGCAGACCGAGGACGAGGCCAAAGCCCTCATCCGCAACGTCTTCGGCCAGGCCACCATCTTCAAACCGGTGGAGTAACCGTGCGGGCGGGTATGCTGCTCAAGAAGAGATCTCTTTGCCCGGGCGCATCTGTATTTCGGACATGTGTAGTGTGGTGCCGTGTACATCGCATTCGAGCAGACAGGTACGTGACGGTCGGCCTAGGATGCTGAGGTCGATACGATACGTCGCATGGCTGTCCGTGTGCTCGACTTGCTCGGCGTTGACGGTTGCTCCGATTGCCAAATAAACGCCTAGCTCGGCATCGACAATCTTGGAGTCCTTTATCTTGACCTTGAACTCTTGGTAGAGGGACGGGCTGTTGTAGTAAATGGTTCGAGTTCCGTCGGTGCACTCATCGGTCGTCTCCCATTTGACGACGGGCTGGTCCGAGCTGGCTATCAGCAGTTCTGCTCCAAAAGCTATGGCATGGGTGATGACAACCAGCAATGTCCAGCCGACAAAGAGATAGAGAACCACATATGCAACGGGGTGTTTTGAGCGGATGTTTTGGAGCACGTCGGGGGCATTCATGGGGCACCTCCAAATTGCTATCTATGGCAATCAAATTATACCTTGCCGTCATGAGCGCCGCCTCGAGTAGTGGCTCGGCATTTAGCCATTTAGTGGTACGCATTAAATGTCGGATTCCGGCTCTACAAGATTTAGCTTTCGATATTATGCAGATGCGAATTATTCAACTTTGCATAATCTATGGGTGCGGCTTGCGCTCCAGGACATGTATATCGACTGAGGTAACACGTCCGCCCCGCTCGCTGGCCTCGCGCCGTGGTACGATTTTTGAGTTTGAAAGTCCCGCCGTGCTCCGGCTGCCCTTGCAGCTCGGCGTGCGGCCGCACGTAAAGGAGCCATCATGGCCGGTATGAACATGCAGCAGATGATGAAGCAGGCTCGCAAGATGCAGGAGCAGCTTGCCGCCGCGCAGGAGAACCTCAAGTCCCAGACCGTCGACGCCTCTGCCGGCGGCGGCATGGTCAAGGTGACCGTTAACGGCGAGATGGAGCTCGTCAACCTCACCATCGATCCCGATGCCCTCGATCCCGAGGACGTCGATATGCTGCAGGATATGATCATGGCTGCTGTCAACGAGGCCGTCCGCGGCGTCAACGAGCTCGCCAACAAGCAGATGGGCGCCATCACCGGCGGCCTCAACATCCCGGGCATGCCGTTCTAAGACACGCATATATATGAGTGCAAATCACAGTCTGCAAAAACTGCTCGATGAACTGGGCCGTCTGCCGGGCATTGGTCCCAAGTCGGCCCAGCGCATCGCCTATTACCTGCTCGAGGCCGATGCCGAGGAGGCCCGCCGCCTGGCCGAGGCCATCCTGGAGGTCAAGCAGGAGGTCCACTTTTGCAGCCGTTGCTTTAACTACGCCACGGCCGACGAGTGCTCCATCTGCCAGGACCCGATGCGCGATACCACTCGCATTTGCGTGGTGGGCGAGCCGCGCGACGTTCAGGCAATCGAGCGCACGGGCAGCTACCATGGCCTCTACCATGTGCTGGGCGGCGTGATCAGCCCCATGGACAAGATCGGTCCCGAGCAGCTGCATATCCGCGAGCTGCTGGCGCGCCTGGGCCACGAGGACATCCACGAGGTCATTATCGCCACCAACCCCAACATTGAGGGCGAGACCACGGCGAGCTACCTTGCTCGCACCATCAAGCCATTGGGCGTTGAGGTATCGCGTCTTGCGAGCGGCCTTCCCGTGGGCGGCGACTTGGAGTATGCCGACGAGCTTACGCTTGGCCGCGCCATCGAGGCCCGTCGCGCGATTTAGGTGGCGAGCCTGCTCCTACCGTATGTTATCCTCACAGTCGCACGGGGTAGTCATAATTTCCCCGTGCGACTGTGAGTTTGTTGTGCAACAAAGATGCTTCGTATCCGCTTATCGCATGGATGCTTCCGCTCGCATCCTTAATTTGCCCATTCGTTGCGCAACCTTTTGGGTTCGCTGATACACTCGAATATGGATTTGAATGAATGCGCCGCTTCTGAGCGGCGTGTTTTTGTTGGAGGAGAACGCATGCGGCCCGGTGGCACTCAGACAAAGCGCGGCGCCGCGGTGCGCATGCGACGCCGACTGGGCTTGGCGCCGCGGGCGTACGTGCTGCTGTCGTGCTCGCTGGTGCTGGTCATGGCTGGCGTTTCTGCCTATGGCATGACCGTGCCGTCCATGATGCAGGCGCATGCCGCACGCGAACCGCGCGTGGGGCATGAGGTCAAAAGTGATCTGGGTACCACGACTGGATATGCTTGGGCAAGTGTGGTCGCGCATATTGTGTTTGGCACCGACGATGCGGACGGCGCCGAGGCCCCGGACAACGAAGTCACGCTTGCCAATGGCAAAACCATCGTGCTCACCAACACCAAGATCATCGATCGGTTGTCCAACAATAGCGTGGCGGCAACGGTGAATAAGGTCGAGCAGCAAAAGGAGCAGGACGCCCAGCAGTCCGGAAAGCCCGGTAGCTCGGATACTTCTGGCTCCGGCTCGGATTCATCGAGTTCGGGCGGCGGCTCTGGGTCGGGTTCCTCTACCGGAGGGTCTGGAAACGGCGGCTCGACGGGCGGCAACACTGACAACGATGCAAACTCCGGTGGCCTTTCCGCTGCTGAAGAAGAGAGCATTCACAGCTGGCTTGTGACCAAGTACAACATGCTCGACGGCTATGTTTCTCGTGCCAATGACGTGGTCTCGACCTATAACTCTACGGGAGATCCCAGGCCGTGCGACAGCCTGGTCGGGGAGATGTTTGTCATTCGAGCCGAGTTCGGTCGTCAGACATTCTCGCCCCGGTCAAAGTGGTATCAGCAGTATGCCAATCTGTGGGGCTGTTACACCAACCTATGTCAATGGGTCGGTCATTACGGCGATGATGACGTCGCGCTCGGTAACTTCAACAATAACGTGGCGGCGCTTGCCCTATGATGACCGATCTTGTATCCACCACACCACAATCACTCGGTCGCGATCCCATGGTCGGCCTGCGCCTGGCGCGTGTCGACGGGTTTGAGCCGGCCATTGCGCTCGGTCAGGACGAACTGCCTGCCTATCTGCGTCGTTTTACGATGCTGTTTGCCGACGATGCCACCATGCGCCGTGGCGGTATCGGCCGCGTGACGCGTGCCGTCAACGCCCAAGGCGAGGCCGTGGCACTCAAGCAGCTCATCTTGCCGGCGCGCGATGAGTTTGACGACGATGCCGCTCACGAGGCGCTGGTCGCCAAGTTCAAGGCGGCGTTTCGCGAGGAATACGAATGCCATCGCGCCCTTTCGGGCCTTAAGGGCTTTCCCCACCTCTATGGCTGGGGCGAGGTCGACGGTGTGCCTGCAATTGTCATGGAATGGGTCGAGGGCGAGACGCTTGCCCGCTTGCGTTCGCGACTCGCCGTGGACGATGCCGGACGTCTGTCGCCACTCGTGGCGGCGCGTCTGAGTCGCGACCTGTTCGATTTGCTCTGCCGCATGAGCCTGGTGGGCGAGGGCTTTGTCCATCGCGATATCTCGCCCGCTAATATTATGGTGCGCACGGCGCGTCTACCGCTTGACCGGCAGCTTGCCGAGGGCACCTTTGACCTGTGCCTGATCGACTTTGGCTCGTCGCTGGCGCTTGAGTCTGCGTCGGCCGTGGCCGGTACCGGCGGCAAGGCGTCGTTTACGGAGCGTTATGCCACGCTGCGTCGCGCGACGGTGGCCTACGCTCCGCCCGAGATGCTCACCGACGATATTCCCGACCTGCGCGCTTTGCGTATGTCGCCGGCGATTGACGTTTATGCCGCGGCAAGCACGGTTTACGAGCTCATTGCCGGCGTCGTGCCATACGAAGCCGCGCCGAGCACTTCGGGCACCTCGGGTTCGCGCAAAAAGACGCGCGACATCGCGAGCCCCTACCGTCTCAAGATGGACACGCGGCCCGACTATCCCATTGGTGCCCATGCGCCCGGTTGTGATTTGACTCAGCTGCTTCGTCGTGAGCCCGATGTGGCGCTCGCCGCGGCCGAGCAGGCCCAGCAGCTAGGGCTTGAGCCGGATTCCGAAGAGCTACGCGATGCGCTGGCGTTTGTCGATGCCCAGCTGTTCGACGTGGTGATGGCCTGTCTGTCCAGCCATCAAAAAGATCGTCCCGAGCCGGCGGCGGTCGAGGCGGCGCTCTCGGCGTTTTGTGACCACTATGCGCAAAATGTCGGTCGTTCGCTCCGCGGCGAGCCGCTCACGCCGTGCCCCATGGATGCGTCTGGCCGCGCGGTTCGTCGCGCGCTGATGGTCGGCGCGACGGTCGTCTGTGGCGTGGTTTGGGCTGTGGTCGTGGTTTCGGCCGCGCTGCTGGCGTCGGGCGCTCGCGTGACGGCGACTTTGGGATCGCTCGTGTGGTCTGGGTCGCTACCGGGTATTATTGCCGCACTGGCGTTGGCGCTGCCAGGCATAGCCGGCGTTGCCGCGGGGGCACTTGCGCGCGATCGGCGCTCGGGCTTCCTGCAGGGTGTGCTTGCGCTTTCTGCCTGCGAGGTTCCGGTGCTGGTTGTGGCTGCATGTAGCGTATTTTCCCAACGCGCCGTGATGGGCGGCCTTGTTGCCGCTCTGGTTGCAACCTATACGCTTACGTGGTTTTTGCTTGCGATGGGCTTTGCCTTTGAACTTCCCGTTTCGGCACCGCGACGCACAAAAGCCCAGATGGCGACTCCGCTTGCCGGTGGAGCCGCAGCTGCCCGTACTTTTGGCGGACCTGTCGAAGTATCGTCCGATTCTATTTCTACGACTAAGGAGGCCTAGGTCATGGCATCTCAAGTTGAGCTCACCCCATGCGGGGCCATGTTTGACATCTTTAAGCGCGCGGCGCATCTGAGCCATATCGAGCTGTGCGGCTTGGTGCTTTCGTCCCGTCCGCTCGCCGACGGCCGCAGCCCGCAGAGCCGAGCCGCCGATCGCTCTTGGGTTTCCCGCTTCATCGTTCGCGCGCCGGTCGGCACGCTTCAGCAGCGCTACTTTGCCGAATACGGTACCTCGGCTGCGCGTATTATGTCGCAACTGGCCCTGCGCCAGCGAAATCCCATGGACTCCACGGCTGTGATCAATATGGTGTGCGGTCCTGCAGGTGAACCGATGGTACGCGCGCTCGAAGAGTGCCATCAGGACACGAATCTCTATCGCAACGCGCTCGATCGCCTGTCCCAGGCGGCGGAACTCATGCCCGCCGAGCGCGCCGAGGCCGTGCTGGTGCTGTTTGTCGCCGTCGGTTGTTCGGCGGATGTGCGGTCCTCGGTGAACTATGCCATCGACTACGCGCACGCGACCTGTGGCGGAGGCACCTCCACGCCGCGTTCGCTTGGCATGTCGATGACCGCAGGCGAGCGCGAACCCGCCCCGGCGCACCCCTTGGGCTTGCTGCGCGTGCAAAACAGTTTTGTCGTGAGCGCCCCGCGCTGGATTCAGCCGAGTGAGCGGGGTGTTGAGATTGGCGCGCTGGCCACTGGTGAGGGCGATATTACCGACGTCGGCGACGATGTCTCGGCCCGCCATGCCCATATCTGGTGCGATGCTCAAAATATCTGGCACGTCGAGGACTTGTCGTCCACCAACGGAACCGTGGTGGTAAACGGGGCCACGCGCGTCTGCATTCAGGTCGAACCCGGCCGTTCCGCCCAACTCAATCCCGGCGACGAGCTCAAGCTCGGCGAATCCACTACCTACGCCATTCTCTTCGGTGCCCTCTAGCCGGCAGATAGGGACGTTCCTTTTAATATGAGCAGGACATTGTCAAGAGGCAAAA
>WGSK01000023.1:0-36553 GCA_014871655.1 Collinsella sp. | reverse complement strand
TGGTAGCGGTGACTGGATTCGAACCAGTGACGCCACGGGTATGAACCGTGTGCTCTAACCAACTGAGCTACACCGCCGGATGGAGCCTGCAACCAGACTTGAACTGGTGACCTCTTCGTTACCAACGAAGTGCTCTACCGACTGAGCTATACAGGCACTTGACGGGTGGGAGCTATAGGATTCGAACCTATGTAGGCAGAGCCAACGGGTTTACAGCCCGTCCCCATTAACCACTCGGGCAAACTCCCAATCGTTCAAGTATCCGCAGGTCCTTTGGTCTTTTGGACCGCCGCCCCCGCGAACGAAGAAGATAATACGATGCCACCTTGGGGGCTGTCAACGAAAACCTCTAGATACACGGTGCCGGGCGTATCTATATAGCCGTGACCTGCGGTTTTATTGAGTTTGGATATGAAGGACAGTGGTTTTGGATACTGAGGTGACGTTTCCCAAGGTAACACTTTGCTGTAGTGGAGTACACCTTCAGTATCGAACTTCGATACCAGCTTATTTGCACCTATATATAGGTCGAGATCGGGGCTGCCCAGACAGAAGATTGCTCTTCCCAGGCAAAATCGAGCGTGGATTTTCTTCCGTTTGAAATCGAGCGTGGATAATCTCCCACTTTGCCGTGCCATCGAATCCAAAGTGGCAGATTATCCACGCTCATTCACTAGGCGGAAGATTTTCCACGCTCGTGTGTCCGATAATCCACGCTCGATGACGATGACCAACCTCGCCCCGGCCTATGTCTCGACCTGTAACAGTAAGAGGGTTATTCCTCCCCTATCTGTTACAGATCGAGATGTTTCGCAGAAACCCCCGCTTACGTCTCATTCTGTAACAGTAAGAACGGTTTTCAGCCTCTTCGTGTTACGGATCGAGATGTTATCGGCCTTCCCTTGGCAATGTTTCGATCTGTAACTATAAGGAGGGTCTTCAGCCCACTCGTGTTACGGATCGAGACAAACCTGAAGCTTGGTTGGCGCCAAACACGCTGACTTATCGACATAAATAGAAACGGGCCCTGTCCCACAAGGGAACAGAGCCCGAAACTCTCATGGAGCCAGTGACAGGAATCGAACCTGCAACCCACTGATTACAAATCAGTTGCGCTACCGTTGCGCCACACTGGCACACTTGGCGCTTTCACGCGAAGCGAGTTAAGAATAAAGGAATTGCGGACGGGGCGCAACAGGCCGCACGGCGTTATACAAATATGCAAAATCCAGCAACAACGCGTACCAGGCCCGTTCATTTCTGTCAGTGCGCCCTCAATCTTAAAACCATTCGCCAGAACGAATAGTTTTAATTACAATTGCTATATATAAAACTATTCGTTCTGGCGAAGGGTTTCGCGATGCTTACTACCAAAGAAGCCGCCGAGCTGCTCGGCATCACTCCGCGCAGGGTGCAGGAGCTCATAAAAAACGGAGCACTTGAGGCCCGCAAGGCTTCTGGTGTATGGCTCATCGACAAAGACAGCGTCGACACGCGACTCCGCTCTGTGACCAAAACGGGGGGACGTCCCCGCCGCGGCCACGGTAAGAGCGAGATCGCGTTCACCCTCATGAACCGCACGTACGAAGTCGCTCAGCTGGTCTACAGTACATCGCGAAAAGACTTTACCCACATCAGTGCCGACATCGATTACGCCCACGCCCCTATTGGAGTATTTGGCCCTAATAGCCCCATATCGCTAGACTCCTTCCGCATCTGGTGGCGCGGCCGCGGTATCCCGCTCGCACGCATTGGGCTAGCCTCCCTGCTTGCAGAAGCCGCAGTCGATGTTCCCGATGAACTCGTCCAGCGAAATCTCGGCCTCTCCTTATCCGACCAGTATTGGATTAGGCCCCAAGGTTCCGGTCTCACCTGGGAGGATATCAATTTCTTCAATAACGCCTTTGATGACGTCTCTCTCAGCATCGCACCCTTCGCCCCAGAGGGAAAAGCGGCTGCCGCAAAGCCCGATAACACCTCGGACGGCAATCTTCAAAAGTACTGGACGTGCGAGGGCGAACGTCGAATTCTGCATAAGGCAGGAGCGCACCTGGACCAGGAACCTTATAACGAGCTGGTGGCGACCGCGCTCCACCGTCGCATCCTAAACGCCTGCGATTATGTGCCTTACTCGCTCGAGGGCACGGGCACTTCCGCCCTGAGTACATGCGATGTCTTCTTAACTGATGAAGAAGAGTATGTCCCTGCGTTCTATGTAAACCAGCACGCAAACGCAGATGAACGGCTAACCGACTACGAGCGATATGTAGCAAACTGCGAGGAGCTCGGGGTGACAGGCGTCAAGGATGCCCTTGACCGCATGATCGTATGTGACGACATCATTGCCAACTACGATCGTCATTGGCGCAACTTCGGCCTCGTGCGAAACGTAAACACGCAAGCTTGCAGACCTGCCCCCATCTTCGATTCGGGCTCATCACTCTGGTGCAACATATCACTAGAGGAGCTTAGGGCGGGAGAGCACAGTTTTACCAGCGCACAATTTCATTCAAGCCCCGCCAAACAAATGTTGCTCGTCGAGGACATGGGCTGGTTTGACGGCGACAAACTCGAGGGTTTCGTTGACGAGGCAATCGAAATCCTATCCAAAAACGACGCTCTTACAGCGAGACTGCCTTATCTAAAAGAGGCGCTAACATGGCGCCTCGAAAGAATGATCGACATCGCTGAATGGAGTTAGCGAGACAGCATCGCCCCGCCAACTCCCCTACCTCCCGCGCAGAGCTTTGAGCTTGGCCAGGGCCTCGGGGCTTAGACGGCTGCCCAGGGTCATCTTGATCTGCGGGGCCTCCTCGGCCTCGTGCACGTCGTTGTCGATCTGTTTGATCTCGTCCACCAGCATACGGCTCGAGATGCGCGTGACGCCCTTGCCCATGACGACGGCCTGGATCGTGCCGTCGCTCGATACCACGGAGCACGCGCGGCCTTCCTCGCGCGCCTCGATGCAGAGCTTTTGCACCACGGTATCGGCAGAAACGCCCGTCGGCGAAAATTCGATGCGCACGCCGCGGGCCGGCAGGTTGGGACGCTCGTTGGAGATATTGCCCGCGCCGTCGAACACGATCACGGCCTCGTAGCGGCCCTGGGCAAACGCCGCCACGTCGTTAATGAGGGCAGTGCGCGCCATATCGTGAACGTCGCTGGAATACGGATCGTCGGAATGGTCGTACACGAGCTTTTCGTAGCGCGGCGTGCAGTGGATCACGTTGTAGCCGTCGACCACCAGCAGCTCGGGCTTGTTGGAGTGCACCGTCGAGACTGGGTCGGCAATAGCCTGCGCAAACGCATTGCCGCCCACGCCATAGGTCGTGGCCGAAACAATCGGCTTGGCCGAGCCCTCGCCAAAGCGCTTGGCCTTGGACTTGGCGCGGTTCTTCTTGGACATGCGCTACTCCTCCCCCATGAGCTCGCCGGCGTTGCGGCGCAGCCACTCAAAGCACAGCGCCGTGGTCGCCTGGGCAACATTGAGGCTCTCGGTCATGCCGCGCTGGGGAAGCTTGGTCAAAAAGTCGCATTTCTCGAGCACCAGGCGCGAGATGCCGTCGCCCTCGGAGCCCATGACGAGCGCCACGCGACCCTCGAAGGGAGCATCCCAGCAACTGCCTTCGGCGTGCTCGGAGGCACCGCCTACCCAAAAGCCAGCGGCCTTGAGGTCGTCGAGCGCACGGGCGATATTGGGAACCTGCGCGATAGGCAGATGCATGACGGCACCGGCTGAGGTCTTGTAGCTGCCCACGGTCACGCCGGCGGCACGCTTGTTGGCGATGATGACGCCGGCCGCGCCCACAACCTCGGCGGAGCGCACGATGGCGCCAAAGTTGCCGTCGTCAGTCACATGGTCGAGCACAACGACGAGTGCCGGGCCATCGCCCGCGCGGCCGAGGATGTCGGCGACGTCCGCATAGGGGAAATTACCCACCTCGAGCGCAATGCCCTGGTGAGCGCCATGGCTCGACAGCGCATCGAGCTGCGCACGCGGCACATACTTAATGCGGGCGCCCGCGGCGTTGAGGTCATCGACCAGACGAGACAGGGCGGCATCGCGCTCCCCGCCCTCGGCAATGAGCGCGCACTTGACGGGAAAGCCGGTACGCAGCGCCTCGGCGGCAGCACGGCGACCTTCGATAAACTCGCCCTTGGGAGCCTGGACAGCATCGCGGTTGCGATCTCGCTGCGGACGCGCAGCTTGGGCTTGGGAGCGCTCGCGCTGGCCCTTGGGAGCGGCAGCGCGGTCGTTGCGGCGAATCGGACGCGAGCCAGAAGCAGCCTGCTTGCCTCCACGCGGCGCACGCTTGCGATTGTCGGCCATAAAGTGACCTCCTAAATACAACTATCAAACGAAACAAAATAAACGACCGCCCATGAATATTAATTCGGGCGGTCGGTACGGGTTTTCCAAGTGCCCGAGATTGCCGTGAAAGAGGAGCGACGCGTACTTGAGTACGCGAGCGACGGTTTGAACGGCAAGGTCGGGTGCTTGGGAAACCCGCGGGGATTAGAGAGATTTGATACGAGTGCCGGCGGCGGTATCTTCAATCGTCAGGCCCAGGTCCTTGAGCTGATCACGGATGGCGTCGGCCAGATCCCAGTTCTTGGCGGCGCGGGCCTCGGCGCGGGCCTCGAGAATCTTGGCAGCGGCCTCGTCCACGTCGTCGCCCGTGTAGGCGACCAGGCCGGCGGCAACGCCTAGCAGACCCAGCGGCAGCTCGACCTTGGGCTCGGGGAGCTCAACGCCAAGCGTATCGAGCAGCTCGGCCAGCGTGTCGGCGGCGGCAAGCGCGGCGGCCTTGTCGGCAGCGTCGCCCGCCTGCTCCAGGTACTGGTTGCACTCGGTCACAAAGCCAAAGACGACACCCATGGCACCAGCGGTGTTAAAGTCGTCGTCCATGCACTCCTTAAAGGCGGCACGAGTCTCAGCGGCCTTGGCGGCAAACGCCTCGGCGGCAGCCGCATCGGCATCGGCCGTCGCATGGTTCGCGGCCCAGCGCAGGTTCTCGACCGTACCGGCGATACGCGTGAGCGAGTTCTCGGCACCCTCCAGGCGCTCCCAAGAAAAGTCGAGCGGCGAGCGATAGCTCGTCTGCAGCATCAGCAGGCGCAGGGCAGCAGCGGAGTGCTGCTCGAGCACCTCGGCCAGCGTAAAGAAGTTACCGAGCGACTTGGACATCTTCTCGCCGTCGACCAGCAGCATGCCCGTGTGCATCCAGGTGTTGGAGAAACCCTGGTGCCAGGCGCAGGTGGCCTGGGCGCACTCGTTCTCGTGATGCGGGAAGGCAAGGTCGGAGCCACCGCCGTGGATGTCGATCGGGGTACCCAGGTAGCGGTGCACCATGGCGGCGCACTCGGTGTGCCAACCGGGACGGCCCTCGCCCCAGGGACTCGGCCAGCTGGGCTCGCCGGGCTTGGCGGCCTTCCACAGGGCAAAGTCGAGCGGATCGTTCTTGTCCTCGTTCTCCTCGATGCGCGCGCCAACCATAAGGTCGTCGATGTTGCGGCCCGAGACCTGACCATAGTTGGAATCGCTGCGCACGGCAAAGTACACATCGCCGTTATCGGCGGCGTAAGCGTGGCCCTGCTCGATAAGCGTCTTGATCATGGCGATCATGGGGCCGATCTCTTTGGTGGCACGAGGACGCACATCCGGATCGAGCACGTTGGCGGCGCGCATGACGCCGATGAACTTGTCGGAGAACTCTGTCGCGACCTCGGCGGCAGTGCGGCCCTGCTCGTTGGCGCGCTTGATGATCTTGTCATCGACATCGGTGAGGTTCTGGGCAAACGTGACCTCGTAGCCGCTCGCGATGAGCCAGCGACGAATCACGTCAAAGCTGATGAACGTGCGGGCATTGCCGATGTGAATGTTGTCATAGACCGTGGGGCCGCACACGTACATGCGGACCTTGCCGGACTCGATGGGCTGGAACTCTTCCTTTTTATGGGTAGCGCTGTTGTAGATACGCATTCGTTACTCCTTAACGGTTTTCTGTAGCAGGCAGACGGCCCAGGCGCCGATTCCCTCGCCCTGGCCTTCCCAACCGAGCCTTTCGGTCGTAGTGGCGGCGACGCCCACGTTTTCGACATCGACGCCCAGGGCATGGGCGAGGTTGGCGCGCATGGCATCGCGGTGCGGGGTGATCTTGGGTTGCTGACAGGCAATGGTGCAATCGGCATCGACAAACTCAAAGCCCAGCTCGCGCGCATAGTCCATCACGCGGGCAAGCAGCACCATCGAATCGGCACCCTCGTAGGCGGGATCGGTGTCGGGGAATAGCTTGCCGATGTCTCCCCCGCGGCAGGCGCCCAGAATGGCGTCGGCCAAGGCGTGCGCGAGCACATCGGCATCCGAGTGGCCCAGCAGGCCGCGCTCGTAGGGAATGTCGACACCGCCGATGATACATCGACGCCCCTCCACCAGACGGTGGACGTCGTAGCCATGGCCAATGCGCAGGTTACTGAACATGGGGAAGGTCCTCTCCCTCGGCCATGCGGCCGAGCAGAATCGCGGTTACGGGACGCAAGTCCTCGGGCACCGTCACCTTAAGGTTATCGCGCGGGCTCTGGACGCAGCGGACGCGCCCACCCATGCGCTCGACCAGCGACGAATCATCGGTACCGATAAAGCCCTCGGCGATAGCAGCGGCGTGAGCGCGCTTCATGGCGTCGACGCTAAAGATCTGCGGCGTCTGCGCGGCCCAATAGAGCTCGCGCGGCGGCGTCTCGACGATATTATCGCCGTCGACGATTTTGAGCGTGTCGATCGCGGGCTGACCGCACACGACACCGTCGAGCGAGCGGTCACCCATGAGCACGTCGATAGCGTGGTCGATGGCCTCGGTCGTAATGAGCGGACGAGCACCATCGTGAATGGCGACATATTCGAAACCCGCCGGAACCGCATGCACGCCGGCACGGGTGGAATCCTGGCGGGTCGCGCCGGCATCGGCAAAGCTGATGGGCGTGTCATAGTCAAACGGATCGATGGCCAGGCGGCGCATCTCGGCACGGCGCTCGGCAGGACACACCACCACGATGTGGCCGACCTTGTCGCTCCGGTCGAACGCGCGGATGGACCAGCTCATAAGCGGACGGCCCGCCACGTTAACGAGCTGCTTGCCGCCGGGATTTCCAAAGCGCTGACCGCTGCCGCCGGCAACGACCACGGCGCATACGGGCGCCATTATGCGTTCCCCTGTTTGGTGCCCTTCATGCGGTACAGCGAGTCCGCAAGAATGGCAGGGTTGTTGACGCCAAAGTCGCCCAGGCGCTCCGGATCCTCGCTAATGTCGTCCATGAGCTCCTGCAGCGAGCCATACTCGTCGACAATCTTCTCGGCCACGCCGTCGCGCACGACGGACACGCGCGAAAGCGTGCGCAGGCCCAGCGGCGTCATGACGGAGTCCTCGTCCAGGTCGTCATAACCCAGAACTGCCGCCACGTGCTGCGGGTCAGACAGGTCCTTAGGCGTCATGCGGCTCAGCTCGGCGCGGATCTTCTCGGCGTTGGCCTCAGAGGAATCACTCGCGTAGTCGCGGATCATCAGGTCATACTCGGTATCCATACTGGAGCCGGCGAGCTGCTCGAGCTGCATCTGCACGAGCTTGCCCTGGTTGCCCAGCTTGACGATACAATCCTTAAGCTCGGTCTTTGCCTGTTGCATGATCTCGAAACTCGAGAAAATGCCGGTGATGTCGGCGAGCGTAACGTAGTCATCGAGCTCGAGGGCCGTCAGACGCAGCAGGGAGCGGTCGAGCGACTGACGGGTGGTCTGAAGCGTGGCGACGAGCTGGTTGACCGAGCTCATGATGGTGGTGACAGGCTGAATCTCGTAGCTCTTACCGTGGACGTACACGTTAACGACGGCACGACGGGCCGAGACCGAGATCACGATGGCATCGGTGAGCACCGACATGCGAGCGGCAGTACGGTGACGCATGCCCGTCTCACTCGTGGCGAGCGAGGGATCGGGATTGAGGTGGAAGTTGGCGCGCAGGATCTGGGTGAGGTCGCCATCGATGACGATGGCGCCGTCCATCTTGGAGAGCTCGAATAGACGGTTCGAGGTGAACGAAATGTTGAGCGGGAAGCCGTCGTTGCCGGCGGCGAGCACGTTTTCGGTGTCGCCGACGCAGATAAGGGCGCCCAGGTGACCGGCAATGATCATGTCAAGGGCGGTGCGGATCGGCTGGCCAGGTGCCGTCAGGCGAATGGCCTGTTCCATACGCTTTTGCAGCTCGTTCTTATCCAAGGCATCGCTCCCATCGTATACGCTCCATAAACGTCAATAAGTTTCTCACGGTTTGCCCCTGTGACGCCCGCAAAATCCGATGCTTACAGAATGAGCGAACACAGCTGAGAGCCCCAATCCAAATGAGCTGCTTATGTGGTAGCATCGGGATTCGCATAAATGAGGGAGTAGTCGCGTGATCGGGTTCGCCTCCGGTGGCGCGGCAAGTCAACACACTGGCCGATGCGGCCTGGCTTGCCTTAATGAACGAGACTCGTGGCTGTGCGCGCAACGCGTACGCCACGGGTCTTTTTTGTTACTCTCCCAAGAGGTACACGCGGGCCCGCCCGCAGAGAGGGAGCCAGACTATGGGACTCGCAGAGCTCGTGTTGCTCGCCGTTGGCCTTTCGATGGACGCCTTTGCCGTTTCCATCTGCAAGGGTCTCGGCATGAAAAAGATCAACCTTAAAGTCGCCGTGGTGCTCGGCCTGTTCTTTGGCGGCTTTCAGGCCGGCATGCCCGTGATCGGATGGGCGCTCGGCAGTCAATTCATGGGCATCATCGGGCCCATCGACCATTGGATCGCCTTTATCCTTTTGGCCTTCATCGGCGGCAAGATGCTGTGGGAGGCCTTTACCGAGGACGAGGACGAGAGCGACAACAAGAATGCCGAGAAGATTGACCTGATAGAATACCTGGTTCTCGCCATTGCCACCTCGATTGACGCCCTGGCCGTAGGCATCTCGTTTGCGGCGCTCTCGGTTGACATCGTGCCCGCTGTATCGCTTATTGGCATCACAACCTTTATCCTCTCCATCGCCGGCGTGGCGATCGGCCATACCTTTGGCGCGCGCTACGAAAAGCCTGCCACCATCGTGGGCGGCGTCGTGCTCATCCTCATCGGACTTAAGATCTTGCTTGAGCATCTGGGGATCCTCGCGATATAAAAAACGCCTCTCATAAGCTCAACGTCAACGTGGAAGTCTCATGCAGAGTTTTGCATAAGGCCTTTTCGTGCAGACTTTTGCATGTCATACTGATATGCAAAAGTCTGCACGTTAGGAGATTGCCGTGGATACCTTTCCCATCACCACGCCGCGCCAAGCTGGCATCTACGTGCGCCAGGCACGCGAGTCACAGGGGATCACCCGTGCGACCCTCGCTAAAAAAGCCGGTGTTTCGGAGCGCCTGCTCGCATCGCTCGAGCTGGGAGATGCCACGGGCATTCGGCTCGACAAGTTGCTGGCGGTTTTCGGTGCTCTCGGACTGGCTCTCGTTGCTCAAGGGAATATCGCCGACACGAAACATGAGCAGCCAGCCGACGCCCCGCATGCCGATTTGCAACCTTGTAGCACCCCCAGGTGCCATCACGCTCAACGTCCCCCTCATAGCCACCGTCGCTGCGCCGCCATTCCGGTTCTTGCAGACGCCCCCTTTACGTCCGAGCTCTATGACAAGGCCTTCGCCGATTTCGCCATATCCAATCTCGGAGTCTCAATTGCCGCAAACGCATCTGCCCAAACCAAGCCCGAAGGGAGATAGCCAATGGCCAGAAAAACGCTTCGGACTATTATTTGCGGCGTACCCGCAGGAACGCTCATGCAAGATGAGAGCGGTCTAGTCAGTTTTGCCTACGATCAAGATTATGACGGGCCAGCCCTATCGACCAACATTCCCGTATCAAATCGCACATACGGCCAACAGGTCATGAATCCGTACTTGTTTGGCCTTCTGCCCGACAGCGAGGACCAACGAAAAGCGATTGCCGTCGAATTCGACGCCAGGCCCAATAATCCCGTTGCGCTGCTCAGCCATATCGGACTCGACTGTCCGGGCGGAGTGCAGTTTTGCGCCGAAGAAGATATCGACGCCGTCTTGCATCGCACTGGCGAATACCGCCCTATAGACGACCACGATATTGCTCTCCGTCTCAAGTCGATCAGAGATGACCACAATGCATCCTGGATGGGCCTAGATGAAAGTTGGTCACTCGGAGGCAATCAGGGCAAGTTCGCTCTCGCGCTCATAGACGGTCGCTGGTGCGAATGTGTGGGCTCCTCGCCCACGACGCATATTTTCAAAAATGGCGTTATCGGATTTAAACTCGAGGCTCTTAATGAGTTTGTCTGCATGAAAAGCGCCCAGCGCGCGGGTATCGCAACGGCGAACGTTGAGTATCGCTTATTTGAGGACGAACCCGCCCTCATTGTTGAGCGCTATGACCGTGTGAAAGCCAAAGACGGAACAATCATGCGTCTACACCAAGAAGACCTCTGTCAGGCCCTTGGAGTGATGCCCGCTCAAAAGTACACGGCAGACGGCGGCCCGACCGCACGCGATATTCAGGAACTCCTCGTCAATACGAGCCATCATCAACTTAACCTGTATCTGTTTACGCAGATACTGTTCTTCAACGCCGTTATCGGTGCACCGGATGCGCATGCGAAAAACTATTCCCTGCTACTCGGAAACGGCGGCACGGCCATGATGGCTCGTATGTACGATGTCGCGTCGGGTTTGGCGTATGAGCGCATGCGCCACCGAGCGCGCCTTGCCATGAGCGTTGGCGGCGAAAATCGTGTGGGGCGCATCGGTCCAGGCGCTATCCGCCGATACCACGGTATGGGCGACCCCGCGCTGGAGGCGGCACTCACCGATGCCGGGCTATCCGAGAAGTTTTGCTTTGCAACCATGATGGACCTCGCCTACGAGGTGCCCATTTGCATGGAAGAGGTCATGGACGAATACGCCGACCTGCCCGGCATGGCGGACCTGCGCGAGCATATGCTCGGCCCCGTCCGCGAAAACTGCCAGCGCGCCCTCGATCTCATCAGGGCAGAAATGGACTAGGTGGCCGTAATTTCGCAATTATCAAATAAAAGAGAGGGGGCACCCGTCGCAAAAGCTCGGATGCCCCCTCTCGTAATGTCATTTGCAATCTGCTAGCACGTGGCTCGGACTGCTGCCAGCGCGACCTTTACGCAGCGAGGCGCTTGAGGACGTCGATGAGCAGCTCGTAGAAGCGCTCGGCAGAAGCGAGCTCCATGCTCTCGTCCGGGGTGTGGACATCAGAGAGCGTCGGGCCCACGGCGATGGCGTCCAGGCCGTGCAGGGCCTCGGCAAACAGGCCGCACTCAAGGCCGGCGTGAATGGACTCGATGCGCAGCTCGGAGCCAAAGAGCTCGCGATAGCTCTCGACAAAGATGTCGCGGACCGGCGAATGCTCGGCATAGCTCCAGCCGGGATACTCGAACTCAAACTTGGCGTCGAAGCCCAGGACATCGGCAAGCGTCTGCAGGCGGTCCTTGAACTCGTTCTGCAGCGAGGTGATCGAGGAGCGCGGGGACAGCATGATCTTGACTTGGTCGTCAGAGGTGGCAACCACGCCGATGTTGGAGGAAACCTCGACGGAGCCGTCGGTGGCGACATTGCGGCGGATCACACCGTTGGGGGCAAGACGCAGAGCGCGAATAAGGGCAAGTGCGGACTTTTCGTCCATGGCCTCGACCTCAGTGTTGTCGGCAATCTCAACCGTGCAGGTAAAGCCGGGGTCGAAGACCTCGAGCTCGGCGGTGACGTCGGCGATGATGCCCTTTGCGATCTGGGCCGCGGCCTCGGCGGCAGCGTGGTCGGCGTAAACCAGAACAGCCTTGCACTCACGGTTGATGGCGTTGTCCTTGGTGCCGCCGTTAAAGTTAACGATGGCGGGCTCGCCGGCAACCATCAGGCGGTCGATGATACGGGCCATGATGAGGTTGCCGTTGCCGCGCTCCAGGTGAATGTCGGCGCCGGAGTGACCACCCAGCAGGCCAGAGATCTCGAGCGTAAGGGTGCTGCCGGTCTTGTGCTCGCGCACGATCGGGCAGGTGTAGGTAACGACGACGCCGCCGGCGCAACTGACGGTGGCCACGCCCTCTTCCTCGGAGTCGAGGTTGATCATGGTGCGAGCGCTGATCTGGGACTTGTCGAGCGTCTCGGCACCGACCAGGCCGGTCTCCTCGTCGGTGGTGAACACGCACTCGAGGGCCGGATGAGCAATCGAATCGTCGTTGAGCACGGTAAGCATCAGAGCGACGGCAATGCCGTTGTCGGCGCCCAGAGTGGTGCCGTTAGCGGTAAGGACACCATCCTTGACGACCAGGTCGATACCATCGGTCGTAAAGTCGTGCTCAACGGAGCCCAACTTGTCGCACACCATATCGATGTGGCCCTGCAGCATCACGGTCGGAGCATTCTCGGCACCGGCAGATGCGGGCTTGCGAATGATGACGTTGTAGACCTCGTCCTGATACACATCGAGACCGCGCTCCTTGGCAAACGCGACCAGGAAATCGCTGATGCCCTTCTCGTTACCAGACCCACGGGGGATCGCGCTGACCTCCTCAAAGAAATGGAACAGCTGGGCGGGCTCGTAGCCGGTAATCTTGTAGTCCATGGTGCCTCCTTGGCGCAACTGGTTAGACAGTAAGACATGCGACTTGTATATTCCCAGACTTTGCGTGCATAAACCAGTCGAAAACGCCGAGCGCCCTCGCATCATCGGCTAACGGTGGACCGTATAGCGTAACGGTCACAACTTCCGCAGCTCTACAAATCGAGGCGCCCTTTCCGGAGCGCCTCGATTGCGCGTATCAAATTGTCGCCACGCCCTACAGCGCGCCGGAACCGGCTTGCATCATGCCGCCGGGGCCCGAGGTCACGCCGCCGCTCACGGGCGCGACGTTGCCGGTGTGCGGAGCCGCCGGGGCGGTATCGCCACCGAGCGTGCCCGCCGGACGCGGTGCCGGAATCTCGCCCGTGCCGTGACTAAAGACAAACTTGCCGTCGGCCACATCGCACTGAACGGTATCGCCCTCGCCCCACTCACCGGCCAGCAGTTCCTCGGACAGCGGGTCCTCAATGAGCTTTTGGATGGCACGGCGCAGCGGACGCGCGCCATTGGTGAGGTCGGTGCCCTCGGCCACGATCTTGTCGTAGGCCGCATCGGTGAGCTTGATGTTCATGCCGCTGGCGATCAGACGCTGACGCAGGTCGTCCACCAGCAGGTGCGCGATCTTGGTCAGGTTCTCGCCCGAAAGCTTCTGGAACACCACGATGTCGTCGATACGGTTGAGCAGCTCGGGGCGGAACAGGCGCTTGAGCTCACCCATCGCACGACCCTTAATCTCGCTCGAGGTAAGGCCTTGCTCGCCGGTGGTGCCAAAGCCAACGCTCGTATCCTGCGCGATCTCGCGGGCGCCCACGTTTGACGTCATGATGATCACCGTGTTGCGGAAGTCGACCGTCTTGCCCTGGCTATCGGTCAGACGGCCCTCCTCCAACACCTGCAGCAGGATATTGAAGATGTCGGGGTGCGCCTTCTCGATCTCGTCGAACAGCACGACTGAGTACGGGTGACGACGAACGGCCTTGGTAAGCTGACCGCCCTCGTCGTGGCCCACGTAACCCGGAGGGCTACCGATGAGCTTGGAGACCTCGAACTCGCTGCCGAACTCCGACATGTCGAAGCTGATGAGCGCGTCCTTGCTGCCAAAGAGGTACTCGGCGAGCGTCTTGGCGAGCTCAGTCTTGCCCGTGCCGGTGGGACCCAGGAAGATAAAGCTGCCGCCGGGACGACGCGGGTCCTTGAGCGGCGAGCGGCTGCGGCGCACGGCCTTGGCGACGGCCTCGACTGCCTCATCCTGGCCGATGATGCGCGTCTTGAGCACGCTTTCGGTCTGCAGCAGGCGCCGGCTCTCGCTCTCGGTGAGCGAGGAAACCGGCACGCCAGAGGTCACGGACACGATGTCGGCAATCTGACTTACGTCGATGGTGAGCGGGCTAGCGTCGAGCTCGGCGGTCCAGGCGGCCTTGGCCTCGGCGAGCTCAATCTCGGCGGCCTTCTGCTGCTCGGTGATCTCGGCGGCCTTGTTCATGTCATCGCTCTCGGTGGCCTCCTGCGCGGCGGCCTTGAGCTCCTCTATGCGATGCTCGGCCTCGCGCACCGGCTCGGGCGCGCGATTCGCGGCGATGCGAGCGCGGGCGCCGGCCTCGTCAATGAGGTCGATGGCCTTATCGGGCAGGAAGCGATCCTGGATGTAGCGGTTGGAAAGGTTCGCGGCGGCCTCGATAGCACCCTGCGTATAGCGCACATGGTGGTGCTCCTCGTAGCGCGGCTTGAGCGCGGTCAGGATCTTGACCGTGTCCTCGACGCTCGGCTCCTCGACATCGATGGTCTGGAAGCGACGCTCGAAGGCCGGATCCTTGGTGAGGTACTTGCGGAATTCCTCGGCCGTGGTGGCGCCGATAATCTGGAAGGCGCCGCGCGCGAGCACGGGCTTGAGCATGGAGCTCGCGTCGATGGAGCCCTCGGCAGAACCGGCACCGATGATGGTGTGCATCTCATCGATAAACAGGATGACGTCGTCGGCCTCGGTGGCCTCCTGGATCACGTTCTTGAGGCGCTCCTCAAACTCGCCGCGATACTTGGCGCCCGCCACGAGGCCCGGCAGGTCGAGCGTCCAGATATTCTGGTTCATGAGGTTCTCGGGCACGTTGCCGGCGGCAATCTGCTGAGCCAGGCCCTCGACGATGGCCGTCTTGCCCACGCCGGGGTCGCCCAGAATGAGCGGGTTGTTCTTGGTGCGGCGCGAAAGAATTTCCATCATACGCTGGACTTCCTTTTCGCGACCGATCACGGGGTCGAGCTCGCCATCGCGCGCCTTCTGCGTGAGGTTGGTCGCGAACTGCTTAAGCGTATCGGTGCCACTCCCCTTTTGCTGAGAGGCATCCGAGCCGCTAAAGAACGGCAGGCCCGCACCGGGACGACCAGCACCGGCGCCGGCGAGCGGACGCTTCTTGTCCTGGTCCTTGGCAGTGAGTTTCTCGATAGCCTTTTTGATGGAGGCGGACGACACACCCAGGCGCATGAGGATGTCCATGGCCATGCCGTTGCCCTCTTCGACGATTCCGATCAGCAAGTGCTCGGTCGACACGTAGGTCTGGTTGTTCTCACGCGCCACGCGGAATGAACGCTCCATCACACTAATGACGAGCGGCGTAAAGGCGAGCTTGGCCGCCTCGGTCTCCTCACTGGGCTCGGGAACCGTGGTCTGGACCTCTTTGAGAGTATCCATGATGTCATCGTAGGAGATGTCGAGCGAACGCAGCGCCTCGGCGGCAATGCCCTCATCCTCCTTGGCGAGTGCGAGCAGCAGGTGCTCGGTGCCCACCTTATTTGAGTGTAGATCGAGCGCCTCTTGCTTGGCCATGGACATGACCTTGCGCGCTCGATCGGTAAATCTATCTAACATGCTCGTTTCCTTACATGAGTTCATCGAAATCAAAACGCCCGCCCGTCGGCGGCGCTTTTGTCTCTTTACCCACAGGTCGTCTATGTTAACAGCTGGAGGAATATCTATAAACCCGGCTCACATGAATGCAGGTTATGACCGCATCGCGGGACTCACCGCGCGATGCGCGACGGGCGCCCCGCAAGAGAAACCCTAGACGTCTTTCACCACGTCGGGACTCGTCGCACGCGATGCGCGATAGGCATCGGCCTCCTTGGAGACGCGTTCGAGCAGCTCGGATGTATCGACGCCCTCGACTTGCGCGACCGTTTCAACCGTCTGCATGGCGACCGCCCTCAGGTACGCGCACGCGCTGTCCCCCAGCTGCTCGAGGTCTATCTCCTCGCCGCCCTCCCGGGCAAAGCCGACCGCCATCACAAAGCCCATGATGCCCGAGACCAGAAAGCCCACCGCAAAGCTCGAATCTGCCTTGAGCTCTTCTCCGTCGGGATGGACGATCTCTCTCACGCGGTCGATGATGATCGTATGGATGCCCTGCACGACCTGCTCGGCGGCACCCGCCCTCATGGTGATGACGATGCGCCGCAGCAGGCAGCGGACGTCGCGCCGGTCGAACGCCGAAAGGTCGCCCTCGCTCGAAAAATGCCAGAGGGCATCGGTGATGAGCTCGTTATCCTGCAGCAGCTGGGCTATGGCGATGGCGACGAGTTCATCGAAATCGTGAAAATAGTAGTAAAACGTTCCGCGATTGCACTGGGCGGCGCGGGTCACCTCGCCAACCGACAGCTCGAAGATGCTGTTGTTCTCGATGAGCTCCCAAAACGCCTCGATGATACGGGTGCGTGCATCGGGCGCATCGGCGTCCTTACGCGGTCTCGCCATGCGCCTCACCGCACCCCTGCGCCTTGGCGTTCATGATGAGCATCTGAAGACGGTTCTCCACGTTGGCGAAGCTCACGTCGGGATCGTAGTCGAGCGGCAGGAACTGCGCCGTGGGATACTGCTCCTTGAGCGCATGGATGAGCCCGCGCCCCACGACATGGTTGGGCAGACACCCGAACGGCTGCAGGATCACGAAGTTGCGGCAGCCGCGCTTGGCGTGCTCGAGGATCTCCGCCGGAATCAGCACGCCCTCGCCCGCATCGAACGTATGGTGCAGGATCTTATCGCTCGCGCGCACGAGCTCGGGCATGCGCGTCGGCGGCTCGTAGAGCGGGCTCGCCGCGCCCAGGCGGTCGCAACGGTCGTGCGCGAGCTCGAACAGGTTGTCCGCCGTGGCGTACCAGGCCTTTTCGGGCAGCGACAGGTCGACGTGGAACTCGCGCGACTGCGCATGCTTGTAGAAATAGGTCTTGCGGATCACGTCGGTCATGCGCGCCTCGATGACCTCGAGCCCGTTGTCCTCGAGGTAGCGCTCGATCTCGTGGTTGGCGCCGAGATGGAAATTGAGCAGGTACTCGCCCACGATGAGAACGGTCGGATGCGGGTTCGAGCGGTCGTACGGAACGGCGCCCATGATCGCAAGCGCGCGTTTGAAGCCCGTCGCCTGGCCTCTCAGCCCGGAGCGCTCCATGCCCTCGATAACCTCATCGAGCGCGCGGTCGAACGCAGCGTCCGCCGCGCCCTTCTCGAACTCGTAGGGACGGATGCGCCTAAGCATGGCCTCGAGGGCATCGATCATGGGAAGACCGTAGGCGATCTGGATGCTCGGGCCAAGGCCGAGCTTGAAGCCCGGATGCGCATTGTGGGCATCGACGTCGTCGTTGGTGAGCACCGGGACATAGTCGTATCCCGCGTCGTCGAGCGCGCGGCGCAGCAGGGGCATGTAGTGCGTCAGGCGGCAGTCGCCGATATACTTGCCAGTCACCACGGCGACGTCGTGCGGGTCGTACTTACCGCTCTCGAGTGCCGCGAGCGCCTCGCCGATCACGATTTGCGCGGGGAAGCAGATGTCGTTGTGCACATAGCGTTTGCCCAGGCGGATGGCATCCTCGCGCCCGATATCAAGGGCCTCGGCGCGCACGCCCTGATTGCGCATCGCCGCGGTCATGAGCCTGCAGAACGCATGGGAGGTGTTGGGGACCAGCGCGATCTTGTCGTGCCGGTCGCGCTTGGTGTACTTGACCTTATACGGGTCGTCGAGCGGATGGACCGCGTGCACCCGGGCGCCCTCGGTACGCTCCTCCGCGCGACGACGGTTGACCGACTCGATAAACGAACGCACGCGAATGCCCATGGGACCGGCGACGTCGCTCTCATCGAGCTTGATCATCATCGGAACCTTGGAGCCCATCTCGCCCATCATGCGCGCGATCTCGTCGGTGAGATACGCATCGTGGCCGCAGCCGAAGCTGCCCATCTGCACGAGCTCGAGCTCGGGCGTCGATGCGACGATGACCGCGCACGACAGCATGCGCGCATGGTAGTTGTTCACGATGTCGATGCGGCTGTTGGAAAGATCGACGTTGCAGACCCCCGGCACCGCATCGGGCGTCAGCACGGGGATGCCGCGCTCAGAGAAGAGCTTGGGCAGCCCGTGGTTGACCAGCGGGTCGTTGTGGTACGGGCGCGAAGCGATCACCACCGCGTAGCCGCCGTCCTCGCGCACGTTCTCGAGCACCTGCCTGCCGCGCAGCTGCAGCTGGTTCTCAAACGTCTGCTGCGCGCGGTCCGCCTGCTCGGTCGCCTTGGCAACCAGGTCGGCATCGATATCGAAGGTCTCCTTGCACCACGCCTTGAGCTGGCGGTTTCGGTCGCCCTCGTCGTACCAGTGGAACAGCGGCGTATCGAACGGAACGCCGAAACGCTCCTCCGGGTTATCGGAATTGCGCATCACGTAGGGGTATCCCTTTACGACGGCGCACATCCACTCGCTGGTAGAGGCGGTGTTTTCGGTGGGCACCGTCGTGATGATGGGCATGAAGATGCGGTCGACGCCGGCGTCGACGAGATTGCGGATGTGCCCGTGGACGAGCTTGGCCGGGAAGCACACGGTGTCGGATGTGACGTGCGCCAGACCGCGCTCGTACATCGCCTTGGTGCTGCGTCCCGAGACGCGCACCTTAAAGCCGAGCGTGCTGAAGAACGTCGACCAGAACGGCATGGTGTCCCAGAACTCGAGCACACGGGGAATGCCGATCGTGACATCGCGCCCCCCGCAGACGGGAACCGTGGGGCACGACTCGAACAGCAGCTTCTCGCGGTCGACAAAGAGATTGGGGGCAGCCGCGGTCCGGTCGCGCCCCGTGCCGGGTGCCTGTGCCTCGCAAGCACCCTGCGGACGCAGCTCCTCCGCCGCGGGAACCTCGCGCACGAGCTCATCCCATGAGATGGCGCCGCCGCGCGGGCAGCGATTGCCCGTGACGTAAAGCGAGCCGTCGCCAAACGCCACGACCGCGCGCTGGCAGCGGTTGTTGCACCGACGGCAGGTAACGCCGCCGAACTCGCGATGCTCGAAGCGCTCCACGGCATCGAGCCCGATAAACGACGTGCCGGCGTCGCCCTTGCGGCATTCCTCGCGCGCGAGCAGGGCGATACCGATAGCGCCCATCAGCCCCGGGTGGGGCGCACGCGTGACGGGTTTGCCCAGATACTGCTCGAATGCGCGCAGCACCGCGTCGTTTCGGAACGTGCCGCCCTGGACGACGACTTTGTCGCCCAGACGGTTGAGATTTGAAACGCGAATGACCTTGGTGAACACGTTCTCGATAATCGAACGGCAGAGACCGGCCATGATGTCGCCCGGACCCTTACCGCGCCGCTGCTCGGAAACGACGCTGCTGTTCATGAACACCGTGCAGCGGCTGCCGAGAACGGCGGGGGCTTTGGACGAAAATGCCTCGGTCGCGATATCCTCAACGGCTATTCCGAGGTTTTTGGCAAAACCCTCGAGGAACGAGCCGCAGCCCGCAGAGCACGCCTCGTTGACGACGATATCGGTCAGCACGCCGTGGTTGAGCCAGATGGCCTTCATATCCTGTCCGCCGATGTCGAGCACGAAGGTCGCATCGGGAACGCATGCGCACGCGGCGCGGGCGTGCGCGACCGTCTCGACCGTATGGTAGTCGGCGTGGAACGCGCGCGCGAAAAGCTCCTCGCCGTATCCCGTGGTGCCCACGGCATCGATCGCAAGCGTGACTCCCGCTGTCTCCCAGCGGTTCTTCAAGCTGACAAGACCCTGTTGGGCGACGTCGAGCGGTCTGCCGTTATTAGACGCGTAGAACGAATCGACAAGCTCACCCGCCTCATCGACCAGGGCGAACTTGGTCGTCGTGCTCCCCGAATCGATACCGAGCGCCACACGCACCGTCTCTCCGGGCGCATACGCATCCGGACCCTTTGCCGGCGTCTCTTTGCCATGGCGTGCCGTAAAATCCGCCTGCTCGGCAGGTGTGGCAAAAAAGGGCTGGGCAAGACGTCCCTCCCCGCTTGCGGGCGCGACCGTCTCGAGCTTATCCAGCCGGACAAAAGCGTCGGGAAGGTCGATCGGTTGGGACGATGCGAACATGTCGATCAGCGACAGGGCGGCACCGCGCGCGACCATGATCTGCGGATCGCGCGGGACGATAACCTGATCGTCCGATAGATTCAGTTGCTCCCGGAACACGCGGACCAGCGTGGGGTTGTAGGCGAGCGTACCGCCCTCGAAGATTACCGGCGGCTCGATGTCGATACCCTGGGCCAGACCGCCGATCGTTTGGCGGGCGACCGCGTGAAGCGCCGAAAGCGCCAAGTCGGTGGTAGGAATGCCCTCGTTGAGCAGCGGCTGGATATCGGTCTTTGCGTACACGCCGCAGCGGCCCGAGACCTCGTGGACGGTCGTTCCCCGGCTTGCGAGCTGCTCGAACTCGCCCGATTCGGTGCCGACCCCCATGAGCTTTGCCATCTCGTCGATAAATGCACCGGTACCGCCTGCGCACGAGCCGTTCATGCGCATGTCGGCAACCTCGATGTCTCCCTTATCGTTGGTGCGGAAGAAGATCATCTTGGCGTCTTGGCCGCCCAGCTCGATGGCGCAGCGCGTCTGCGGATAGAACCTGCTGATCGCGAGCGCGTTGGCGACCACCTCCTGAACGTACGAGGCGCCCAGCGCGGTCGCGATATCGCGCGCACCCGAGCCGGTCACCGCAACGCGCAGCGACTCATGGGGAAAGCGCTCGGCGAGCTCGCCGAGCATGGCGCGCACGCTCGCTGTCTGACACGCCCCGTGGCGGCGATATCCCCACCACGCCTCGGTCATATCCTCGTGCATCGCGTAAACTTTGGTCGTCGTCGACCCTACGTCCAGTCCTACTAGCAACGCCATAATGCTCCGTCTCTCGCATTTTTCCTGCTAGAGATATACCACTCTACGTAATACAACAGACTGTTGTATTTAAACTCCGTATAAAAAGCGGCTGCCGAAACGCTTCAGCAGCCGCCGAATGCACCAACAGATTGTTCTGCGCGCTAGCACGTCGGGCAACGGAGCAGCACGGGCCCTCCGGTCATGCGCACCGCTCACGCCCGCGATGTCGCCGAGAGAGCTATCCACGCTTAGGGCTCCAACCAAGCAAGTCGCCCGCGCTCAGCAGATCCCTAAGCGAGCTACTCGCACTCAGGAGCCATAGCCTGCTCCAAGAGCTCGGCATGCTCCTCCTCGAAAACCGTCCCCACAGGGAAGGCGCGACGGAAGACGAAGTGGGAAATCGGACCGGCTACCAAAAGGTTCCACGGCAGCGCCATCACAAAATTATGCGGGATGTTGATCATCCAGATCGCGGGCACGGAATACAGGTTCGCAAGGATGCCGCCGGGCATGTGCGTCAGACCCTCGCAGGCACCGTACAGCGACATGATGATGACCATGGGGACGACCATGCAGGAGCTGACGGCGAGCGTCATGGCAAGCGGCGAGCTCTTGCCCGGGGTCACGAGATGCGTAAAAGCAAATCCCTTGGCCATCGGGCTTGCGATGAACCAGTCGCAGCACATCGCGAAAATGTAGGCGAGTGGAAAGCCGAGCCAGGCCTCGGCGATGATTTTGCCGTTGAACTCGCCGTACTGAAGCGCAACGTTATAGATGCTCATCCAAAGCACCATGCAGAAACACATGATGAACGTAAAGATCAGAGACTCGCGTTTATTGGTAGGCATACAGGTAGGGTTCCTTTCCATCGGCGCGGGCGCGCAAAAAAAGCGGGCGAGGCAAACCCACCTGGCAACCAGGCTGTTCGTCTCGCCCGCTCATGAACGCGTCTGCGACTACTTATGTGATGGCTTCACCCTACCATGAACAGCACGGGCTTCGTAAGCGTTGAGTTTGTGGAGATACGGGGCACCAATAATCCCCCGACCCCATAAGTTGCGGTGGAATACGGACTGTTTTGACCCTTTAAGCAGCAATTCAGTCCCTATTTCACCGCAACTCATTTGGTGCAAAGTAACCTGTCCCCCTTGCACCAATTAGTTGGTGTGGCGCCAGCGAGGGTCGGTGAGCGTACGCGCCACACCCAGCCCAACGGGCAGAAACGCTACGATGAGCACTGCGCGCACAAACCAGCCGAGCATATTGACTGTGTCGAAGGTGCACATGTAATACATAGAGCGATAGAGATACAGACCGGGCACCATAATGACAATCGAAGGCACCGTGAGGGCGATGCGCGGGTAGGTGAGCTTGACTTCGGCCAAGCTTGCCAGCAGACCCGATACCAGCGCGCCGATAAACGCTGCTGCCTCGGGAGGCATTCCCGTGCTGAGGCCCAGGATGGGAATCATCGTCGGCGCATCGACAAGGGTCAGACGCAGGGTATTGGACACGGCGCCGATCAACCCAGCTGCCGCGGCCATCTTTACCGGGCTGTTGAACATCACCGAGAAGCCGAATACGCCAACGAAGCTCATCACCACGCGCAGGAGCGTAAGAGCAAGCGGCGAAAGGCCGAGCGGCGCAAAGTCGTCCGGCGCCAGGCCAACACACTCGGCAACCATCCAACCTACGAGCGTCGCCATCACAATAATCGATACGGCATATGAAAGGCGCTCGATACCGCTTCGCATGTCGAGCTTAGCGATGTCAAGGCCTGCCGTAATGAGCGGAAAGCCGGGAATCACAAAGAGCATGGCGCCGATATAGCCTTCTTGGTGCGACATTGCCCCCGGTATGACCTGGCCAAGGCCGAGCAATGCCAGCAGATACGAAACGCAAGCGAGCGCAACGCCGGTCGTCAGCGCGCTGAACTGACCAAGGCCTTGCTTGAGAATATGGGAGCGGGCAAAGTTGCCGACACCCGCGCCTACGAACGCGCATGCCATCTCAATAGGACCGCCACCAAGTAAAAAGACAAAGGCGCCACAGGCGCAGGCCGCCGCAAGGCCCTGTTGCCAAGGCGCGTAATCAGGTTTTGAACTCTCAACGGTCTTGAGCATCTCGTGATACTCGTGCACCGTGAAGCGACGACCATAGGTCTCGATTTCCTTGAGGAAACTCTCCATCATCCAAATGCGATGGGTATTGACGCCCGTTGTGGGCAAGCTGACGACCTCATTAAAGCAGTGGCCATCTTCGATGCAAGTACACTCAAACGACAGGAGACTTAAGTCAACGTGGATGGTCACACCGAGTACGGCGGCGACACGATTCATGGTATCGCGTACACGCCAGGCACCCGTTCCGCTCGCGAGCATAAGCATACCGGTGCGGCAGATGATGGATGATTTATCGGTTAGCGGCGCATCGACGGCAAGCTCATCGCCTGCCGTCACGATCTGGTGCCAGTCAGTTTTCATATGGAGCGCGCCGGCACGAACACCGTGGTGCATGGGGGCTCTCGAAAGCAGCGAGTTAAGGCGCGAAGACTGTGGGGGCTCCGTTGATTCGTCCTCAATCTCATCAGTCTCTTCATCGACCAGATCAAAGGAATCAAGCGGCGCTGGCTCGCGACGGTCAATCAGCTCCTCGTCCTCATCATCAAAGTAGTTGAACTGATCGAGCATGTCCTCTTCAATCGCGCGCTCGCTCGCATCGTCCATCCCGGTGCTCCCTTCCTGTCGACTAACCCCCATCCTAGACAGCGACGGCTAAAGGAAACATAAAAGAGACGGCTGTCATGCGAGCCATGCGCGCAATAGCCAATGACTACATCTGGACCAAGGTAACGCCGATGTTTTGGCAACGCCAGCGAAAGCCCGCCAGAGCGAGCAAGGTGCCTTCGGAACTAGATGCCACCATAGGTTGAGCATAAGCCAGTGAGCGGGTCGCATTTGAGACAAGGTGACGTGAAACGAAAGGGCGCTGACCTTCTGGTCGCGCCCTTGAAGTTGAACGTCAGATTGTCCAAATGCGGCCCGCGCAGCGTCGAGCCGTTACGCGGTTCGTAGAACCGCGTAACTAATTAGTACATCTTTGCGCCGGCAGGGATGGAAACGTCGAGCTGGATCAGGTTGAGGCGCTCCTCGCCCTCCTCCTCGTGGATGGCGCTGATGAGCATGCCGCAGCTGGGGATACCCATCATCTTGCGCGGAGGCAGGTTGGTGATGGCGAGCAGGGTCTTGCCGACCAGGTCCTCGGGCTCGTAGTAATCGTGAATACCGGAGAGGATGGTGCGGTCGGTGCCGGTGCCGTCATCGAGCGTAAAGTTCAGCAGCTTCTTGGACTTCTTGACGGCCTCGCATGCCTTGACCTTCACGGCGCGGAAGTCGCTCTTGGAGAAGGTATCGAAATCGACGAACTCCTCAAACAGCGGCTCGACGGCAATCTTGGAATAATCAACCGTGGGCTTGAGCGGCTTGACGAAGGGGCTCGCGGTGTTGCCGGCCTCGGCAGCCTTGGCAGCAGCGGCACCGGACTGGAAACCCTTCTCGGGCTTCATGTGCGGGAACAGCAGCACGTCGCGGATGGAAGCCTGGTTGGTGAGCAGCATGACCACGCGGTCGATACCGATGCCGATGCCGCCCGCGGGAGGCATACCGTACTCGAGGGCGCGCACGTAATCCTCGTCGTACTCCATGGCCTCGTCGTCGCCGCCGGCCTTCTCGGCCATCTGGGCAGCGAAGCGCTCGGCCTGGTCGACCGGGTCGTTGAGCTCGGAGAACGCGTTCGCGTACTCGTGGCCGGCGATGACCAGCTCAAAGCGATGGGTCAGGCGCGGGTCATCCTCAAAGCGCTTGGCAAGCGGGCTAACCTCGATGGGGTAATCGCACACGAAGGTGGGGTTGACGATGGTGTCCTCGCCCAGCTCGTCATAGATCTCGGCGATGATCTTGCCGGCGGTCCACTCGGGCTTAATCTCCAGGCCCTTCTCGCGTGCGGCGGCAGCAAGCTCCTCAACCGGCGTGTCGATGGTGACCTGCTTACCAATCACGTCGGAGACGATGTCGGTCATGGGGCGGCTTGCCCACTCACCGGACAGGTCGATAGTCTGGCCCTGGTACTCAATAACCTCGGGGTTGCCGATAGCCTTGTTAGCGGCCTTAATGACACCCTGGGCGAGCGCCTTCATGCCCTCGAGATCGGAGAAGGCGCGGTAGGCCTCCATCGTGGTGAACTCGGGATTGTGGGTAAGGTCCATGCCCTCGTTGCGGAAGATACGACCGATTTCGAACACGCGCTCAAAACCACCGACGATGCAGCGCTTGAGGTGCAGCTCGGTGGCAATACGCAGGTAGCACTCCTGATCGAGCGCGTTGAAGTGGGTAATGAACGGCTTGGCAGTAGCGCCGCCCTGGATGGTCTGCAGGATGGGGGTCTCGACCTCCATGTAGCCGTCGGACTCCATAAAGCGACGGAAGGTGGAGAGAATCTGCGAACGCTTACGGAAGGTCTCGCGAACGTCGTCGTTGGCGATCAGGTCAACATAGCGCTGGCGATAGCGGGTCTCCTTGTCGGAAAGACCGTGGAACTTCTCGGGCAGTGGACGAACGGCCTTGGAAAGCAGGGTCGCGCTCTTAGGGGCAACGGAAAGCTGGCCGCGCTGGGTGCGCACGACCACGCCGGTCACGCCCAGGATGTCGCCCAGGTCGAGGGCCTTGAGCGTATTCCAGGCAGCCTCGTCCATGTCGTTGATGCGGCAGAACAGTTGAATCTCGGCAGTCGCATCGCGCACGACGATGAACATGATCTTGCCCTGACCGCGCTTGGCGACCACACGGCCGGCGATCTTCACGACATCCTCGGTGTCCTCACCATCGGCAAGATCGGCGTACTTAGTCTCGATATCGGCGACGTAGTCCTCAAGCTCAGAGTGCTCGGGATAGGGGTTCTGGCCCGCCTCGAACAGGGCGGCGCGCTTGGCCAGGCGGGTGGCGCGCTCGTCGTTGAGCGTCGATGCCTGATCGGCGGCGTTCTGGTTCTCTGCCATAAGTTAGCTCCTCAAACTAAAACGCTCCCCAGGATTCGGTCCCAGGGAGCGAAAACATACCTTTACGCGGGACCGTGGTCTAGCGTGCGATCTTGGCGATGGTGTAGACGCGAGTCTTGCCGGAAGGCGTAACGACCTCGACGGAGTCGCCCTCGCCGTGACCGATGATGGCGTGACCGACCGGAGACTCGTTGGAAATCTTGTGCTCGAGCGAGTTGGTCTCGGTGGTACCAACGAGCGTGACTTCCATGACCTCGCCGTTGGGATCAATCAGCGAAACGGTGGAACCGATGGAGACGGTCAGATCGCCCGTGGTGGCAGCAACCTGAGCGTTGGCAAGAATGGCCTGGATCTCGGCGATACGAGCAGCATTCTGGGCCTGCTTGTCCTTGGCGGCATCGTACTCGGAGTTCTCCGAAAGGTCGCCGAACGCGCGGGCTTCCTTGATGTCCTCGACGATCTCCTTGGCGTAATCGCCCTCACGCCAGGCGAGCTCCTCGACGAGCTTCTGGCGGCCCTCAGCGGTCAGTACGATCTGGCTTGCGTCCATACGGATATCTCCCCAACTCTGATCAAACAATCAACTGTCAACAAAACGAAAAAGACCGGCTAGCCTGCGGGCAAGCCGGTCAGGTGCTCACCCCAAAGGGATGGGACTACTCTGCGTCCGCGTCGCTGTCCTCTGCCTGCTTCTTCTTGGCAGCAGCGAGCTTGGCCTCGAGCTCAGCGATCTCCTTGTCCTCCTCGGACTGCTCGACCACGACCTCCTCGGCCTGCTTGGTCTCGGCCTTATCGTCGCCCTCCATACCCTCGCGGATATTCTTGACGGTAGAGCCGAGGGACTTGCCGAGCTTCGGCAGGTTCTTGGGCCCGAAGATAATCAGGACAACGACGAGAATAATGATGAGCTCAGGAGCCCTCAGTCCAAACATGTAGACCTCCACAATACAGCGAGACAAGCTCGAATGAGTATACCGCGGGTATCGCGGTATCACAACAATAGCTAAAAAAAGGGACCGCAAGAAGCGGTCCCTCCTCATGCTCTGGTCGGGTTGACTGGATTTGAACCAGCGACCCCTGCGTCCCGAACGCAGTGCTCTACCAAACTGAGCCACAACCCGTTAGCTCGACTATAGTAACAAAGATTTCCGTCGTGTGCTAGAGAAATTTTTACTTCTTTGGCACTTCGACGCGAACCGTGTTGGGAATAAACTCAGTCGCGCAGGCCCACCAGCCATTTTGCTGGGCAGCATCGGCAAGCCTTTCGACCGTGGCAGCGGTGTCGCAAATGGCAAACGAGCAGGCACCCGATCCGCACACATCTACAGCAACGGTTCCGTCCTGTTTACGCAGCCAGTCGAGGACCGTTTGAATCTGCGACTCCATCTGTGCGGAAATGACACCCAGATTGTTATGGATGAGTGCATATGCCGTCTCGGCATCACCAGCACGCAAGGCAGAAGCTATCGCGCCGGGCTTGTCCGCAGGCACCGGGGCCTCGTCAAAACGTCGATAGGCTTCAATTGTCGAAACGCTTGCCTCGCGCGGCTTGACCAGCACGACGGGCGTCGCGGGCAGCGCGGGGTACTCAGTTGCCAGCACGTCTCCCCCACCTACGTAGAACGCAGGACTCGCGTGCAAAAAGAACGGGACGTCAGCACCAATGCCCCGCGCAATATCGTCGAGCGCTGGGTCGGTGCGATCAATGCCCCAGAGCTCTGCCAAGGCGACAATGACCGCGGCCGCATCCGTCGAGGGGCCGCCCAAGCCGGCGCACAATGGAATGCGCTTCTCAATCGTCACGCAGATGTTTGCCTCGCGACCATAATGCTCGGCCATAGCAACCGCAGCCCGATACGCTGTATTCTTTTGCATGGGAAAATCTGATGCCGGAACCGTCTGGACGGTCAGCGCCTGCGCCGGCGTGACCGTCACGGTATCGGAAAGACCGACGGCCGCCATCAGGGAATCGACCCTGTGATAGCCGCGGTCATCGCGCTCGGTATGAACCCCCAGGTAGAGGTTAATCTTTGCCGGCGCGGAAAGAGTCAGGGACCGATCGGTCACCGTTAATGCTCCTCGAGCTGATTGCCGAGCGGGGTAAAGATGTGCTCGCCGCTCTCGGGGTCGAACAGCTCGACCTGACCGGTGAGCACATCGATATACTGGTAGGACTGACGCGACTTGCGGCCGCGACGCTCGTCAACCTCGACAATGAAGACGGCCGGGTGGACGCTCTTGATGGTGCCCATGCGCTCGACGACGCGGGTACGGCCCATGTTGGCCTTAACCTTGACGCGATCGCCCACCATATCGGTCAGCTTCTCGTGGATGTCGTCGACGTGATTGACTTCCATCTCTTCCATGAACAGGGCCTCCAGAAGGTGCAATTCAAAAAGGGGATAATACTCCTAAGATAGACAAAACTCTAATACTATAGCACCCTGCTGCCGCCATACGCAAGTAGCTAAATAAGCCCCGTCCCAAATTGACTACTTACAGATTGTCTGTGTCCAGAACAATGGTGAATGGCCCATCGTTGACGAGGTCTACCTTCATATCGGCGCCAAAAATGCCGTGCGCCACGTGTTCGACATCTTGACGAACGAGCGTCAGGAAGTACTCGTAGAGCTCGTTGGCGACATCGGGGGCACCGGCATCCGTAAACGATGGGCGGCGACCGTGGCGGCAGTCGGCGAACAGCGTGAACTGCGACACCACGAGCACCTCGCCGTCGACATCGGCAAGCGCCAAGTTGGTCTTGCCGTTCTCGTCCTCGTTGATACGCAGCCCGCGGAGCTTGCCCCACAGCTTGTCGGCCTCGGCACGCGTATCGCCGTGGCCCACGCCCAGCAGCACCAGATAGCCGCGCCCAATTTTGCCCACGCACTCGCCGTCGACCGTCACGCCGGCGTTGAGCACGCGCTGCACCACCGCACGCACGGCCTACTCCTCGCCCGTCAGTTTGGCGGATAGGTGCTCGAGCGCATGGAAGCGATGGCTGATGGCGTTCTTCTCGTCCGCCGTCAGCTCGGCCATGGTCTTGCCCGGTGTGTCGACCGGCAGGAACAGCGGGTCGTAGCCAAAGCCGTGATCGCCGCGGCCCTCGCGTGCGATAACGCCCTCGCAGGCGCCCTCACCATAGGTGACCAAACCGTCCGTGTCGATGAGCGCGACGACGCTCATAAAGCGCGCAGTGCGGTCCTCGTCGGCCACGCCCTCCAGATTCACGAGCAGCTTGGCATTGTTGGCAGCATCGTCGCCGTGAACCCCCGCGTAGCGCGCGCTATACACACCGGGCTCACCGTCCAGCGCATCGACGACCAGGCCCGAATCGTCGGCAATGGCCATGAGCCCCGTCTCCTCCACCGCGGCCTGCGCCTTGATGATGGCGTTCTCCAAAAACGTCGTGCCGTTTTCCTCGGGGTCCTCAAAATCGCCCAGCTGACCGAGCGCCACAAAGCGAACCTCGGGCATAACCTTGCCCAAAATGGCCTCGATCTCGGTGAGCTTATGGGCGTTGCCCGTTGCCACGACGATGGTCGCCGCCGGGTCGAGGGTGTCGATGTCGATCTTCTCAAGTGCCATGAGTGGTCTCCTTGTCCGTATAGCAAAGTCACGTAAAAGGGACCGGTCCGTCGGCGTCTCCCCTTTCATGTGGCATCAACCTTATCTATCGGCGTTTCCGCAGATAAAACCTGCCAAAATAAACCTGTCCCTTTTTGGCAGGTTAGGCGAGGGCTTGGCGCTGGAGCTCGATGAGCTCGGCAATGCCCTTGTCGCCCAAATCGAGCAGGGAATTGAGGCGCTTGCGGTCGAAGGGCGCCTGCTCGCCAGTGCCCTGAAGCTCGATCATCTCACCGGTATCGGTAGCGACGAGATTCATGTCGACCTCGGCGTGGCTGTCCTCGGAATAATCCAGGTCGAGCAGGGTGTTGCCGTCGACAACGCCCATAGAGATGGCAGCAACCTGGCCCGTGAGCGGGATGCGCTCGATCTTGCCGGCCTCGACCCACATAGCAAGGGCGTCGTGCAGCGCCACCCAGGCACCGGTAATGCTCGCCGTACGCGTGCCGCCATCCGCCTGGATCACATCGCAGTCGACGGTAACGGTGTACTCGCCGAGCGCCTTCATGTTGACGACGGTGCGCAGGCTACGGCCGATCAGACGCTCAATCTCCATGGAGCGACCCTTGCGGTTGGCGTGCTCGCGCTTGCAGCGCTTGCCGGTCGATGCCGGCAGCATGGCGTACTCCGCCGTTACCCAACCGGCCTTGGCGCCCTTGCGCCAGCCCGGCACGCCCTCCTCGATGGTGGCAGCGCACAGCACGCGCGTATCGCCAAACTCGGCCAGGCACGAACCGTGGGCGTGTTTCATGACGCCGCGAGTAAGCTTGATGGGGCGCAGCTCATCGGCGGCACGGCCGTTGGCGCGATTGACCTGCATGTACTCCATAGAAATATCCTTTCGGCAAAAGGTGAACGTGAGCCTTTGGTCGGTGACCTTATATCTATTTCAGTTCGTCGATATCGATATGCTCGATGCTCTTGAGCGGCTGGCCAAAGATAAAGCTGCCCGCCACCGCAAACTCGGCAATGTTATCGGCCGTCGTTGCAAAACGATGCTGCGGCTCGGCTGCGTCGCCCGCCAGCTGCTCGCGGCGCGTGAGAATATCGGTCAGCTCGCGCGTGGTCTCCTCGGCGGAGCTCACCACGCGCACTCCGGGACCCAGCGCATGGCGAATAGGCCCCACGAGCAGTGGGAAATGCGTGCAGCCGAGTACCACGGTATCGATGCCGTGGTCGCGCAGCGGTTCAACTGTGGCACCGACCAGCGCGCGTACGGCAGGCGTATCAAAGATGTCCTCGTTCTCGAGCCATTGCTCTTGCAGATGCGCGCCCGAGGCGAGCTCGTGCTCAACTACCTCGACAAAGCTCGAGGCAGGGCAGCCGTATACGTCGACGCCGGCATCCAGGTCCTGAATGGCACGGGTGTAAGCGCCTGAGCGAATGGTGAGGTTGGTGGCGAGCACGCCCACCCGGCGCGTGCGGGTGCTGTTGATTGCTGCGCGTGCGCCCGGTGCGATCACACCGATGACGGGGACGTCGAGCACCTGCTGGGCCAAACGCAAGGCCGCAGCGGTCGCCGTATTGCAGGCGATGACCATGATCTTGACGTCGTGCTTCGACAGCCAACGGCCCGCCTGCAGTGCAAACGTGCGCACCTCGTCCTCGGTGCGGGTGCCGTAGGGGCAGCGCTTGGTGTCGCCAAAGTAGTAGACGGACTCGTGCGGCAACGCCGTCGCAATCGCGCGCGCAACCGTCAGACCGCCTAGACCCGAGTCGAATACGCCAATGGGGCGTGTGTCGCCAGCCAGATTCTCGATATCGGACATTACCTCACCAGATTCTCTCTCGAAAAGATATGGCTCAGAACGATAGGGCCGCGCTACGAACGAGCCGCGACGAGCAGCTCTGCCGTTGCCGCCCAGCCGTCGACAATCTTGCCTCGCGTGACGTAGGCATTATCGCAGGTATCCAGGAACTCGGGCGCGCCGGCGCTGGTCAAACCGTTCTCGACCAGGCAGAACGTGCCCACGTGGTCAGCCATGTAGAAGTCGGACTCGGAATCGCCGAGCGCCAGCGTCTCCTCGCGCTCGATACCCAGGTGCTCGCAGAAACGTGCGATGGCAACGCCCTTGTTGAGGCCGGCGGGATTGATGTTAAACGCGCGGCCATCCTCGACGCGTTCGAGCTCGAGCGTCGTCGGCTTGGACAGATGCGTCAGGTGACCGTTGCAGGCCCAGACCAGGCCGCAGCCGGCCTCGTCAAGAATAGCCTGGACCTCGTCGTCGGGTACATCGCCGCGCATGCCGACGGTGACCTCACGGTACTTGTACCCGGTCGACATGTCGTTGTGGTACTCGATTTTACGCGGCCAGCGGGCAAGGATCTTCTCGCACACGCCGGTCTGCTCAATCACCTGGTGCGGCGTGAGACCGCAGGCGGGGTCGTAGGGCATGTCGCCCGTCAGGTACTCCCAATCGTTGGCCTTGAGGTCGTACATAACCAGGCCGCCCATCTCGCCGATGTAGGAGTTGAGGCCGAGCACGCGGGCGTCTTCGTGGATCATGGTGCGATTGCGACCCGAGGTGGGGACCACCTGGATGCCGGCACGAGCGAGCGCGACAACCGCCTCGACGAGCTTGGTCGAGGGATTGCCGTCGTTATCGCGCAGCACGCACGAGCCGGGTGCGAGCATCGTGGCGTCCAGGTCGGTAAAGACGTACTTAACCTTGGCAAGACGCTCGCGCATCTCGCCCGAAAGCTCAGCGACGGTCGGCAGGGTATTGTGGGACATGGTCACTCCATTTACGTAGAAGGGGCTTCTGGTCTTAGGCATCGTACGCCGCAAGGGTGCGCTTGAGAATCGAACCGTCGCGCTCACAAGGCTCGGGTCCGTTCTTGCGCAGCATACACTCTTCCTCGCCCTTACCGGTCACGATGACCACGGCAGGACGGACGGTCTCGCGCACGGCAGTCTCGATAGCGGCAACGCGATCAGTCACGATTTGCCAGTTATCATTTCCCTGCGCTTGAACGTTGCGCGCGATCTCGGCGCAAATATCCTCGACATCCTCGGGGCCGGGGTCATCCTCGGTAATCACGATTCGGTCGGCATACTTGCCAGCGGCGATGCCCATCGTGGTGCGTCGATCGACACCCTTACCGCCCGTAGCGCCAAATACAACCGCCAGCTCGCGCTCGGGATAGTTCTCGCGCAAGTCGCGCAGAAGTGTCTCGAGGCTCATACCGTTATGTGCAAAATCGACGACGCCCAAGATTTTGCCCGATACGGACGGATAGAGCTCCATACGGCCGGGAACGAAGACGCCCTCAAAGCCATGGACGATACCCTCTTCGGAAATGCCCAGGGCCTCGGCGCAGGCAATAGCGGCAAGCGCGTTGGACACATTGAATTTAACCGGCGTGGGAATCACCATGTCGCGCGTAAAGCGGGGCGTGCGCACCGTTGCCACCACGCCGCAGTCACCATTGCGAATCGCCAGCGCAAGCACGTCGGCACGCTCGTCGGTCAGGGAGAACGTCACCGTACGTTCGCAACGAGATGCCGCCTCGAGCACACGATCGACTTTATCCATATCGAGATTGACCACGGCAAAACGGCTCTGCGAGAAAATTTTGAGCTTGCTGGCAAAGTAATCCTCGAGCGTCGGATGCTCAATCGGCGAAATGTGATCCTCGCCGATATTGGTAAAGGCGCCGACTTCAAAGGCGATCTTGCCCGTGCGCTCGTATTTGAGGCCCTGGCTCGATGCCTCCATAACCAGCCACGGGGCACCCGCCTCCGCAGCATGCGCGATGCGAGACTGCAGCATGAAGGATTCGGGGGTCGTCAGTTTGGAAGGGCCCGTCTCGATGCCGTCGTCGAACTCAATGCCCGTATTAAGAGCGGGTCGATGACAGCCCGTAATCTTGGCCTCGTTGGCGAGAATGCCGCGCAGATAAAAGCTACAGGTCGACTTGCCCTTGGTGCCTGTAAAGGCGCAGACCTTCACCTTACCCGACGGGTGCCCATAAAAGGCATCTGCCACCACGGCGAGCGTGCGACGAATATCACTCACAATCACCGCGGGAAGATCAACATCGTAATCGACCTCGGAAACGTAGGCCACGGCGCCATCGGAGATTGCCGAAAGCAGGTACTCGCGCTTAAACGTACGGCCCTTGCAGACAAACAGCGTGCCCGGACGCACCTGGCGCGAGTCATCAGTTGCAAACTCAATGCGCTGGTCGCACGAAGCGCTCGGTCTGGAAACAACAAGGTCATCTTCCTCGAGCAACTCTATATAGCGCATCAGAGTTAGCTTCTCTTGTGTCGGACTCGACATACAAAGACCTCTCTCGCTAAGCCCAGCCTCAATTGCCTCGAGACCAAACCGATTCAACAAAACCCTTTCAATACTAGCAGCCATCGTAATATGCCGCCCAATCTTGTATCGGGCACAGATTGCTAAATCTTGGAACCGCTACCGGAAGCCCGGACGAGTCACGCCGTGGTTTTTTCGGTTCGCTCGGCGCTTATGCCCTATCACGAAACAAAAGATTGGCATGATAGTAAAGATTATTTGACATCAGCTGCCGCGATCCTTGCGGCAGTACACCTGAGCCGTCAGCAGAAAGGATCTTGCATGTGCGGTTTTGTCGGTTTTACCGGTACAGATGAACAGAGTGAGCTGGTTCTCACGGCCATGATGAATCGCATCATCCACCGTGGTCCCGATATGGGCGGCCAGCATATCGTCGACAACGTTGCCCTTGGCTTCCGTCGTCTTTCGATTCTCGATCTTTCCGAAGCTGGAGCTCAGCCCATGTCGAGCGACGACGGCAAGGTCACGATTGTCTTCAACGGAGAGATCTACAACTTCCAGGAGCTTCGCGCCGAGCTGGAGGCAGCCGGCTACGCCTTCCACTGCAACGCCGATACCGAGGTCCTGGTACACGGTTACGAGGAGTGGGGCGAGGACCTGGTCAACCGCCTACGCGGCATGTACGCGTTCGTGATTCACGACCAGAACAAGAACAAACTCTTCGGCGCTCGCGACATCTTTGGTATCAAGCCGTTTTATTACTACCAGGCATCCGATGGCTCACTGCTGTTTGGCTCCGAGATCAAGAGCTTCCTGGACCATCCCAAGTTTGAGAAGGCTGTCAACCACGACGCGCTACGCCCCTACTTGACGCTGCAATTCCCCGCCACGGAGGAGACCTTCTTTAAGGGCGTGTTCAAGCTTGCCCCGGCGCATTGCTTTACGTATGACCTGACGACCAACACCATGGACATCAAGCGTTACTGGAGCTGTGACTTCACCGACGACAACTCCAAGACCTTCGAGGAGTACGTGGACGAGTGCGACAAGGTTGTGCACGAAAGCGTCGCTGCACACCGAATCGCCGATGTTAAGGTGGGCTCGTTCCTTTCTGGCGGCGTGGACTCCAGCTACATCGCCGCCTGTCTCATGCCCGACACCACGTATTCTGTCGGCTTCGATTACAAGAACTTCAACGAGACCAACTACGCTGCCGAGCTTTCCGACAAGCTGGGCATCAAGAATGTGCGCAAGATGATTACCGCCGACGAGTTCTTCGATGCGCTGCCCGATATCCAGTATCACATGGACGAACCGCAATCGAACCTGTCCAGCGTGCCGTTGTACTATCTGGCGCAGATGGCTTCCGAGGAGGTCACCGTCGTCCTTTCGGGCGAGGGTGCCGACGAGCTGTTTGCCGGCTATGAGTGGTACGAGGACACCCCCGAGATGCGCTCCTTTAAGAAGCGCGTGCCGCTCGGCGTACGTCGCGCCCTGGGCTCGCTCGTTCAGCATCTCCCCTACTTTAAGGGCCACAACTTCCTGACGAAATGCGCCGAGGTTCCCGAGCGTTGGTATGTGGGTCAGGCAAAGGTGTTCGATCCCTCCGAGGTCGACGAGGTGCTCAAGCCCGCTTATGACACCGGCAAGAACGCCGCCGAGATGTGCGCCGAGTACTACAAGCAGGTTCCCAGCTGCTGCGAGCTTTCCAAGAAACAGTATCTGGATATGAACATGTGGCTGCCGGACGACATCCTGCTCAAGGCAGACAAGATGTGCATGGCGCATTCTCTGGAGCTTCGCGTCCCGTTCCTGGACAAGAAGGTCATGGAGTTTGCCGAGCACATTCCCGCCAACTACCGTGTTAACGAAGAAGGCTGCAAGCTCGTCCTGCGTCACGCCGCCAACCGCACGCTGCCCGACGAGTGGGCAACGCGCAAGAAGGTGGGCTTCCCCGTACCGGTCAAGTTCTGGCTTCGCGAGCAAAAGTACTACGACTACGTAAAGGAATACTTCACCGCACCGTGGGCTGCTGATTTCTTTGACACCGATGCGCTCATGAAACTGCTTGACGATCACTTTGAGGGTCGCGCGCTCAACCAGCGCAAGATCTATACCACGCTGACGTTCCTCATCTGGTACAAGCGCTTCTTTATCGACGAGGACAAGGGCGCCGAAGTCGCCGCGTAAGTTTCGTTATGGATTAGCGGTGAACAGCACGGGGTTTCCGCTATACTCAATCCCTGCGGGCGATTGGCGCAACGGTTAGCGCAGGTGCTTTACACGCACAAGGCTGGGGGTTCGAATCCCTCATCGCCCACCACTTGATTGAAAAGGCTCCCAGCGATGGGGGCCTTTCCTTTTTGGGCCCCGTGCAGAGGGATTCGAACCCGCAAGGGTGCAGAGCTGAGGAAACGCGAAGCGTTTTCCAGCGTAGCACGCGAGGAGCGGGGCGCGGGCGGCGCCAGCCGCACGCGGACACCCCTCATCGCCCACCACTTGATTGAAAAGGCTCCCAGCGATGGGGCCTTTCTTTTTTGTGCCCAGCGCATGGGATTCGAACCCGCCAGCACGTCTGCCACAAAGGCCGTGGCCAAAAAATGGCAAAAATGAGTACTGCTACTTTGTTTGCAACATATAATAAGATAGTATTTGCCTAAGTTACGCAACATGTGTCCATTATAAGGACTAACAGTTGGATTAAAATCGTGTATTCATCGCCATTTCGTCGGTAGCGCGCAGAGATGTGGTGTAAGAGGCGGGGCATGCCCCGCCTCTTCTCTT
>WGSK01000022.1:0-36688 GCA_014871655.1 Collinsella sp. | reverse complement strand
CGACGCCGGTGAACACCGAGGTGCCGCCGTGCTCCTGGGCGAGGTTGTTGATGAGCTCCTGAATCAGAACGGTCTTGCCGACGCCGGCGCCGCCGAACAGGCCTGTCTTGCCGCCACGGATGTAGGGCTCGAGCAGGTCGACGGCCTTGATGCCGGTCTCGAAGATCTCGGTCTTGGTGGTGAGCTCGTCGAAACGGGGCGCTGCATGGTGGATGGGGTAGAACTCCTCCACCTCGGGCATGGGCTTGCCGTCGACGGGCTTGCCCATGACGTTCCAAATACGGCCGAGCGTCTTGGGGCCAACGGGCATCTTCATGGGCTCACCGGTATCGGTGGCGATGAGGCCGCGCTGCAGGCCGTCGGTCGAGGACATGGCGACCGTGCGGACGACGCCGCCCGGAAGCTGGCTCTCGACCTCGAGGATCGTGCTCAGATGACCGATCGGGGTCTCGGCCTCGACCGTGAGCGCGTTGTAGATCGGGGGCACCGCACCGTCAAACTTGACGTCGACGACAGGACCGATGATTCGCACGATGCGACCATCACCGGCAGTCGTCTTCTTGGTGGCTTCCTCGACCGCAAGCTTTACGGTGTTATTAGCCATTACTGTTCCTCCAATGCTGAGGCTCCGCCGACGATCTCGTTAATCTCGGTCGTGATCGAAGCCTGGCGCACGCGACTATACGTGCGGGTAAGGGTCGAGATGATCGCGGTGGCGTTTTCCGTCGCGGAGTGCATGGCCTTGCGGCGTGCACCCTGCTCGGCAGCCGCCGAATCGATCAGGGCCTGGTAGATGACCGTCAGGATATAAGACGGCACAAGCTTGCCGAGAACATGCTCGGGAGAGGGCACGAACTCGAACGTGGACGAGATGCGCTTAGGGGCGTCGGTCTCGTTCTTACGCGGACCGTGGGCCATAGCGATCATCTCGGGGTCGAGCGGCAACAGATGCTCGACGCGAAGCTCCTGATCCACGCGGTTCTTGGCGTGGTGGTAGACAAGCTCGACACGGTCAAGCTCACCGGCACGATACGCATCGCAGATATGAGAGGAGATCATGCGGGCCTGATTGAAATCGGGCTCAGAGGAGTTGCCCTCAAAGTGCATGACGACGTTTTCGCGGTCACGGAAATACGTGGCCGGTTTGCGCCCACACGCGATGATCTCGCACTCGATGCCGTCGTTCGCCCAAGAAGCGGCGAGCTTTTCGGCCGTGCGCTCCACCGTCGTATTGAAACCGCCGGCAAGGCCGCGGTCCGAGGCAATAACGACAATCAGGCCATGCTTGACGCTCTCATGCTTCTGCAGCATGGGATCGGTGCCCGAACAGGAGGCGTCGCCGGCGACCGTCAACATGACGTCGGTCAGCGCCTCCTTATAGGGCTCGGCCTGCTTGGAGCGATCGAGGGCACGACGGATCTTGGCCGTAGAGACCATCTCCATCGTGCGCGTGATCTGCTTGGTCGTGGTAACCGAGGAGATTCGCTTCTTAATGTCGCGAAGGTTGGCCATGGGGCTTAGTTCTCCTCTGATCCAGAAACATCCGAATGGTGCTTGGCCATGAACTGCTGCTTGAAGTCACCGATGACGCGCAAGAGCTCAGCCTTGGTGTCATCATCGATCTTCTTGGCGCGAACCTTGTCGAGCAGCGAGCCAAAGCCATTGTCCATGTACTCGATGAGCTCGGCACGGAAAGGCAGCACGTCGGCGATCTCCAGGTCATCCAGGAAGCCCTCGTTGCCAGCGAACAGCGTAACGATCTGCTCGCCAACCTCAAACGGCTTGTAACGCGGCTGCTTAAGGAGCTCAGTCATGCGAGCGCCGTGGGTAAGCTGCTTTTGCGTGGCCTCGTCGAGGTCGGAGCCGAACTGCGTGAAGCCGGCGAGCTCCTGGTACGAAGCAAGGTCCAGACGGAGGTTGCCGGCGACCTGCTTCATGGCCTTGGTCTGTGCGTCGCCACCGACGCGGGACACGGAAATGCCCACGTCGACTGCCGGGCGCTGGCCCTGGAAGAAGAGCTCGGACTGCAGGTAGATCTGACCATCGGTAATGGAAATGACGTTGGTCGGAATGTAGGCCGAAACGTCGCCGTCCTGGGTCTCGATGATCGGAAGAGCCGTCATGGAGCCATAACCGTTCTTCTTGGACATCTTGACGGCACGCTCGAGCAGACGAGAGTGCAGGTAGAAGATGTCGCCGGGATAGGCCTCACGTCCGGGCGGACGATGCAGCGTCAGCGACATCTGACGGTAAGCCACAGCCTGCTTGGACAGGTCGTCGTAGATGACGAGCACGTGGCCACCGGGGTTGGTCTCGCTGGCGGGCTTGCCGTCCTCACCGTTGTACATGAAGAACTCGCCGATAGCGGCACCGGCCATAGGCGCGATGTACTGCATAGGGGCGGAATCGGCAGCGGTGGCCGAAACGATGATGGTGTAGTCAAGCGCGCCGTGCTGAGCGAGGGTCTCGCGGATGTTGGCAACCGTGGAGGCCTTCTGGCCGATGGCGACATAGATGCAGACCATGCCCTTGCCGCGCTGGTTGAGGATAGCGTCGATGGCGATGGCGGTCTTACCGGTCTTACGGTCGCCGATGATGAGCTCACGCTGACCACGGCCGATAGGCACCATGGAGTCGATGGCCAACAGGCCGGTCTGAACCGGCTCGCACACCGGGGTACGGTCGATAACGCCGGGGGCCTTGAACTCGATGGGGCGACGGTGCGTGGCGACGATGTCACCCAGGCCGTCGATAGGCTGGCCGAGCGGATTGACGACGCGGCCGAGCATGGCGCGGCTCACGGGGATATCCATAATGCGGCCAGTGGTGCGACACTCGTCGCCTTCCTTGATGGAGTCGACGGCGCCAAACAGAACGGCGCCGACCTCGTCACGGTCAAGGTTCTGGGCAAGGCCGAAGACGGTCTCACCGGTATCGGAGCTCTTGAACTCCAGAAGCTCGCCTGCCATGGCGCTCTTGAGGCCGGAGACGCGCGCGATGCCGTCGCCTACCTCGTCGACCGTTGAAACCTCATGCGTATCGACCGTCGCGGAGAGGCTCGTGAGCTGCTCCTGCAGTTTCTTGGCGATATCCTGGGCATTGAGGGTTTCGGACATTAGGCTTCACCTCCGTACGAATTAGCAGAGTTTGCGAGGGTCTCCTGCGCGATGCGCAGCTGCGTCTTGACGGAAATGTCACGACGCTCGCCGCGGGCCTCGAGCACCAAGCCGCCCACGATAGACGGGTCGACCTGCTCGATAAGGAATACCTTGCGGCCGAAGTCCTGCTCGCATTTCTTAGTGATGGTTTGACGCAGCTCGTCGTCGAGCGGGATCGCCGTGGTGACGGTCACGCCCACTACATCCTCGTCTTCCTCGGCAACATACTTAAAGGCAGCTGCCACCTTGGGAAGAAGGTCGAGCTGGTCGCGCTTGGACATGGTGTCGAGCACGGCGATGATCTCGGGGCTGGCAGAAGCCAGGCGCTCGATCATCTCGAGGTCCTCGAACACATGGTTCTCGGCCTTAGCGGCTTCCAGAAGGGAGCGCGCGTAGGTCTCGAGCACCTTGTCCTGATAGCGGCTAGTCGGCATTCAGGCTACCTGCTTCCTGGATGTAGCGCTCGATGAGCTTCTTCTGCTCGGCCTCGTCCTCGAGTGCCTCGCCCACGATCTTGGTGGCGACGGCAACGGACAGGTCGGCGATGGAGCTCGCGGCACCGGCGTAGATGGACTTGCGCTCGTCCTCGACGGTCGTATGGGCCTTGGCGATGATCTCCTCGGCCTCCTTGTGAGCAGCCTCGATGATACGGGCGCGCTCGGACTCGGCGTCCTTACGGGCCTCGAGAACGATGTCGGCAGCCTGACGACGGGCGTCGGTGACGATCGAGTCGGACTCAGCGCGCTTGGCGATAGCCTCCTGCTTGGTCTTCTCGGCCTCGTCGAGGCTCTCCTCGATCTTCTTGCCGCGCTCCTCCATGGTTTTCATGATGCCCGGCAGGGCGACCTTGGCCAGCACGATCCAGATAATCAGGAAGGCGATAAGCGCCGGGATGAACTCCGCCATCTTAGGGATGAGGATGTCCGCACCGGCAGCGCCGTCCTCAGCGAACGCGGAAACCGGCATGAGCAGCGCGGCCGCGGACGCGGAGAGTGCGATCGCGCTCTTCTGGGATGAAAGATTCATACTTGACGCTCCGTGCTATTTAACGATCAGCGCGACAACGAAGCCGATCAGAGCCAGAGCCTCGCCGAAGGCGGAGCCCATGATGAAGACGGTGAACACGCGGCCCTGGACCTCAGGCTGACGGGCCATAGCACCCGTAGCACCCAGAGCAGACAGGCCGATAGCAAGACCAGCGCCGATAACACCGAGACCGTAACCGATAACTCCCACGATTCCTCCTTTGTCGTGCGTGTCTTATTTCACGCAGGATAACCTTTTTATAACTGCCGGGCTCCATGGGTACGGGCACCGGCGGTTTAACGAATTGCCTTACCTTTAAGGCGCGAACGGAAGACTACTCCTCCTCCGCGACCTCCTCTGCCTCGGAGACATACACGGCGGTAAGGACCGTGAAGACGTAAGCCTGGATGGCGCCGACCACAAGCTCGATCGCATAGATCAGGATGAGGATGGCAAGCCAGGCCAGCGAAGGCAGGGCGCCGACGGCGTGGGCCGCGGAAACCTGCTGAAGCAGCGGCTGCATGAACATGCTCGCCATGATGGCGAACGAGCCCATGACCACGTGTCCTGCGAACATGTTGCAGAACAGACGAACGGCGAGCGTGATGAGGCGCAGGAAGGTCGAGAATAGCTCGACAACCCACACGAGCACGTTCATCGGGAAGCTCACGCCCTGCGGGGCGAGGCTCTTGATGTAGCCGATCACGCCGTGAGCCTTGCATCCGTAGTAGATGAAGTACACGAAGGCGAAAATGGCGAGCGCGGCGGTGGAGCCGATTGCGCCGGTGCCGGGCTTCATTCCCGGGATCAGGCCGATCATGTTATTGATCAGGATGAACAGGAAAAGCGAGCACAGGAACGGGAAGTGCTTCTTCCAGTTCTCACCCACGACGCCCTTGCCGATATCGTTCTCGACGTACTCGATGATGTACTCGAAACCGTTGACGAAGAAGCCCTTGGGAACCAGGGTCTGCTTCTTCTTGAACACGGCCAGGACGATCAGGAGCACGATCGTGGAGACGATCAGCCAAAACGAGTACTGCGTGATGCCGCAGCTCAGATCGCCCACGACAGGGGTGGAGCTGAACTCGCTGACCAGATGATTAATCTCATCAGGCAGCTTTTCAAAAATTTCCACGACTTACCTTTCGACCTCATGAGGATCTCGCAGCGCCTTGGCGACGCGAACCGTGCAGGCGGCCATAAAGGCCACGAAGCCGATCGCCTCGCCCAGGAGGAACATGCGAAATGCCTCTCCGAACAACACAAACACAACCAAGGTAAAGACGAGCAGGGCGATTGCCGAGACCGCCAGACTCACCATACCCTTGAGCATGTCCGCATTCTGTTTATCGTCAAGAACCGGCTTGAGCGTAAAGACAAAGGGAAGGAAGGCAATTGCGCCCGCGATGGCGCCTGCAACGATAGCGAGCAGATCGGCTATCTGAAACATTGGCGTCCTCACTTTCCTTTTTTAACGCCTCACAGAACAGTTCCCGCCAAACATTGGTGACTATTGTACGAGCCAATCGCTAAAGTACAACCGAAAAAGCATCGGTTAATACGCACCTGTTCGTTTTCTTAAGACCTTCTTTATGCCGCAGGTACGGTAATACGTTTTTCTCGAACCCTGCAGGGCAAAACGTCCGTTAACAGGAGTGCGCGCGGTCGCCTTTTGTTCGACCGCGCGCACCGTTTCTTCGTATTTGCAGCCGCGGCCGTCTTAGCCCAGCGACTAGAGCGTGCCGAAGATGCGGTCGCCGGCGTCGCCGAGGCCGGGAACGATGTAGGCGGCCTCGTTGAGATGGTCGTCGATGGCGCACGTATAAATATGTACGTCGGGGTCCTTTTCGGTCAGTGACTTGAGGCCCTCGGGCGCGGCGACGATGCACAGCATGCGGATATCCTTGACACCGCGCTCGCGCAGGTAGCTGATGGCCATCTCGGCCGAACCGCCCGTGGCGAGCATGGGGTCGACGACCAGGCAGATGCGCTGGTCGATATCCTTGGGCATCTTGCGGTAATACTCGTGCGGCTCGTGGGTGACCTCGTCGCGCTCCATGCCGATGTGGCCCACGCGAGCGGAGGGCACCAGGTCGAGGATACCGTCGACCATGCCAAGGCCCGCACGCAGGATGGGCACGATGGCGAGCTTTTTGCCGGCGAGCTGCTTAAACGTTGCGGTGGTGATGGGGGTCTCGACCTCGACGTCTTCCATGGGCAGGTCGCGCATGGCCTCGTAGCCGTCAAAAAGCGCGAGTTCGCGCACGAGCTGACGGAACTGGTTGGTGCCGGTGTTTTTGTCGCGCAGGATCGACAGCTTGTGCTGGACGAGCGGATGATCGACAAGCGTCACACGGGACGCATCGTAGGTGACGGTCATGGGTTGATTGCCCCTTTCGTTGCAGCCGCAAAACGGCCTTGCTGACAAGGCGCGCAGCAATGTTGCCGCCGCACGCCATGCATAAGTTTAGCGGTTTGTTGTATCGAGCAGCCCATCGCAGCCCTACTGTGCGGTACTGAGCGAGCGCTTGACTGCATCACGCCAGCCCGCAAGGTTTTGCTCGCGACGCTCGGCGGACATATGGGGAAGGAAGGTCCTAACGATCTGGGCATTTTGCTCCAGCTCCTCCAGGTCTTCCCAATAGCCGACGGCAAGACCCGCCAAGTACGCGGCACCGATTGCCGTGGTCTCCACCGTCTCGCATTGCAGCACGGGGATATCCAGCAGGTCGGCCTGGAATTGCATGATGAACTCGTTGCGCGAGGCACCGCCATCGACAGACAGGCGCTCAATCGAAAGCCCCACGTCCTGCTCCATGGCGCGCAGCACGTCGTAGCTCTGATATGCCATGGATTCGCAGGCGGCACGTACGATGGTCGCACGGCTCGAGGCGCCGGTCAGACCGCACACGATACCGCGGGCATGCGGGTCCCACCAGGGAGCACCCAAACCTGCAAAGGCGGGAACGAAGTAGCAGCCCTCGTTGTCGCTAATCGAAGCGGCGAGTTGTGCCGACTCGCTCACGCTCGAGATGATGCCCATGTTGTTGCGAAGCCAGTTCATCGTTGAACCGGCGGCAAAAATAGAGCCCTCGAGCGCATAGCTGACTTTGCCGTCCGCAGCGATACCGATGGTGGAGACCAGGCCATTCTTGGATTCGACGATCTCGTCACCGGTGTTCATGAGCATAAAGCAGCCCGTGCCATAGGTGTTTTTGGTCTGGCCGGGATAGAAGCAGCAGTGGCCGAACAGCGATGCCTGCTGGTCGCCCGCCACGCCCATGATGGGCGGCATGTTGGTCATGATGTCGCTCGCGACGCGGCCGTAGTCGCCCGAGCTCCAGCGAACCTCGGGCATCATGGAACGTGGAACGTCAAAGAGCGCCAGCAGGTCGTCGTCCCAATCGAGCGTATGGATATTAAAGAGTGCCGTGCGGCTGGCATTGGTGTAGTCGGTGGCAAAGACCTGGCCGCCGGTGAGGTTGTAGATGAGCCAGGTGTCGATGGTGCCAAACATGAGGTCGCCCGCCGCCGCGCTCTCGCGTGCGCCGTCGACGTTGTCGAGAATCCACTGCACCTTGGAGGCCGAGAAATACGGGTCAAGCGTAAGTCCCGTGCGGGAGCGCACCAGCTCCTCGCAACCCTGTTCAACCAACGCGTCGATCGCCGGCGCGGTACGACGGCACTGCCATACGATGGCGTTATAGATGGGCTGGCCGCTCACGCGGTCCCAGACCACCGTGGTCTCGCGCTGGTTGGAGATGCCGATGGCGGCGATGCGATCGGAATGGATGCCGCTCTTAAACTGAACCTCCATCATCACGCCGATCTGGCTGGCAAGCACCTCCGTGGGATCCTGCTCCACCCAGCCGGGGCGCGGGAAGCTGGTTTTGACGCTACGACGCGCCTGGGCAACGATGCAGCCGTATTCGTCGACAATGGCCGCGAGTACCGAGGTAGTGCCGCAGTCGAGCGCCATGATGTAGGAACCGCCAAAGTTAAACGAGGCATCTTCCATGCCCAGGCTGCCCAGATTCAACGACATCGCTTACACCCTTCTATTGCATCGGGTCGGACAGGACCCGCTCGATCTCTGATGCGGGAAGTGCGCCTTGGCGCAGGATCTGGAGCCCGCCGTGCTGGAACGACACGATGGTCGAGGCGTCGCGACACGGGGTCTCACCGGCGTCGACGGCAACATCGACCCCCTCCAGGATGCGACCCTCGACGGCGGCAAAGCTTGCCGGCGAAGGCGCGCCGTGCGTGTTGGCGCTCGTGCAGGCAAGGGGACTGCCGCAGGCGCGGATGAGCGCTTGGACCACGGGAGAGGCCGAAGCGCGCAGGGCCACGGTGTCGTCGGCAGCGCGCATAAAGGTCGGCACGCAGGGGGCTGCCTTGACCACGATAGTCAGGGCTCCCGGCCAGCATCGTCGCGCGAGTACGCGGGCATCTTCCGGGATATCCACGCCATAGCGGTCGAGTGCTTCGACGCCATCGACCAGCCAAGCGACGGTTTGCGTGAGCTCACGTTGCTTGAGAGTGAAGATACGGCGATAGCCGGTGCCGAGCGCAGGAACTGCGGCGCCATTGACGGCAGCCTGCGGATCGCGCGGCCACGATGGGAATTCGCTTGTATCTTGGGGCACGGCGTCCGAGAAGGCGTTGACTGCCACGGCAACACCGTAGACGGTCTCGGTCGGAATCAAGGCCAGGCCGCCGCGGCCGAGCACCTCGGCCGTGCGCTCGACGGCAAGCCGATGCGGCTCGCGCGTTCCCTCGTATACCCGATAGACCGTCTGCATGTGTATGCCAGCCCCTTACGCTCCGGTGCAAGTTTGTTTACTGTGGGGCATTCTCGCACGAAACATTCAACCTATTTGCCCAGAGCGCATGTTGGTTTGGTGAGCGGCTCTAGTAGTCGGTGAAAGTGAGGGGGTTAATTGAAGATTTTTAGCGCGCAAGCGTAACGGTACGATCGGGAAACTCGATGCTTGCAACCAGTTTTCCGCCGAGGCTCTCTGCGTACCTGCTCAGCGTGTCGAGCCTCATCGAACCCAACTCCCCACGCTCGAGCTCGGATACACGTTTTTGAGAAACGCCCATCGACTGGGCGACCGACGCCTGTGTTAGATCTTTTAACCTGCGAATCTGAGCAAGCTTATAGGCTTCGATACGATCGCGAGTCCTCTCCTGCTCGGCGGTAATGGAGTCGCGTGTTATCCCGCGAGATTCCATATACTCATGCAGTTCCATCTCGATCGAGCCTCCTTACGTGGCGACGGTATATTTGCTCGGCCCTTGGAATGTTGATCGCATACCAACCGTTCCATTTTGCCCTTGACGATCCCGCTCGCGACTTATCACCCGCCAATAGCAATACCGCCTGGCGCTTGGGGTCAAAGGCGAAGAGGATGCGAATCACCTGCCCACCACACGACGTCACTCTCAGCTCCTTTAAATGATGAAGCTTCGAGCCCTTTACGCGGTCAACCAGCGGACGACCAAGGCTGGGACCTTCCTTCTCGAGCACCAAAAGGTCTGCATAAATCTGCTTCAGCGTAGCTTCATCCTGCTCATCAAGCCAAGGTTCAATGTAATCAAGCACGATACGGTACCGATGCAGCTGATTTGACATACCTTTCTCCTTCTATAGTAGAAGTTTTACGGTATATTGCAAGGACAAACTTGCGCAAATGTCTATTTATTCAGCTTAAATACGCTGTTTGGGCTCGGTGACGATGGCTCGGACGATGCGGGGGCGATCGGTGAGATCGTGGACGATACGCACGTCCGAAAGGCCTGCCTGGCGACAGAGCTCGGCCGCGGCATCGAGGGCGCCCTCGTAGAGCTCACAAGCAAACAGGCCGCCGGCGCGCAGCATGTAAGGCGCCGCATTGAGCAGGCGGCGGAAGATGTCGAGGCCGTCGGCACCGCCCTCGAGCGCCAGGTCGGGCTCAAAGTCCTTGACCTCGTGCGGCAGCGAGCGCATGACACCGGTCGGGATGTAAGGCGGATTGGAGACGAGCACATCAAAGGTGCCCCACTCGTCGTGGGGAATGGAGCTCACCAGGTTGGTGAGGCTGAAGGCAACCTCATCTGCCGTGAGGCCGAGGGCATCGCGGTTTTTGGTGGCCAGATCGATGGCGCGCGGCTCGATATCGGTAGCGGTGCAGGTAACGTGGCCGCGACGCTCCCAGGCAAGCGAGAGCGAGATGCAGCCCGTGCCGCAGCCGACCTCGAGAACGCGGGCAGTGCGGGGCTCGGCTGGGGCAGGCGCAGCGGCATCCTGAGCTGAAACCGTCTCCTGGTCGGCACCCTCAATGGCGATGCCGTATTCGTCGAGCTCGGGCTCAGGGGTTTCCATGCCCTCTGCTTCTGCCGCCTGCGCAGCGGCTTCCTCGGCCTCGCGATCGGCAAGCTCCTCGGCATAGGCGCGGCTACCGAGCACGTCGCTACCCAGCGCAGCCTCATCGGCGGCCGTCAGGTTGGCGGCACGACGCTCGGCGGCCGCGCGTTCGTCAGCCAGCGCCGCCTCGGCTTTGCGGGCCTGCTCGACCTCATCGTTCCAAGGCAGCTCCACGCGCTGGCGGGCAGCGGCCTCGGGGCTCAGCACCTCGGCATCCAGATAGTTCAGAACTTCTTCGACGAGCATCTCGGTCTCGGGGCGCGGGATGAGCACACCGGGGGCGCACGCGACGTCGATCATGCGAAACTGCGTGCTACCGGTGATGTACTGCAGCGGCTCGCCCTTCGCGCGACGGACGACCGCCGCGTGCATGGTCTCGAGCTGCGCTGCGTCGAGCGTCTCGTCCATGCGCATATATAAGTCGATACGCGCCAGACCCGTAGCTGCGCACAGCAGCCACTCGGCAGAAAGACGGGGGTGCTCCTCGCCGCGCTCGGCCAGGTACTCCTTGGTCCACTCGAGACAACGCTTGATGGTCCAGATCTCGTTTGCCATGGGGCCCTCCCCTCTTAAGCGCCGGACGGCGCGCGAATGTCGGAGCAGATTGTAAGCGAGGCTAGCGCTTGGCAAGGGGCGATTGAAGGCGATTATCGAGAATCAGCCCAGTATTTTGCACCGGGCTCGCTCAAAGTGTTCATTCGCCGACGTCCAGATTTGCATTCGTCAAGCTTTTGGCAAGGTTGCCCAAAACTGACCAATATCTAACCAAACGCTTGCCACATCGCTTGACGCGCGACGCGTCAAAAATCGCCCCACGACTTCTTGGACGATTTTTCGAGCAATATTTTCGATAGCGGCTACATGCCGTTAATTGCTTTAAGCAGGTAAGCAGCTCAAAGGCCATCACAGCCGACTGAATAACATCTCAAAGCAATGTACCCAACCCAGTCATTTAAGTACGCCCCCAATGACTACCTCTAAGGCGCCGCAGGTTGAGCATACCGCATCCAGAGCAAGGCAACGCCGCAGGCAGAGGACGGACAGCGAGCGGGTCGCATTTGAGACAAGGTGACGCGAAACGAAAGGGCGCTGACCTTCTGGTCGCGCCCTTGAAGTTGAACGTCAGATTGTCCAAATGCGGCCCGCGCAGCGTCGGCTGGTCCGCCGTTCGGTAGAACGGCGGAACCTAAACAGCCTGTGCCAGCTTCTCGGCTCGCTCGGCGGCGGCGAGTGCCTCGATGACGGTGCCGAGCTGGTCGCCCAGGAGGACGCCGTTGTAGGTGGAATTGAAACCGATGCGGTGATCGGTCACGCGGTCCTGGGGCTGGTTGTAGGTACGGATCTTCTCGGAACGGTTGCCGTGACCAATCTGGCTTTGGCGCTCGGCACCGAGCTCTGCCTGCTGCTTCTCGAGCTCCATCTCGTACAGACGGGCGCGCAGCATCTGCATGCAGACCTCGCGGTTCTGAATCTGGGAACGCTGCTCTTGCGACTGCACCACGGTGTTGGTGGGCAGGTGGGTGATACGCACGGCGGAGTAGGTGGTGTTAACGCACTGACCGCCAGGGCCGGAGGCGCAGTAGGTGTCGATGCGCAGGTCGGACTGGTTGATCTGGACGTCGATTTCCTCGGCCTCGGGAAGTACGGCGACGGTAGCCGTGGAGGTCTGAATGCGGCCCTGGGACTCGGTCTTGGGGACGCGCTGGACACGGTGCACGCCGGACTCGAACTTCATGACGGAGTAGACGCGGTCGCCCTCGACCTTGAACTCGATGGACTTAAAGCCGCCGGCCTCGCTGGGGCTGGAATCGAGCACGGTGGTCTTCCAGCCGCGCGACTCGCAAAAGCGCTGGTACATCTTGTACAGGTCGCCGGCGAAGATGGCCGCCTCGTCGCCACCGGCGGCGGAGCGAATCTCGACGATGGTGTTCTTGTCGTCGTTGGGGTCGCTCGGGATGAGCATGTACTTAATGTCTTCCTCGAGCTGGGGGAGCTTGGCCTCGTTTTCGGAGATGTCCATCTGGAGCATCTCCTTCTCATCGGCATCGGTGGTATCGTGCAGCATTTCCTTGGCAGCCTCGATGTCATCGAGCGCGCCGATGTACTCGCGCGAGGCGGCAATGAGGTCAGACTGGTGCGCGTACTCCTTGTTGAGACGCGTGAACTCCTTGATATCGGAGGCGACGGCCGGGTCGGAAAGCTTCTTCTCGAGCTCCTCGTAGGCCTTGATGATCTTCTCGAGCTTGTCGCGCATGACGGACTCCTTTATATGCGTGAAGGTGAAAATCGGCAGAATTGATGGGGCGCAGGGCGCCGCTGCGGGGGTAAGCCCAGCTAGAACATGTCGATCTTCAGATACATGCGCATCCCTTCGCGTATGGGGTACATAGTTGCGGTCTAACCCATATATGATAGCGTGCGCAGGCAAACCTGCATATAACCCGCACGGAATCCGACAAGGGAACAGTCCCTTTGTCGGATTCTAGAGCGTTTGGAGTAGAGCGACGAGGAAGCGGATGCCCTGGAGGTAGGCGCGGCGGGTGATGCGCTCGTTGGTGCCGTGGACGCCGCGATCGCACTCGTCGTCATCAACCACAAAGGCCGAGAAGCGAATGCACTCAGGGCAAATGTGCTGGTAGTTGGCAGCGTCGGTCGCACCGATCACGGTCGAGGGCACAATTGCCACTGGCTCGAATGATCCGTTTTCCTCCGTCCCCTTTGGATCACGGAAGTAGCGGGCGGCAATGGCGCGAACGGCCTCGAGTCCCGGTCCACCGATGCGCGGGGACGGCGAGGGTTCGGAGCTGCCGGGGCCCAACTCCACTTCGACACGACCGGCAAGGCCCGCCGCGGCAACGGCCTCGCGGCAGCGAGTAGCGACATCGGCCACGCCCGTGCCCTCGAGCATGCGGAAGTTGATATTGGCCCACATATCCTGCGGCATTACGTTGGCGCCGGTGCTGCCACCCTCGATCTGCGTGGGTGCGCAGGTGGTCGTCACCAGCGGATAGAGCTTTTTGCTGGCGAGGCAATCGCGGACAATGGCATCCCCGTTGGCGGCAATTTCATCGGCCGTGTAGAGCCCCAACTCGACGAGTTGAGCGGCAAGCAAGTCGGTCACGCGCGTCGGCCACTCGATATCGCAGATTGCGGTGATGGCACGGCTGAGCACCTCGAGCGATGTGCCGCCGTAGGGGTTGGACGAATGCCCGCCCTCACTCTTCGTCTTGAGTATGATATCGGCGTAACCCTTCTCCGCGAGGTCGGCATGCATAAGCCAGCCCTCGCCCGCGCCATACTCGGCAGCCGAAACAATACGGTAGTCACCCTCGTCGATCAGATATTCAAGTTCAACGCCACGCTCCTCGAGCACACGACCGATCGCCCCCGCGCCGTACTGCGTGGTTTCCTCGTCCTGGCCAAAGGCGAGCAACAGGGTACGCTTGTGCTCCCAGCCGTGCGCGAGCGCATACTCAACCGCCTCGAGAATGCCTGCGACCTGGTCTTTCATATCGATGGCGCCGCGACCCCAAATGTAGGTGTCGTCCACATGTCCGCTAAAGGGGGCATGCGTCCAGTCAGCCTCGGTGCCGGGTACCACGGGAACCACGTCCATGTGGCCCATGAGCATAATGGGCTTGAGGGCAGGGTCGGAACCGCCAAGCGTCACCAATAGCGAATGGTCGATAAGCTCGACCTTACCCGCCGTAAATACGTGCGGCCAAGCCTGCTGCATATACGCGCGCAGGTCGTCGAAAGGTTGCCAGTCCACCGCCTCGGCATCCATGCTCGAGATGGTCGGAAACGACAGCACGCGGCCCAAGCGCTCGCACGCGCCTGCCTCGTCTATATCGGCAAAATCGTCCTCATGCGCAAAGAAGCGCCAAACCTCGGCCATGACATCCTTTCGATTGTGACGACAAAGGCCGCCCCACGGGAGCGGCCCTGCAACGCAAGCGTTTGCGGTCGGTTATTTGTCCTCGAGATAACGAGAGAGGAACTCGCGAGTGCGCTGGTGTTTGGGGTTGCCGAAGAGCTCGGCCGGCGCGGCGTCCTCGAGCACCACGCCCTTGTCCATAAAGACCACGCGGTCGGACACCGTGCGGGCAAAGGCCATCTCGTGCGTGACGACGACCATGGTCATGCCGTCGGCAGCGAGCTTGCGCATGACCTCGAGCACCTCGCCCACGATCTCGGGGTCGAGTGCGGAGGTCGGCTCGTCGAACAGCATGATCTGCGGGTTCATGCACAGGGCACGAGCGATGGCAACGCGCTGCTTTTGGCCGCCGGACAGGCGACCCACGGCGGCGTGCGCGAACTTCTCGAGCCCCACGCTCGTCAGATGCTCCATCGCGACCTTCTCGGCCTCGGCCTTGCTCATCTTTTTGAGCGTGACGGGCGCGAGCGTGCAGTTGTCGAGCACGTCCATGTTGTTGAACAGGTTAAAGCCCTGGAACACCATGCCGATGTCCTCGCGCAGCTTGTTGATGTTGCAACGCTCGGCCGTGAGGTCCTGGCCGTGGAACCAGATGTGGCCCGCGTCCGGGGTCTCGAGCAGGTTGAGGCAGCGCAGAAAGGTCGATTTACCCGAGCCCGAGGCGCCAATAATAGTGACGACCTCGCCAGGATTGACGGACAGGTCGATGCCCTTGAGCACCTCGAGCGAACCGAAGCTCTTGCGCAGGCCCTCGACGCGGATGAGCGGCTCATTGGTCTGAACGGCGGCCGCGGCGCCGGTAGTAGCGGTATCTGCCATGATGATTCTCCTCGTCTTGAGCCTAGTTGGAGCTGGGCAGCGTGGCAGGAGCCTCGGCGCCGAGCTTTTTGCCAAAGGCCTCGAGCAGGCGGCTCGCCACGAGCGTCAGGATCAGGTAGACCACGAGTGCCACGCAGTAGACCTCCATCTGGCGGTAGTACAAGCCGGCGACCGTGGTAGTAGCGTACATAAGGTCGAACACGCCGATGACCGAGAGCACCGACGAATCCTTGATGTTGATGATGAGCTCGTTGGTGAGCGCCGGAATCGCGTTTTTAATGCCCTGGGGGAACACGACTTTGCGCATGGCTTGCCACTGCGACAGGCCCAGCGAGCGTGCTGCCTCGGCCTGGCCGGGATCGATGGACTCGATGCCGCCGCGCAGGACCTCCATCATGTAGGCGGTGGAGTTGAGCGAGATGGTAACGAGGCCGGCGGTGAAGGTGCTCCAAATCTGGTTGGCCTGAGCGGTCTCGAAGCCCATGCCGCGCAAAACGGTGAAGCCCGCGTAATAGATGAGCAGACCCTGGACCATCATGGGCGTGCCGCGCACGATGGTGGAGTAGACGGTCGCAAAGCCGCGGCCGATACTCTTAAAGAAGCGCACCAGGTCGTTGTCCACGCGGTCGAACGTCTGAATACGCAGGAACACAAAGAGCAGTGCCAGGAAGAATGCGATGACAGTGCCGAAGGTCGCAAGCGCGATGGTGATCTCGATACCGCGAATGAAGAAGTCCCCGCTCTTGTAGGTCATGTAGACCAGGCTCGACAAAAAGTCGCTGGGGTTGGAGTCCGAGACAATACTCACCTGCACCAGGTCGATAAACGACATGACGCAGCGGTCCACGAAAAAGATCGCCGCGATGGCGACCACGACGTAGCTGCCCAGGCGTGCTCCACGACGGAAACGCTCGGATGCGAACGGCGACGTTTCGCGATAGTCGCTCCAGTGCATAAGCTTGGTGACCAGCGCCGCCGCCGACACGACGAGCCAGGCCCAAAGAATCGCCCAAAGGCAATCCTGGAAGATACCGGTGGGGGCTAAGAAGCTCAGCGGTGTGGGGTTGCGCTGGCTAAACGCCAGGCCGAGCGCCGCGATAACGCTCGTGCCCAGGTATACATAACGGTGGTCGGCCTTAATAAAGGAGGCCAGGCGATTGACGGTTTTCATGCTGCCTCCCTATGCCGGCTGACGGTCGAGGCACGCGTCCCACATTTGGTCGCGCTCCTCTTGGCTAATGCCCTTGAGTGTCTTGTCGATGAGCTTAAGCAGTTTGTCCGAGCCCTTGCGGCAGCCGACGTTTGCCGCGACCTCCTGCTTAAAGCCCTCGCCTTCGGCAAAATGAATGGGAACGATGCCCGGGTTTTGAGCCATATAGCCCTTCTCGTTCTCGGTGTTGTAGGTCACGGCGTCGCAGGTGCCCTGCAGCAGGTTCGAGAACACCGTGGGGACGGAGTCGACCGGGTTTTTGTGCACAACGCCCGGGATCTCGTCGATGACGGTGTCGAGCATGGTGTCCTTTTGGCCGAGCACCGTGGCGCCACTGAAGTCGCTAAGCTTGGTGGCGTTTTGGTAGGGCGAGCCCTCTTTTACGAATAGGCCAAAGTAGCCAATGAAGTACGGGTCGGAGAAGCCGACGGACTCCTCGCGCTCGGGCGTGGCGCTCATGCCGGCAATGATGAGATCGATCTGGCCGTTGTTGAGCGAGTCGATAAGGCCCGAGAAGCTCTGCTTGACGGCAACGGGCTCGCCGCCGAGGGCCTTGCAGACGATCTTGGCGATCTGCACGTCGTAGCCATCGGCATAGGCGCCCTGCACGTTGTCGATGGGGATGGTGTACTCGCTGGCTTCGGAGACCTGCCAGTTGTACGGGGCGTAGGCCGCCTCCATGCCAATGCGGATCTTATCCTTGCCGATCACGGAATCGGACAGGTCGTCGCGACCGCCGCCCGTCGTGGGCTGAACCACCTTGAGCGTTGACGGGCGCTGACAGCCGGCAAGCGGGCCGGCGACGGCGGAAGCGCTCGCAGCGAGAGCGCTACCCAAAAAGATGCGACGGCTGCATACCGGCTGGCGCTGCGCATCGCGCTGTTGGGGAGAATGCATAATCTGCCTTCCCTGTTGAATCGTATGCTGACGACTTAACAGGATATACGCCAGCGACCAGCAGCGCAGCACAAGCTCGAAAAATTAATAGACACACGGTAATCATTGGGGACGCCGATGTTTTGGCAATGCCGGCGAGCGACGTCCAGAGCGAACAAGTGGCATGAAAAAGACAAGGCATAGACCTTCTGGTCATGCCTTGCCTTTTGAATGACAAATTATCGCTCTGGACGGCACGCAGCATCGACCGAGCGGCGGAACCTCTAGAGCAAGGTGACGCTAAAGCTGCGTTTATCGGTAGCGCCGGGGGCCAAGGTGATGGTGTTGACCTTGTGCTCAAAGACGTCGTCCTCGGTGTCCAGGGTGGTGTGACCGGTCCAGGGCTCGAGCGCCACAAACGGAGCGTCGTTGGCGGCAGACCACACGCCGATGTACTTAAAGCCCTCAAAGTCGATCTTGACGCCGTGGCCCGACTTGCGGCCGCGCAGCGTGAGCGTGGAGCCCGGGGTATCGGTGAACATGATGGCGTCGTTATCGAAGCTGCGGTGCGTGATGGGCAGCACGTCCGAGTTATCGGGAGCCTTGTAGCTACCCTCGAACGTCATGAGGCCATCGGGCGTGATGATGGGGGCCTCGTTGGTCCAAGCCTCGGTAAATGCCAGCTCGTAATCCTCGAATGCCTCGTCCTCAGCACCGGGAGCCGGTACGTTAAACGCAGGGTGGCCGCCCACCGAGAACGGCAGGTCCACGTCGCCGGTATTGGTGACGGCAAAGGTCTGGGTAAGTGTGGCGTCACCAGTCAGGGCATAGGTCATGTTGAGCTTAAAGTGGAACGGAAATGCCTTGAGCGACTCGGGCGTGTCGGTGATCTCATACGTTACCGAGGAGCCGTCCTCCGAAACCTCGACCAGCTTGTGCTCGACGATGCGCGCGAGTCCGTGGCGCGGCATCTCGCAGGTGCCGGCCGCAGACGTTGCCGTGTTGTTGCGCAGCGAGCCCACAATGGGGAACAAGATGGGCGCGTGCTTGCCCCAAAAGGCGGGGTCGCCCTGCCACAGATACTCGTTGCCGTTGAGGGCAAGGCTCGTGAGCTGGGCGCCCATGGAATCGATGGCCGCGGTGAGGCCGCCGCGCTTGATGGTAGTGACGGTAGACATGCTACTTCCTCCAAAAGTAAACAATAGTGTCGAGGGCTATTGTCCCACTCTTGGCGGCGGGGTTGAGCGACAGGCGCAGTTATTGAGCAATAGCGTAAAGGTCAAACCCGCCCTGCGGAGTGCTATCGACCGTGTCGGGCGCCTGTGAGTTAAAGCTCACGGGGACCATGCGCTTTGAGGCACGGAAGCGCGTGCCGTCGGTGGCGACGGGCGGTTCATCGACGGTGAGCTCGTAGTCGCCGGGCTTAAGTTCGATGCCGTCACCAGCGGAATTGACGTATTGATACTCGTCAATCGTCTGCCCTTTGAGCGTGCGCCCCACGATGTGGATGAGCATTTGGCTGTCGCCGCGCGCGGTGTCCCACGTCGCGCCGTCCTTGACCTCGACCGACACATGTACCGAGCGCGTGCGGCCGAGCGATTGCTCGATAGACATCTCGACCTTGGCGGCGTCTTTTCGCTGTTGTTCAACATGGCTCCAGACGTTTCCAATCACCGAGCATGCGATAACGCCGGCCATGAAGGCGATAAGGATGGGGCCAAGCAGAGAGCGACGTCCTGCATCTTCCTCGCGAGACAGATTGGGGCGACGTGTGGGCGCGGGCGCCTGGGCACCCTGCGAGGGCACGTCGAGAATACTGAAGGATGCCGTGCTGTCGGGATCGATGGTGTGACGCGGCTGCGGGGTCTTTGCCGGCGAGATCGACATGTCGGCTGGCTCGCCGAGCGTGGCCGTAGCGTCGGCCTTGGCCTCGTCTGCCTCGGCCTGGGCCCAAGCCTGCTCAAAGGTCAGGGGCTCGGCGGCATCGGAGGCGGCATCAGGCTCGACAGCGGCATCGTTGCCGGTCTCGTCCTCGTCGCTCGACACGTCACGCGACGCGGGCTCGTCCCACTCCTCGTCCGGAGCCTCGCCCTCGCTATACCACCATTCAAAGTTATCGATATCCATACGGGGCGCCCCTTAGGCCTCGCAAATAAACACTTGTTAGCCTTATACCCGCAGATGGCGCTGGAGCTCGCACGGAATGCGATAAAGGGACTGCTCCTTTGTCGCATCGAAGTTGCGGTGGAATAGTTCCTGTTTGCACGCCCACTCGAGCTATTTAGGGACTATTTCACCGCAAGTTATTTGAGGGCGACGGGGATTTGGATACAGCAGAAGTCCTCTTGGTGAGACTCGTCGTAGCTCGTGGTGTCCAGGTGGCAAAAATCGAAAGCATTGCCGATGGGCTGGAGCGCGTGCCTGTCCATGCAGGCCACGATGGCGCGGATACCCTCGGGCTCGTACGGCATGCCCCAGCGACTCATGCACAGGTACGTGCCCTCGGGCAGCACCTCGACGCCAATCTCCGCCAGCTCGGCAGGATCGCTCGGCAGTATTTCCTCGGCACCACGCGGCAACACGGCAAAGGAACCGGCACCGGCGATGGGGTCGTCGGAATGCAGCGCCTCGCAACGCAGCATGGCGCCCCAACCGCGCATGGGGCGTGTGCCCGTGAGCGCACGCACGCGCAGAATCGCCCGCATGAGCGTGGGGTGCAGCATCGAGCGGCCACGCTCGATATCGCTCGGGAACTCCTCAAAGACCACGTAGCGGCGCTCGAATTGCTTGAGCTCCGGTTTGCCCTCGCGCTCGCGCCAATAGACCGCCTCGTCGTAAAAACTCAGCCGCTCCTGCACGCTCGCGCGCTCGGCTTTGAGCCCGGCAATCTGCTCGTCGAGCGCCTGCACCCGCGAGCGCAGGTGATCGGTCATCTCTCCAATGTCGAACGTCGAGGTCAGGCGATCGATCTCATCGAGTTCCAGTCCCAAGTCGCGCAGCATGCAGATCAGACGCATGAGCGGGATCTGCGTGGGCGAATAGAAACGGTAGCCTTTTTCGTTAACCACGGCGGGTTTAAACAGACCGATCTTGTCGTAGTAGATGAGCGTTTGGCGCGAAACGTTAAACAAGCTCGCCATCTCGCTAATCGCATACATACCCGTCTGCATAGGTCCTCCCGACACACCCTTTGACACGAAAAGCCCGCCGCCCACAGGGGCAACGGGCTCAAACACTACTCGTATCCTACCCTAAAGATGCCTATGACCAGCGCTTATAGTTGGCGCACGACACGCCGACGGCCTCGAGTGCCTTGGCGGCGATGTGATGCACCGCCTCATCGAGCGTGGCGGGGCCGTTGTAAAACGTGAGCATGGGCGGCATGAGCATGACACCCGGCACGCGCGCCAGGCGTGCCATGTTGTCGACATGGATCGCACTGAAGGGCGTCTCGCGCACCATAAGCACCAGGCGGCGCTGCTCTTTCATCTGCACATCGGCCGCACGCAGCAACAGGTTTTCGCTGTAGCCGCTCGCGATGCCGGCGAGCGTCTTCATGGAGCAGGGAGCCACGATCATGCCGTCGACCGGATAGGTGCCGCTTGCGATGGCAGCGCCAATGTTCTTGTTGTCGTAGACCACATCGGCATAGCACGCAAACTCGTCGAGCGTCATGCCGAGCTCCTGCTCGATGGTGATCTCTCCCCCGCGCGTGACGACAAGCGCCGACTCAGCGCCGGCCTGGCGCAGGCATTTGAGGCATTCAAGGCCCAGTGCCGCACCGCTGGCGCCAGACACGCCAACGACAATGCGACGGGGACGAACAGAAGACTCAGGCATGACAACTCCTTAACTACTTGGTAGGGCTACTTACTAGAAGGCGAGCTCGGCGGCCCACTTGTCCTTGTCGATCTCCATGAACTGCGAGCGGATGAAGTTCTTCTTGAGGTTAAACGGAACCGTGCAGTCGAAGATGGCCTTGCAGGCGATACCGTGCTCGCGGATCGAAGGATCGAACGCGGGGTCGTTGGACGGATCGAGCACGTGGCAGTGGCAACCGGGGATGGTGATGAGGTCCACGTCGGCCTGGAAGCGCGTGGTCATGGCCCACATCACGTCGCTCATATCGAAGATGTCGACATCCTCGTCGACAAGGATGACGTGCTTGAGCTCGGAGAACGCCGAGAAGGCGAGCATGGCGGCGTTGCGCTGACGGCCCTCGTCATTTTTGCTCGACTTCTTGAACTGCATGATGGCAACGAACTTGCCGCCACCGCAGGGAGCGGCGTGAACGTTGAGCAGGCGGCCCGGGATAGCGGTCTCGACCATCTTGTAGATGGAGGCCTCGGTGGGGATACCGGCCATGGACACGTGCTCGTGCGAAGGGCCGATGCAGCTCTCCATAATGGGGTTGACGCGCGTGGTGACGGCGGTGATCTTGATCACCGGGCAGACCTTGGCGCCACCGGTGTAGCCGGGGAACTCGGGCATGGCGTAGCCGTGGCCGTTGACATCCTCGTTGATGGTCTCGTCGTGCATGAGGTAGCCCTCGAGCACGTACTCGGCATTGGCAATGCACTTCTGCGGAACGGTGACGCAGTCGGCAAGCTCGACGGCGCGGCCGCGCACGGCGCCGGCGATCTGCAGCTCGTTGAAGCCGAGCGGCGTGGTGGGAGCCTCGAAGCCGCAGCACATGTACACGGCGGGGTCCAGGCCGATGGAGATGGAGATGGGCATATCCTCGCCGCGCTGGCAGTACTCGTCAAAGAACGCACCCAGGTGACGGCTGCCCGGGGTGATCCACATGGCGAGCTTGTCCTTGTCGACGCAGGAGAAGCGGTGGATGGTTACGTCGGACTGGGTGCCATCGGGGCTCGTGCCATAGGCGAGGCCCATGGTGATGTAGGGGCCGCCGTCAACGGGCGTGTTGGTGGGAGCGGGAACGATCTTGCGCAGGTCAAAGCCCTCGTCGGTCGCCTTGTACACGACCTCCTGGCAGTCGACGTGCTTGCCCTCGGCGATCTGCTCGGGGGCGATCAGGTTCTCGAAGCGCTTGCCGATCTCGAGGCCCAGGTGCTCCTCGTCCAGGTCGAGCAGGGCGGCAACGCGCTTGCGGCTGGCAAGCATACCGATGCAGACCTTGGCGTCGTCAAAGCCCTTGACGTTGTTGAAGACCATCGCCGGACCCTCTTTGGTCGGGCGCATGACGGTGCCGCCAGCACCGACGTGACGGTAGACGCCCGAGACCTCGGCATCGGGATCGACCTGGGTGTCGGTCTCGAGCAGCTGGCCCGGCATCTCACGCAAAAAGTCGAGCGCGGAACGCAGGTCGTGGATCTGGGAAGCATCGGTAGTGGACATGGCGTACTCCTTTCGGGAGAGTGTCCGGCGACGGGGTGCCGCCGGACGGGGTAACGTAATGGGGCCGCGGCGCTCACAAATGGAGCGCTCGACCACTCGAAGTTCAAGCGCTTGGCTGCTTACAGCCGGGGCGCTCGACCGCTTACATCAGGCCAAAGAGGTGGAACCAGGCGGCCTCGACCAGCACGACGACAAAGACGACCGCGGTGAGGGGGATGCCCATGCGCATAGCCTCTTTGGAGGTGTAGCCGCCGGCGTCCTTGCCTTCGCCGATAAGGATCGGCAGGTTATGGAACGGCAGGATGTAGTGGATGTTGATGGACGTGAAGACGATGAGCGCCACGGCGAGTGGGCTCACGCTGGAGCCGGCGGCAAAGCTGATAAATGCCGGCACGCACACGCCGAGCACGGCCATGACCGAGCCCATGAACATGTGGATGATCATGGAAAGCGCGGCGACGAGCAGGGCGAACAGGAAGATGTTCTCAGGCACGGAGCTGGGGAGCACGACGTCGGCGATCCAGGCGTTCATGCCGGTGGCGCCGCCCACGGAGCCCACGGCCATGGCGGCCGTCAGGAACATGAGGGACTTGATGTCGACAGCGTTCCAGCTGGCGGGAGTGAGGACTTCGCCGATGATGGGCATGGCGAGAGCAACGCCAATGGCCAGGGTGACCCAGCCGATATAGTCGCCCGAGACGGTGAGCCACAGCGCGATGGCGATGACAAGCCACACGATGGTGCGGATCTCCTTGACGGAGAGCTTGCCGAGCGCGGCCTGCTTGGCCACGATCTGCTCGCGATCGTAGACGAGCTCCTTGCTGGGCTTAAAGAGGAAAAGGCCCAGGAACAGGGTGCACAGCAGCGCAACCAGCATAGGCACGCTCATGTACAGGAACCAGTCGACGAAGGACGGGCTCATGCCGCCGGCCTCGGCACTGTACTGCGCAACGAGCGGGTTAAGCGTGGAGTCGCCCGTCAGGAAGAACATGGAACCCGGGGCGGCAGCGGCAAACACGAGGAAGCCGAGCTTGCCCTTGTCGTCGTCACCGTAGCCGGCGGACTCGGCGATGACCGAGACGACGGCGAGGATGAGGAAGGCGCGGGGGAACGGATGCGGGATCAGCAGCGACAGCACAAAGGTGAGCGCGAAGATCGAGATGATGAGCGACTTGGCGTCGCGCACGAACTTGAGCATGAACGCGTAGGCGATGCGCTCGCCCAGGCCCGACTCCTTGACCGCGCTGGCGATGAGGTAGGCGCCGATGACGAGCCACATGGTGGCCTTGGTCCACGAGCTAAACGTGGAGGCGACCGTCGCCGAGATGCTCGCGGCGCCCGTGTCGTCCACGCACACCTTGAACAGGACGAGCAGTGCGCAGTAGAGCAGGCCCACAAAGCCCGGCTGTGCCACGCCGCATGCCCAGAACACCACCGTGGCGAGCGTCAGTGCCAGACAGGTCTGACCGCCGACCGTGAGCTCGACCGTCGAGCTCAGCTCCGCCAAAGGAAGAAACTTCACCAGCAAAAAGACAACGATACCCAGCACAAAGCCAATTTCGCGCTTGGTGATCTTAAACGCCTTCTTTTCCGCTTCCATCTCCCCACCTTTCTTGTTGGGGGCGCTCCGAATTCGCAGCCATGTTGCCGCTTAAAAAGGGGCGCCCGTTATCGGACACCCCTTACGTTGCGCTGTGTTGCGGCAATACAGTCAAGCGGATTTTTTGGATGAGAAGCGATTCCCTAGACAAAAACCGTCACAACATTCGACGCTTTTCCTCGTTTTCGAGATTTTCGCCGAATGTTGTGACGGTTTGGATGTGGCAAAGGGACTGTCTTTTTTACATTGCGAGGGCCGTGCGGATGAATGGGTCGCCGAGGGCCTCGCGGAGCCAGGGGGCCAGCTGCTCGGGGTGACCCTGCAGGTAGCCTTTGAGCTCGGACGGAGCCACGCGACGCACTTCCGAGATCTCCTCTTGGTTGATATGCAGCTCGCCCGGCTCAACATGGGCAAGGTAGACCTCGCACCATTCGCACTCGCAGCGACCGTCGCCGTGGTCCTCGCGGTACACCACGTGTCCGAGGTGCTTGAGCTGATCGGGCTCGCGCGTAATGCCGAGCTCTTCGTTGATGCGGCGCGCCGTGGCGGCCGCGACGTCTTCCCCGGGGAGCGGATGGCCGGCGCAGCTATCGGCCAGCACCCCGCCCCACAGGCGCTTGAGCGGACTGCGGCGACAGAGCAGCAGGCGCGCGTCTTCGCCCCGGCCCTCGACCAAAAGCGTCAGAAATGCCTGATGCAGGATGCCCTCACCAGCATGGGCCTCGATGCGGTCGACGGGGCCAAGCGCCTCGCCGGTCGCAGCATCGACCGCCACGACCTCGGCACCCGCACCGCCCTCATCCCAGCCGGCGCGCAGAATGCGGGCTGCGGCTTCCTCGAGCGCGGCGATGAGCTCCTTGGTGGTGTCGAGCACGCGCTGCAGGTCGTCACCGCTCGCTTGTTCAACATGAAAACCCGTGCTTGCAACTACCGGCACGCCAAAGCGCGTGGCCAGCGCCGCCGCGATATCGTGCGCCGGGATCTCGTCTCGATGGCACGGAACGGCCAGGATGCTCACCGTTGCCGTACGGCCGGGCTCGGGGCGCGGAATGGCCTGCGCCGTGGCGCCCAGGTGCGCAAACTCCGGCGAGCAGGCGTACACCGCCATGCCTCGCGGCGTCACCGTCAGCTGGGCCTCGAGCGCAAACTTGCCCTCGCCCACTGCAACCTTTGTCGTGTGCATACCCATAGGATCTCCTGCCGCCCGCGATGTACCTGAGACCATCTTCGCCTGTATTGCGACTATACAGGCAAGCCCTCCATGTGACAAAGGGACTGCCCCTTTGTCACATTCTGTTAGAGTTGCAGGGATTGAATCCCGCTTATTCATGCGACATTGGAGTGACAACCTTGACCGCCGCAACCACGCCTAAAAGTAAGCCAACCGCCGCCGCGCTCTCCCCCGCGCGCACCAAGCTCTGCCTGGCGCTGCTCGTGCTGTTGGGATTCTCGCTCGGCTGCTCCGAGTTCGTGGTCATCGGCATCGAAAGCGACTTGGCAACGGAACTCGGCATATCACTTGCCACTGCGGGCCAGCTCATCAGCGTGTTTGCGCTCTTCTACGCTATCGCGACGCCGGTGCTCGCGCTCAGCACGGGGCGTTTTCGCCGCTACCAGCTGCTCGTGTGCTATAGCGTCGTCTTTGTGCTCGGCAACCTGGTCATGGCGTTGGCTCCCAACTTCCAGGTGCTGTTTATCTCACGCATTGTCCTGGGCTCTGTCTCGGGTGCGCTGCTCGCCGTGGGCGTGACGTACATCCCTGAGCTGCTATCCCCGCAGCAAACCCCACTTGCCATCTCGGTCGTGTACGGCGCGTTTTCCGTGGCGATGGTCTTTGTGACCTCGATTGGCAAGTTTGTGGCCGACACACTCGATTGGCACGTGGCCATGTACGGCACGCTGACCTTTGCCGTTTTGATCTGTAGCGCGCTCGTGGCGTTTATGCCTCGCGCCGGGCAGACCGATGAGCCCGCCACCTTCCGCGAGCAGGCGGGGCTACTACGCGAGCCGAGTATCATCACCGGCATGCTCATCTTCTTGTTTGGCGTGGGCTCGGTCTACGTATTCTACGGCTACGTGACGCCTTATCTGGAGCAGGTGCTGGGCATGGATACCGTTCAGGCGAGCACCACACTTATGGCCTATGGCGTGTTCTGCCTGATCTCGAACATCCTGGGCGGATGGATCGATGCGCGTTTTGGCATGAAGGCGCTGCTGGTTACGTTTGTGCTGCAGGCGGCGGCACTGCTCGGGCTGTTTGCCGTGGGCGCCGCCATGCCGCTCGCGCTGGTCTTTGTCTTTAGCCTGGCGATGCTCATGTACCTGTTCTCGGTGTCGTGCATCACGCACTTTATGGACGTGGCACGCAGCCGCCATCCCAAGTCGATGGTACTCGCAAGTTCGGTTGAGCCCATGGCGTTTAACGTCGGCATCTCGTTTGGCACCGCAGTGGGCGGCGCCGTGGTAAGCGGAGTTGGCATTGCATATGTAGGCGCGGTCGGTGCCGTGTTCTCGCTTGTAGCCTGGGCGCTCACGCTGGTGACGATTAAGTTGGCTCGCTGGGAGCGCCGTCGTCAATCTGCACAGCCCCGGATGCAGGCATAGGGGCGAACATAGCCCAAGGTGGCGAGCAACCGGTGAAAACCGTCCCATACGAGTAGTGTTTATCCGCCTGCAAGCTCCAGCAGTGCAATTTCGTGTACTTCAGATACACACTTTTCTACTATTTCGTGTATTCCAAGTACATGAAATCGTACTAAACTATGTATCTGAAGTACACGAAATTGGAAAGGCGGCCCCATGCGCAGATCAATCGAATCCGTTATCGAATCATGGGCGACAAAGGACGCGTCGCGCCCCCTCCTCATCCGTGGTGCGCGACGCGTAGGCAAAACGTACGTTGCCGAGGAAATCGGCAGACGAATCGCCGGCGATGCGTTTGTCAAACTCGACTTTCAGACCGATCTTGAGCTGATCGCTCCGCTGTTCGACTGTCCCACCGACGACGTTAACGCCATCGTGGCGCGAATCTCAGACTATAAACGCACCCCCATTCGCAAAGAAACCGCCTTCATCCTGTTTGACGAGGTGCAGCTCTGCGAACGGGCGCTCAACTCGCTTCGCTTTTTTTCGGGTTCGGGCTGGCGCATATGCGCGACCGGCAGTCAGCTCGGCGTCGCCACGCGCAAGCGCAAGTTGCCTTTTCCCAGCGGCGTTCGTCAAGAGACCATGCATCCTATGTCGTTCGAGGAGTTTCTCTGGGCGCTCGACGAGGAGCAGATGGCCAATGCCATTCGTACCCACGCCGGCACGCTCGAGACCTACGCCGCGCACCAAGCCGCGCTCAGCCTGTTTCATCGATACCAGATCGTGGGCGGCATGCCCGCCGCCGTCAACGCATATCGCAAGACGTTATCCATCGAGGATGCGCGCGTCGAGCAGCGCGAAATCGACGAGACCTATACCGCCGATATGACCGACCCCGAAAACGGGATCAGCGGCGTGGCGGCGCGCAAGGTCTGGCGCTCCATTCCGTCCCAGCTGCTGAGATCGTCCACAAAAAAATTCAAGTACTCCGAGGTCGAACGCGGAGGCCGTCGCGCCAAGCTTATCGAGCCGCTCGACTGGCTCGAAGGCGCCGGCATCATATCGGTCAACAACCTGACCGAAGGCATCGAGCCTCCCCTCGTTCCCTTCGACGACGAAGATGGAAGTTTCTTTAAGGTCTATCTTCTCGATACCGGCCTCATGTTCTACAAACTCGGCATCAACCCGCGGCTCTGGCTCGACCTCAAAGAGGATTCCGCCATAGCGCTATCTCCCGACTTCCGAGGCGCCCTGGCGGAAAACTCGGTCATGCAAGCATTTTCGGGCAATAGCTTGCAGACGTATTACTGGGTGCCGCCGTCGTCTTGGAAGACGACCGGCGAGCTCGATTTTTTACTTCAGACCGACCGTATGGAAATTGTGCCCGTCGAAGTAAAGTCCGCACGTAACGTGCGCGCGAGAACCCTCGGGTCGTTTATGGACAAAGCCCGATCGCCATATGCCTACATTTTGTCCGAGAACAATTTTTCCCGCAGCGAAACCGATGACGGGCGCGAGCTGCGCCACCTCCCCTTGTACGCAGCGGGCTTTATTGGAGCAAACTGCCTCAAGAGCAGTCTGTAAGCCCTGCGCGACCGCCTAGAAAGGAAGCCGCTCATGCAACGCATTCTTTTTATCTGCTATGGAAATATCTGTCGCTCGACGATGGCTGAGTCCGTGTTTACCGAGCTGGTGCGGCGCGCCGGGCGCGCGGGCGAGTTTGTCATTGGCTCCGCTGCGACCTCAACTGAGGAGATCGGCAACCCGCCGCATCATGGCACGGTCGCCAAGCTGCGCGAAGTCGGGATTCCCGTCGTTGCGCACCGTGCCCGCCAGGTGCGTCGCGCGGAGTATGGCGACTGGGATCACATTGTCTATATGGATGCTGAGAACGCGCGGGGGCTGCGTCGCATCTTTGGCGACGCGGGCCCCGACGGAAAGATTACGCGCTTGCTCGATTGGACCGAGTGTCCCGGCGACGTGGCCGACCCCTGGTACACCGGCAATTTCGATGCCACCTACCGCGATGTGCTCGCCGGTTGCACCGCTATGCTCGAGCAGCTGTAGGTTCGTGGGCGCACGAACCGCGCCCACGGCATAAATCGAGCGTAGATTTTCTCCCACTTTGAGCGTTCAAGTGCGCTCTATACGGGAGAAAATCCACACTCATGAATGTGACAAAGGGACTGGCCCTAGACCGGCTTGACCTCCAGCTTAATCCCCTTGGCACAGGAGTCGCCCAAAACATCCGAAAGGGCCCAGGTCGCATATAGAGGCAAATAGAGAACCGCTCCGTTGCGCTCAACGTTGCCTCTCGAGAAAACAATCCCGAGCCTTACGCCATATTCAGCCGTATCAAGCACATGACCGAGCGCAGCGTGCGCGTGGTAATAGGAGCCCGATTTAACCTCGATCGGAACAGCCGTCCCATCCGGTCCATCGACCACAAAGTCCACTTCACCGCGCTTTTTTGTCTGATAGTAGTAAAGCTGGCGATTTTGGGCAGCCAGCTGCTGGGCCACCACGTTTTCGTAAATGCCGCCCAGATTGGGCTCCTTGCTATCAAGATACGCCGCTTGGGCGACTCCAACGGGGTAGCGCGCCATCAACATGCCCGTATCCGATTGATATAGCTTGAACTGCGATGGCCGCGCCGTCTTGAGCAGGGGCGATTTTGGCTCGGTTACGATATCGGCTTTGAGAGCAACGCCGGCATCGACAAGCCATACAAAATCTCGCTGATACTTCTCGTAGTAAGCCTTGGGGTCAATGGAATTGAGCACGAAGCGCTTGTTTTCGCCCTCGAGCATAATAGGGAGCTGATCGTAGATGCTCTGCACCTGCAGGGCTCGCCCGTTTGCATACTTGGAGATATCCCGCCGGTACTGTTCGTTGAGCTCTGACTGTAGCCGACGAACAGAGGCAAGGTCGCCCTGCGTGTCAAGGAAACGCTGCACAACCTCCGGCATTCCGCCGACAACGGTATAGGTCCTGAAGTTTGCCATCATCGCGTCATGAATGTAATCAGGAATGGGCCTCTCGCTGATACACGCGTCACGTATCGTTTGACGAGCCCCCTCGCTCACCCCGATTGCCCAGCAAAACTCCTCAAAATCGAGCGGGAACATCCTAAGCTCGTGGACATACCCCACGGGATAGGACCTGACGCCCTTGAGCTGGGTCCCGAGCATTGACCCCGAAAACGCCCAACGGCACCTCCCGTCCTCAACAAGGAACTTTGCCATCGTCATGATGTCGGGGGCCTCTTGGACCTCATCGATAAACACGAGCGTTTTGCCTGGTGCAATCGACTTTCCCGAAAGAAGCGTCACCCTGCTGATGAAATCATCGGCATCCCGCGCCTCGAGAAGAGCATCTTTTGCCTGGCGATTTTCCATGAGGTTAAGCTCGATGTAGGTTGCATGGTTGGCTTTGCCAAATGCGCGAATCGAATAGCTTTTGCCAATCTGGCGAGAACCCGTAATGAATAAGGCCTTTTGCTCGGCAGACTTCAGCCAACGCTCCAGCTCTGCCGCTATTTTCCTGCGCAGCATAGGCTCTCCCCTCAGCGTCATCGAATGAAATGCAAAGTTTTATACGCTTGATTATCGATGAAACGCAGAATTTATAGAACTTAAAATCAAATGAAATGCAGAGATTTGAGATTATAAGCAAAAGAAGGGGCGCCACCGGCGAATGTGGCAAAGGGGCTGTCCCTTTGCCACATTGCGCTCGACTACTCGTCAACGATCTCGGCAAGCCAGACGTTCAGTGTATCGACCTCGGGGCAGCAGAACTTTGCCGTGCCGGGCTCGTTGCCAGGCACGGTTCCGCCATAGCGCAGGATATCGATATAGGGAAAGCCCACATGGCAGGCCATGGCGCACATCTTGCCGCGGTCTCGGTCGAAGTCAAAAACGTCGCCCGGCTTGTGACCATGGTGGCAGCGGCACGCACCCAGCTGGTCCACGCAGCTCACGCGGATACGCGGACGCTTGCCACGCGGCGCGCCGAGCGGCTTGTTATCGCCCGCAGGCCTGATGCCGCCCTCGCCGGCGTTACTCATGGTCGATCACATCCAGGCAGGCCTCGATGGGAAGGCCGGCGGACTTGTCTTCCTGGTCGGCATTGCGCTCGATAAGCTCGGCTACCACGCGCATGGCATCGCTCGTCGCGCGCTGCAGGCTGCAACCAGCCATAACGCGGCCGACAAGCACCGCCGAGAACGTGTCGCCCGTGCCCGGGAAGTAAACCGGGATCAGGTCGAAGGGAATCGTGAAGTACTCCCCCGCCACATGGTCGTAACCGATGACGACATTCGCACCGTCGACCACAGCGCTCGTAATGACCACCGACTTGGCGCCCAGGGCACGCACGGCATCCACAAGAGCGCGGCCCTCATCGGGCGTGATTTGCTCGGCAATGGGCGTATCGGTAAGCAGGCACGCCTCGGTGTAGTTTGGCACCGCATAGTCGGCGCACTCGAGCAGGCTGCGCATGAGACCGATCGTGGACTCGGGCACGCCGGCGTAGAGCTTGCCGTTGTCGCCCATGATGGGATCGACGAAAACCTTAGTGCCCTTTTGCGCGCGGCGGTGGCAGAAGTCCGAAATGATGCGCGTCTCTTCCTCGGTCACGATAAAGCCGGTCGAGATGGCGTCGAACTCAAAGCCGAGCTCCTCCCAGATAGCGAGGCTTTGGCGCACGTACTCCGTGGTGTCGTGGATGTAGAACTTGGGATAGTTGAGCGTATCGGACACAAGTGCCGTCGGCAGGTTATGGATACGGTAGCCCATGTGCGACAGCACCGGCAGCATGGCGGAAAGCGCGACCTTGCCGTAGCCGCACATATCGTTGATCAACAGCAGCTGAGTGTTCTTCATGAGAGTCCCCCTTGGGTCGGGCGCGGCACGATGGCGCCATAGTGCAACTAAGTGTAGCGCAGGGAGCACGGCAGGCGGGCGCTGGTGCCGTGGAGGTCGAATTGTTGCGGAAAGGTTACGGGAAGGAAGTTAGTCGTTGGGGACGTTCTTAAATGACTAGTCAAACAAGAACGTCCCCAACGACTAACCCAACGACTATCAGCGCAAGGAGTGTCCCCAAGTGCCGGCACATAAGGAACGTCCCTAAGTGCCACCTAAGTGCCAAAACGACTGGTCGGGCAACACCGATGTTTTGGCGAAGTCAGCGAAAACTCGCCAGAGTGAGCAAGGTGCCTTGAAACGAGGCGGCATTGACCTTCTGGTCATGCCGCCGAAGTTGAAAGGCAGATTGCCGCTCTGGCGGGTTTGCAGCGTCGAGCCGTTACGCGGTTTGGTAAAACCGCGTAACCACTAGTTTGGTACCTTGACATTCATTTCTCATGCTCCTAGATTGGTTAGGCACAAAACAATTCCACTACCTAACTAAAGAAAGGAGCAACACTAATTCATGTGCGATGAACCTCTTAACCTTTGTTCGCACGAGCCCGACGGCGACCCGTCACAGCCGGCGGATGCACCCGAAGCGGTTAGCTCAGAAGACAAGCTTGCCAAGCGCATCCTCAATGGCCTGGGCTTTTGCGGCCATTACATGCATTTTCATGGCGGAGGCGTGTCCGGCAAGGCGCCCATCATCTGCCTGCTGGCCAAGCAACCCGGCGGCGAGATGTCGCAGCAGGAACTCGGCATGCACTTTGACCTCAAGCCGGGGTCACTTTCCGAGATCCTGTCCAAGCTCGAGCTCAACGGCCTCATCGAGCGCAGCCGTAACCCCAAGGATCGACGGCAGCTCACCATTCGCCTGACCGAAACCGGCCGGGAAAACGCCCGCATCGACCAGGCGGCCCGCATCCGCTTTAGAGAACAGGCCTTTAGTGCCCTCACCCACGACGAGCGCGAGCAGCTCGCCGAAATGCTCGAGAAAATCCGTGTAACCTGGGAGGAACTGGATGATTAAAACCCTCATGGGCAGCATCCGCGACTATATGAAAGTCACTGTTGCCACGCCATTGCTCGTGCTTGGCGAGGTACTCTGCGAGATGCTGATTCCATTTATCACCGCCAACCTGATCGACGCCATCAAAGACGGCGCCACCGTAGCCGAAATGCTTCCCACCGCGGGCTTTTTGGTGCTCATCGCGCTGACGTCGCTTGCTTTTGGTGCCGCCGCCGGCGTCACCTGCAGCCATGCGAGCTGCGGCTTCGCCAAGAACCTGCGTCACGACCTGTTCTACAAGATCCAGACGTTCAGCTTTGCCAACATCGATGAGTTCTCGAGTTCCTCGCTCGTCACGCGCCTGACCACCGACATCAACAACGTTCAGCAGGCCTTTATGATGATCATCCGCATCGCCGTGCGCGCGCCGCTGGTATTGATCTTCGCCTTTACCATGGCATTTATCATGGGCGGCAGCGTCGCCATGGTCTACCTGGTCATCATTCCGCTGCTGGGCTTTGGGCTGTTCTTTATCATCTTTAAGGTGCGCCCCATCTTCTCGCGCGTGTTCCACAAGTACGACGCCCTTAACGAGTCCGTCGAGGAAAACGTCACCGGCATGCGCGTGGTCAAGAGCTATGTGCGCGAAGACTTTGAGAAGGAGAAGTTCGCGACCGCTGCGCGCGACGTCCAGATGGACTTCACCCGCGCCGAGAAGCTGCTTGCCTTTAACAACCCCATGATGAACATCTGCGTCAACGGCGCGTTTGTCGTCATCATCTACCTGGGCTCCAAGCTCATCATCACGAGCCAGGGCACGCTGTTCGACGTAGGCCAGCTCTCTTCAATCTTTACCTACGGTTTCCAGATCCTCATGAGCCTGATGCAGCTGTCGATGATCTTTGTCATGGTAACTATGGCCGACGAATCGGCGCACCGCATTACCGAGGTGCTTGCCGCCGAGCCCACAATCGCCAACCCGACCAAGCCCGTGCTCGAGGTTGCCGACGGCTCCATCGACTTTGACCACGTGAGCTTTAAGTATTCCGCGCATGCGAAACGCCAGGCGCTCGACGACATCGACCTGCACATTAAGAGCGGCGAGACCATCGGCATCATCGGCGGCACCGGCTCGGCCAAGTCCACGCTCGTAAACCTCATCGCCCGTCTGTACGACACCACCGAAGGTACCGTGCGCGTGGGCGGCGTGGATGTGCGCGACTACGACTTGGACGCTCTGCGTCACCAAGTGGCCATGGTGCTGCAGAAAAACGTGCTGTTTAGCGGCACCATTGCCGAGAACCTGCGTTGGGGCGACCCGAACGCCACCGACGAAGAGGTCCGCGAGGCGGCACATCTGGCCTGCGCCGACGAGTTTGTCGATGGCTTCCCCAAGGGCTATGACACCTGGATCGAGCAGGGCGGCTCCAATGTCTCGGGCGGTCAGAAGCAGCGCCTGTGCATTGCGCGTGCCCTGCTGCGTCGCCCCAAGATCTTGATCCTGGACGACTCCACCAGCGCCGTCGACACCAAGACCGACGCCAAGATCCGCGCAGGGCTGGCAAGCTATCTGCCCAACACGACCAAGCTCATCATCGCCCAGCGCATTAGCTCCGTGCAGGATGCAGACCGCATCATCGTCATGGAGGGCGGCCGCATCGCGCAGATCGGCAACCACGATGAGCTGCTCAAGACGAGCGAGATCTACCGCGAGACCTTTACCTCGCAGAACAAGATGTCTGCCGAGGGCGAAGAGGCCGTCGAAGCCGACACCGAGGCATCCGCAACGCAAGCTCAGACTCAGGAAGGAGGCGAGGCACATGAGTAAGGCAACGACCGCCGAGCGCGCGCTCAACCGCAAGGGCGGCACCATGTCGCGCCTCATCAAGACGCTCTTTGGCTTCTATCCCATGCTTTTGCCCCTCGTCGTCGCCGGCGTGGTGCTCTGCGCCATCATCAACTCCATCGGCGCGACCTTCCTGCAGAGCGCCCTGCAAATTATTGGCGAATCGTGGCAGTCGGGCGATTGGGAAGCCGCGCAGCCCAAGATCGCACAGCTCGTGACCACCCTCGCCTGCATCTACGGCGTCGGCGTCCTGTCCTCGCTCTTCTGGAACCGCGCCATGGCTATCGTCACGCAGGGCTCGCTGGAGAAGCTGCGCGAGATGATGTTCAACCGCATGCAGGACCTGCCGATCCGCTACTTCGACACGCACCAGCGCGGCGATATCATGAGCCACTACACCAACGACATCGACACGCTGCGTCAGATGATCAGTCAGTCGCTGCCCAACCTGCTCATGACGATCATCATCATCGTCACGGTGTTCTTTATCATGCTGTACTACAGCGTGTGGATGTGCCTGGTCATCATCGCCGGCGTCGCCTTTATGACCTTTATGACCAAGCTGCTCGGCTCCAACTCCGCGCGCTTCTTCATTGCGCAGCAGACCGAGCTCGGCGTGGTCGAGGGCCATATCGAGGAGGTCATGAACGGCCAGAAGGTCGTCAAGGCGTTCTGTCACGAGTCTGCCGCCGAGGCCGATTTTGACGAGCGCAACGAAAAGCTCTTCGAGGTCTCCCAGAAGGCCAACATGTACGCCAACATCCTCATGCCCATCCTTATGAACCTGGGCAACCTGCTCTACGTGCTGGTCGCACTGGCGGGCGGCATTTTCCTGGCGCTGGGCGTGCCCAACCTGAGCATCTCGGGCATGGCGCTGTCCATCGCCGTCGTGGTGCCGTTCCTCAACATGACCAAGCAGTTCTGCGGACAGATCGGCCAGATCTCGCAGCAGATCAACGCCGTGGTCATGGGCCTCGCCGGCGCCGACCGCATCTTTGAGCTCATCGACGAGAAGCCCGAGGCCGACGAAGGCTACGTGACGCTCGTCAACGCACAGGTGAACCCCGAGACTTGGGAGTTCGAGGAGGCTGACCACCACACCGGCATGTGGGCGTGGAAACATCCGCACCGCGCAACCGGCGAGATCGAGTACGTCCCGCTGCGCGGCGACTTGGTCATGGACAACGTCGACTTTGGCTACACCCCCGACCACGAGGTCCTGCACGGCGTGTCCGTGTTTGCCAAGCCGGGTCAGAAGGTCGCGTTTGTCGGCGCCACCGGTGCCGGTAAGACGACCATCACCAACCTCATCAACCGCTTCTATGACATCGCCGACGGCAAGATTCGCTACGACGGCATCAACGTCAATAAGATCCGCAAGGCCGATCTGCGCCGCTCGCTGGGCATCGTGCTGCAGGACGTGAACCTGTTCACCGGCACCGTGATGGACAACATCCGCTACGGCAACCTGGACGCCACCGACGAGGAGTGCATCGCAGCGGCCAAGCTCGCGGGCGCAGACGACTTTATCACCCGCCTGCCCGACGGCTACGACACCATGCTCACCGGCAACGGCGCACAGCTGTCGCAGGGCCAGCGCCAGCTGATCTCGATCGCCCGCGCCGCCGTCGCCGATCCGCCGGCGATGATTCTAGACGAGGCCACGAGCTCCATCGACACCCGCACCGAGGCCATCGTGCAGGCGGGCATGGATAAGCTCATGGAGGGCCGCACGACGTTTGTCATCGCACACCGCCTGTCCACCGTGCGCAACTCCGACGCGATCATCTGTCTGGATCACGGCCGCATCATCGAACGCGGCAACCACGACGAGCTGATCGCCAAGCGCGGATACTACTATCAGCTCTATACCGGAGCGTTTGAGCTCGAGTAGGTAGGTTTGTTCCACGGAGGTCTCCCAGGCGGGCCGGGGTGTAACTTCCG
>WGSK01000021.1:0-37321 GCA_014871655.1 Collinsella sp. | reverse complement strand
TCCGCACATGTGCGGATGAATGTGGGAAGTGTTCGGATGAAGTTGATAATCAAGGAGACGGCAATGGCCGTTGCGACCCATAGCAAGTACTCCTTCGATCCGTCATAATAGGTGTACTCTCCATCCGATATCTGCAGAAACGGAAGTAGGGGAGAGAGCGGTGCCAAGATAAGACGTCCCGCGGCAAGAGGGTACAGAAGCGCGGGCATGCTTGATGAAGAGGTATAGACACCGTCCTCCCCCGCATTCACAAGCGCATCCGCATAGGATGCTGACAATTCCTGCTCAACACGGGTTATTCCCGACTCGAGGTATTCGACCCGTCCGTCGATGCCAGCCGCGCTCCTGAAGACGGGCAGAGCACAAAGAACCATCAACGCAACAACGACAACACAGAGCGACCTGGAGGAGAGAAGCGACCTAAAGATCGCCTTCGAGATTTTGAGCATATTCATCGCCAACCTTAACCTCATCCAGTCGGAACAGAGGGGTCGAACAAAATGCTCGGCCCTTATTACTTGCCGGCAAAGTCAATTTAACATAAACTGTTAAAAAGTAACCTGAGTTTTTTAAATTCTTCGGAGGTTATTATGAGTTCCGACAATCGCACTCCCCGGCTTCATTCCTTCCGCATCGCATGTGCGATAGCCTCTGCGACCCTTTGCGCCACCGCCATCGCACAAGTGGCGTTCTCCTTAAAGCCAGCAATCGAAGTGCTCGACAACCCTGTAATTGCAGACTCCCCCGCGTATCCAGCCCTTGCGATCTCGACATTGGTCCCTGCCGTCATCGGTATCGCTACGACCATCCTCAGCGCCGTTCTCGTGTGGACGATCAAGAGCGGAGACCCCTTCAAGAAAGGGTCTGCGACATGCTTGAAGGTGCTCGGCATTCTCTTCGTTGTTCAAGCTGCCACCAGCCTCTACGCCGGCTCACTCAAAACCTCCGTTTCGATGTTTGGCGGCGAGGGGGCCGTCGGCGCCCAAGAGATCGCTTCATCATTCGATTGGACCTCTCTGGTTCTCGGCATCGTCCTGTTCATGCTTTCCCAGCTCTTCTTGTACGCCCGAGAGCTGTACCTCGACTCCGACGAGATTGCGTAAGGAAACGCCATGCCCGTAATTGTTCGCCTCGACAAGATCATGGCCGAGCGAAAGATTTCCTCGAACGAACTTGCCGAAAGGATTGGAACCACGCCCGTGAACCTGTCCCGTATTAAAAAAGGGCATATTCGCGGCATTCGCTTCAACACACTCGAGCAGCTATGCCTCGCCCTTCGTTGCCAACCCGGAGACCTTCTCGAAGTCATGAGCGAAGAGGATGCCCGAAAGGAGTTCGGACTCGATTGGTCCGCCGAGGATTAGAGGGCGGTCGTACTCGCCCTGCACACGGGGATGCGAATCGGCGAGGTCTGCGGCCTTCGGTGGTGCGATGTGGATTTCGAGACGGGCCTGATCTCGATCAGACACTCGGTGGCGTACGCGAAGGGAATGGGTTCGTTCATCAAGGACACCAAGACCCATGACGCCAGAGGTATCCCCATCGACCCGGTCGGCCTACTCCCCTTCCTGAAGGAGACCCACGAGATCGACTGCGGAAAGCTGCGCTTGCGCGGCCTTACCGGGGCGGTCGAGATCGGGGACTGCTACATCCTGTCGGAGCCGGGCGCGACCTTCGCGACGACAAGCTATATCCGCAGGGCGTTCAAGACGTTCTCGGAGACCAACGGCCTCATGGGCACCAACGACGAGCTGATCACGTTCCACGGCCTTCGCCACACGTTCGCAACGCAGTGGATCCGCCAAGGCGGCGATATCAAGGCGCTCCAATCGATCCTCGGCCACAAGGACGCCATGGCGACGCTCAACGTCTACGCCGACATCGAGCCCATCTCCAAAATCCATAACATGCTGCGCGCCACGCCGTGCCTTTGGCGCGGGCACCTCGGGCCGAGGGTCGATCCGGGCCCCATGTTCCAACAGAGGATCCAGGAGTCCATCGAGACGCTCCAGGCGTTCGGCTACGGCATCACCGAGCCGGACGACCGAAATATCGCCATACGCGACGTGAAGACGAACAGTTGGCTCTAGCTCACCGAGTACGCGACAGTGCTGGGCCCATCCCAACTGAGGTCACGGTGGTCCGATAGGGGCGCCGCCCGCGGCATGCGCCGCGGAGCGGTATCCCCTACCGAAGGGCGGGGATGCCCTCCGCTTCCAGTTCGGAATCAGCCGTCGGAGGCGTTCGGCTGACTGCGGGAACGGCCTGTCCGCTCAATGTGTTCGGCTGAGATCGGAAATCAACCCAACACGAGCCGGACACGCGCCAGACGGCTCTTCCCCGTACGGCCTTCCCCCTTACGCTCATGTTGCAGGCATGTAACGCCGCAGCGAGCGCGCCTTTTTTGCGCCAGACAGGTACAATGATGAACACTGTACCGTAGCGGAGCGCCCCGCGCGCGCCGCAATCACGCGAAAGGGTTTCCCATGGCCGAGATCTCGTCCTCCCGTATCGTCATCACCGTCCTTGGCAAGAACCGCCCCGGTATCGTCGCCGGCGTCACCCGTGTTCTGGGCGAGGCCAACGTCGACATCCGCGACATTACGCAGTCCATTATCGAGGACATCTTTACCATGACCATGCTGGCCGACACCGCCGAGTCCAAGCTCGACTTCGCCGAGCTGCAGAAGGCGCTAGCCGAGGCTGGCGAGCTTTCGGGCGTCAACGTGTCCATCCAGCGCGAGGACGTCTTTAACTTTATGTACCGCCTGTAGCGAACAAGCCGCTCGGGGCAGCTTGACGTCATATCGTCCAAGCGCGCGGCCCCAAAGCGGACCGGAGAGGAGCGCGCATGGCCTACGACGCCAAGAAAATCTATTACCGCTTCGATGACCACTTGAGCCGACTGGTTCTGGATTACGAAGCAAGCCGCCAGATTTCGTCTGAAAGCGAAAGCCTCTACCACGGCCTGCCGACCGCCCCGTACGACGAGGACCTGTTTGTCGAGCACAATGTCAAGCGCGGCCTGCGCAATGCCGACGGCTCGGGCGTGGTCGCGGGCCTCACTCGTATCTCGGATGTGCACGGCTACAACAAGGTCGACGGAAAGGTCGTGCCCGATCAGGGCAAGCTCACGCTTCGCGGCTACAGCATCGAGGATCTGGTCAACAATGCCCAGGCCGAGAATCGCTACGGCTACGAGGAAGTCGCCTATCTGCTTATCACGGGTTCGCTGCCCAACAAGGAAGAGCTCGACGGCTTTTGCGAGCACCTGGGCGCCTTTAGACATCTAAGCGACGAGTACGTTAAAGAGTTCCCTATGACCACGGTGTCGTCGAGCATCATGAACGTGCTCCAGCGCGCCGTACTGCTGCTCTACGCCTTCGATGCCGAACCAGACGTGATCACGCCCGAGCACGAAATCGACGTCGCCATTTCCATGCTCGCACGTCTCCCGCGCATTGCCGCCTTCGCACACATGGCCTCGGTCGCCAAGCTTCGCGGCTCCGAGGTTCACGTGCCGCACCCCACGCCCGGTCTCTCCACCGCCGAGACCATCCTACAGGTCCTGCGCGGCGGCATGGCGTTCACCCGCGATGAGGCGATGCTGCTCGACGTTATGCTCATGCTGCATGCCGAGCACGGCGGCGGCAACAACTCCACCTTCGCTTGCCGCGTGCTGTCGTCTTCGGCCACCGACCCGTATTCCGCCTACGCCGCGGCTATCGGCTCGCTCAAGGGCCCGCGCCACGGCGGCGCCAATGCCAAGGTCGTGTCTATGCACGAGGACATCCGCGCGCATGTCTCCAACTGGGAGGACGAGGACGAGGTCGCGGCCTACCTGGGCAAGATCCTCGACAAGCAGGCCTTCGACGGCACGGGCCTCATCTACGGCATGGGCCACGCCGTCTATACGCTCAGCGACCCGCGCGCCGAGGTCTGCCGCCGTTACGCGCGCTCACTGGCAGCCAAGAAGGACTTGGGCGAAGAGTTCGCACTCATCGAGCGCATCGAGCGCCTGGCACCGCAGGTGATGCGCGACCACGGCATGACCAAGCCTATCTGCGCCAACATCGACCTGTACACAGGCTTTATCTACAAGATGCTCGGCGTGCCCGAGACGCTTTTTACGCCGCTTTTCGCCGTCGCCCGCATGGCCGGCTGGTCGGCACACCGCATGGAAGAGCTCTTCTGCGCGCATCGCATCATCCGCCCGGCATACCGTCCGGTGATCGAGCCGCTGGAATACAAGCCGCTCGCCGACCGCTAGGACGCGGACCGTTATAGAACCCGAGCGTGGCCAGGGCATCACCGCCCTCGGCCACGCTTTTTATGCCAGCAGAAAGGGCTGCATCAAATGATTGTGTTTTCCGATATGGATGGAACGCTGTTGACGAGCGATAAGCAGATGAGCGATGCCACCTGGGCGATGCTCGACGAGCTCGCTCGACGCGGGATTGAATTTGTGCCCTGCACGGGACGTCCGCTGTCGGGCATCTTTGAGCCCATCCTCGCCCATCCCGCCGTGCACTATGCCGTCTGCGCCAATGGCGCCAGCGTCTGGCAGCTCGACGACGATGTGCCCACCGACGCCTCGCGCGCCACGCGCATCTTGAGCCGACCGCTCGATTGCGGCATTGCCCATCGCATCCGCCGCATCGCCGCCGGCCACGATGTGACCTTCGATATCTTCGCGGACGGGCAGTGCTTCCTCCCCCGTTCGCTCTACACGCGCCTGGACGAATTCTGCGGCGGCGACCCCCACATCGCGGCTTCGCTCAAGCGCACACGAACACCGATCGACATGGATATCGACAGCAAGATCGACGAGGTCGAGACGCTCGAACGCATCGCCATGTACTGGCACAACCCGGCCGATCGCGACGCCATCGCGGCGGCGCTCGACACGCTCGAAGGCATTGAGGTCACGCGTTCTTACACCATGAATATCGAGGTCATGGGTAAGGGCGCCACCAAGGGAACGGCCCTCACGTGGCTATGTGAGCATCTGGGCGAGCGTCTCGCCGACGTCTGGGCGTTCGGCGACAACATCAACGACATTCCCATGCTGCAGGCAGCGGGCCACGGCATGGCCATGATCAACGCCGAGCCCGAGGACCGCGACGCCGCCGACGCCATCACCGAGTTCGACAACGACCACGACGGCGTCGCCCGCACCATCATGGCCGCCCTCGCCTAGTCATTGGGGCGTTCTTGAATGACTAGTCGTTGGGGACAGTCTTCGCGAAAAAGCTGCAAGGACTGTCCCCCACTGCCGACAGAAAAGGAACGTTCCCATCTGCCGGATTAAGCGAGACTCTCCAGCACGCGACGGAGCTCATGCTGAACGGCGTGGTCGCGGTTGCAGCCTACGACGCGATCGGCCACCGCCTTGAGCGCGGGGCGCGCGTTTTCCATCGCGCAGCCCGTACCGACAAAGCGAATGATCTCGTAGTCGTTCATCGAGTCGCCAAACGCCATGACCTCGTCGCGTCCAATGCCGTAATGCTCCGCGAGCTGCGCGATGCCCGAGGCCTTCGACACACCAGGCTGCATGGCATCGATCCACGCGTTGCCCGAAGGCGCAAAAGTAAAGAGCTGACCAAGTTCGCGCTGTAGCACGTACGCGCTGTCCATGACCGCACTGTCGTCACAAAAGATACTCGCTTTGATGATATTTACGCTGGGATCGGGCAGCTCCCAAATGCGCTCGGCATTGGGAAGGTCCTTATCGACCTCACGCACGAACTTGCACTCGTCATCGAGCAGGAAGGACTTGGTTCGGTCAAAGAGCGCAAGATGCAGATTGGGAAACGTCCTGACGGCTTGGGCGAGCCTTCGAATCGCCAGGTGGGAATACACCTCACGGTCTACCATCTTACCGTCGGCGTAGACCTGGGCGCCGTTAGCGGCGACAAAGTCCATCTTGTCGCGAACGGGCGCAAAGAACTCGCACAGGCGATCGTAGCGACGACCTGACGATGCGGCGAAATGCACGCCATGCTCGTGTAGCGCCAGAATCAGTTCGTAGGTCTCGGGAGGCACCTGGCCGTTTTCGTCAAGCAGTGTGCCGTCCATATCGGATGCAATCAGTTTAAACATAGAAAAGCTCCCTTCGGGCTTGTTGGAATCGAACGTGTATCCGATTCCAACGTACCCAAAGGGAGCTCAAATAAGACTCCGCGGGCGTAAACGTTACAAGGACCTGGCAAATAGCTCGCACATGCCAGAGGTCCTACGGTCGCGGCGTCAGGCGACACGCCACCCCGACGGCTAGTCGTTTAAGAACGTCCCCGATGACTAGTCGGCGTAGGTGAAGGTTGTAACGTCGAACATGCCCTCGGGGCGGATGCGGAGCGTCGGGATGACCGGCAGGGGCAGGAAGATGATGCCCATGATGGGGTCGAGCGGCGGCTCAATACCCATGGCGCGCGCCTTGACCATAAAGTCGTCGTGCTGCGCGGCAACGTCCTCGGCCGTGCCTTCGCTCATCAGGCCACCGAGCGCCAGCGGAATGCGCGCCACGACCTCGCCGTTGCGCACCAGCACGTGACCACCCTGGCCCACGGCCTCAACGGCAGCCATCATATCGGCGGCATTGTCGCCCACCACGCACACGTTGTGCGAGTCGTGGCCGATCGTGGAGGCAATGGCACCACCGGTAATGGTGAAACCGCGCACCCAGCCGCGACCGATATGCTTGCCGACCAGACCCAGGCCAGCGGGGCCATCGCCGTCGACGCCCTCGGCCTGCAGCGACACGCCGCGGCCATGGCGCTCAATCAGCATAATGCGACGCAAGTCCTCGTCAGTCTCGGGACGGACCATGCCCGTGATAGCCATGCCCGGGATCACATCAATAACCGCCTCGCCCGGCTTAAAGGCATAGTCAAACACGTCGAGCGAAAGCTTCGGCAGCTTAACAGAGGCGCGCAGCTCATCGGCAAGGGCCGCAACCTCGGCCCTCTCGGGTGCGACCTCGCCCACAAAGGTGCCATCCTGCGCCACCAGGGCGCCGGCGGCATAAACACGATGCGGAGCCTTGGCAAACGTCAGGTCATCGAGCAACAGCAGGTCGGCGCGCTTGCCCGGGGCGATTGCGCCGCGGAGCTCGTGCGGGTCGCGGCAGCCGTGGTCCAGGCCAAATGCCTCAGCCGTAGAAAGGGACGCCATGGAGATGGCGACCACGGGGTCGATACCGGCCTCGATAGCCACGCGGCAGGCATTGTCGATCATGCCGGTCGAAAGAGCATCGGAGGGAGCGCGGTCGTCGGTCGCAAAGCAGCAGCGGCGGGCGCGGGCAGGATTCTCCAGCAGCATCGGGGACAAATTGGCCAGGTCGTGGCTGCACGTGCCCTCACGCAGCATCACATACATGCCGCGGGACAGTTTATCGAGCGCCTCCTCGGGAATCGTCGACTCGTGGTCGGCGATAATACCCGCCGCGGCATAGGCGTTGAGGTCCTTGCCGGCAACGAGCGGGGCATGACCGTCAACCTGTTTGGACGGCGTCTGATTGGCAGCGTCGATACGAGCACAGGTCTCGGGATCGGCCATAAAGACGCCCGGCAAGTTCATCATTTCGCCCAGACCAAAAACATCGCCCGGATGCTCGGCAAAAAACGCCTGCATATCGGCAGCCGAAATAACGGCACCGGCCTGCTCGTCGGGCAGCGCGGGCACGCACGAAGGCATCATGTACTTGATGGAGATGGGTGCGCGGCGGCCATCCTCGATCATAAAGCGCAAGCCGTCGAGACCGGCAACATTGGCAATCTCGTGGCTGTCGGCAATGGCAGTGGTAGTACCGCGCGTCGCGGCCATGCGAGCATACTCGGCGGGACGGATGTTCGAAGACTCGATATGCAGATGCCCGTCAATAAAACCGGGAGCGAGATAGCGACCCTGGCAGTCGATGACCTCAGTTGCCTCGTAGGTGCCAGCGGCATCGTCGCGACCATCGTAGAGCACGCCGACGATTACACCGTCCTTGACGGCAACGCTACCGGGCGCCACACGCTGGCCATACACGTCGACAATCTGCGCATTGGTAAACAGCGTGTCGACGGGCACGCGCCCCTCGGCGGCCTCGATCACAGACCTCATGACCTCAACGGACATACATACTCCTTTAACCGTAGAAAAAAGCTGCGGAGCGGACAGACCTTCACCGCAGCAAACCAATAGCCATTGTATGCCCAAACGATGGGTCAACAATACGCCTCTCCGCTTAACGGCACACGCCGCTTGGCGCAATGGGGGCAGGTTACTTTGCACCAATGACAAGGAGTGTCCCAAAGTGCCGGCACAAAAGGAACGTCCCCAAGTGCCAACCACGGAAGCGCCGATGTTTTGGCAACGACAGCGAGCGGGCCGCATTTGAGACAAGGTGACGTGAAACGAAAGGGCGCTGACCTTCTGGTCGCGCCCTTGAAGTTGAACGTCAGATTGTCCAAATGCGGCCCGCGCAGCGTCGAGTCGTTACGCGGCTTGGTAAAACCGCGTAACTAAACCAACTTAAAGCCCTTGCGCTTGCCTACGGAGAGGGTGTCGCCCAGTTTGAGAGCGCTGGGGTCGATGTTGTAGCTCTTGGGAGCCACGACCTTGCCGTTGATCTTGACGCCGCCGCCGTCGATGTCGCGGCGGGCCTGACCGGCGCTGGCCGAAAGGCCCAGGTCCTTGAGCAGGCCGGCGAGGTAGATCTGGCCCTCGTCGTTGACGGTCAGCTCAACATGCTTCTCGGGGAAGTCGGCGAGCTGGCCCTCCTTGAACACGCGGTCGAACTCGGCCTGGGCCTCGTCGCCGGCACCGGCGCCGTGGTAGGTATCGCACAGATCGCGGCCCAGAGCGCGCTTGAGCTCGTAGGGGTCAGCGGAACCGTCGGCCAGGGCGGCGTCGATCTTGTCGACCTCGGCCGGGGTGAGCGAGCTCGCCAGACGATAGTACTTGCCGATCATCTCGTCGGGGATGGACATGGTCTTGCCGAACATATCCTTGGGCGCGTCGGTCAGGCCGATGTAGTTACCGTAGGACTTGGACATCTTACGGACGCCATCGGTGCCCTCGAGCAGCGGCATGGTGAGCGCGATCTGGGGCTCCATGCCCATCTTCTCCATGAGCTCACGGCCGGCGAGCAGGTTGAAGAGCTGATCGGTGCCGCCCATCTCCACGTCAGCCTTGATCTGCACGGAGTCGAAAGCCTGCATCACGGGATACAGGAACTCATGCAGGGCGATCGGCGTCTGAGACTGGTAGCGCTTGGTAAAGTCGTCGCGCTCGAGAATACGGGCGACGGTGAACTTGGAGCACACCTGCAGCAGACCGGCAAGGTCCATCGAAAGGATCCAATCGCCGTTGTGCACGATGGTGGTCTTCTCGGGATCCAGGATCTTCATGGCCTGGCTCACGTAGGTCTCGGCGTTGGCCTCGATCTGCTCCTGCGAAAGCTGCGGACGGGTGGAGTTCTTGCCCGAGGGATCGCCAATCAGCGCGGTACCGTTGCCGATGATGAGGGTGACGTTGTGGCCCAGGTCCTGGAACTGACGCATCTTGCGCAGCGGCACGGCGTGGCCCAAGTGCAGGTCGGGGCTGGTGGGGTCGACGCCGAGCTTGATGTTGAGGGGCTCGCCCTTCTCAAGCTTCTTGCGAAGGTCGGCCTCGGGGACGATCTGCGCGGCGCCCGAGGTGATGATACGCATTTGCTCGTCAACAGACAGCATTGGGTATCCTCCTTTTGCTATAGCACCCTCGCCGAAAACGGCGGTGCTGGAAGTCCATAAACTCTCATATGATAACAAACTGACGCGACGCGGCACCTACGACAGGAAAATCCTCGTCCTGCCGCACGCGTCAACGGCGACCGGCAGACGCGTACCGTCACGCTCGACCAGATAGCGTACCTGCCGACGACGCAAGCAGTCGCGGCAACGGACCTGTCCCGTCGCATCGGTAGCGCAGACGCCCTCGGCGGTCAGCAGGCAGTGCTCGCACACCATAAGCTCGGGACGGTCAGCGTCGACCGGACCCCAGACGCCGGGTTCAGCAGCCAGTTCGGCAATACGCTCCGCATCATTGCCGAGCAACTCGGCCGGCAAGTACACCCGCCCCGCACCGAGTTCGCGCAGCCAGGCAAGCGTGCCCCGATTCGCGCAGAACACCGGCGCCGCCACGTCAAACGTCACGCCCAGCTCGCGAGCGATCACCACCTGTCCCAGGTTGCGGCAGACGACGCGCCCGGCACGCTGTATCAGTGAGCGGGTCCGGTCAGCGTCACCCGTGCGGCACACCTCGTCAAGCACCACAACGGCGTCGGACAAATCGAGTTCTCCGCGCGGGTCGGCATCCATCAGCTGCCAAGCAAAAACCATGCGAGCGGGAACCGCGCACTCCACCAACTCCGTCGACGCACCGCCATCCACCGCAACGTCCTCAAAGGGCAGCACCTCAACGGCACGCGCAACGGGCGCAATCGCATCCGCCTCGGCCCGCATGTGCTCCAGCGCCGTCGCCGTCTGCTCCAACACGCCGGCGCTGCGAATCAGGTATACCTCGCAGCCCGCGTCCACCTTACGCTTGCAATGCACGACGACGCGCTTCCCCGCTGCGGCATCCACCGGGCAGGGCACCTGCGGCCAGCGCTTGGGCACATCGGGACGCGCGTCGACACCCGGATAGAACCGAATCTCGAGCGTGTCACCCGCCGCCACGGCGGCGTCGAGCTCAACGGTCACCTCTTCGTGGCCCACAGCGACCAAGCGCCCCACGCGCACGCCCTGGTTAATTGCGCGCTCAAAGCTCATCAGCTCGGCACCCGAACGCCCTCGCAGGTACGCATCGGTAAACCCACGGTTAAACGACCTTCCCAGCTCGCGCTCAAGCTCTTCCACGGCACCGGGGCCCCACGCGCCGTCGCACAGCATATCGAGTGCCCGGCGCCACACCCGCACCACGTTGAATACGTAATCGGGGTTCTTCATGCGCCCCTCGATCTTGAGCGACGCCACGCCGGCATCTACAAGCTCGGGCAGATGCGCAATACCCAGATAGTCGCGCGGGCACAGCAGGCGATCTCCCTCGACAGCAACAACACTCTGCCCCGCCTCGTCCACTAGGTCGTACGCCAGACGGCACGGCTGTGTGCAGTCGCCGCGCATCGCCGAGCGCCCACGCCGCAGGGCCGAGAACTCGCACGCCCCCGAATAGCCGATGCAAATCGCACCGTGGCAGAATACCTCGATGGGCACGCCCGTGGCACATAGCGCCGCAATCTCGTCGACCGTCAGCTCGCGTGCCGTCGTCACGCGCTCGACCCCCAGCTCGTCGGTGGCAAGCCGCACGGCACCCTCGCTATGAGCGCCCGCCTGCGTGGACAGGTGAATCTCGACCCCGGGAATCGCCGCGCGCAGCGCGCAGGCCAACCCGGCATCGGCCACAATCAGAGCATCGGCGCCCAGCTCCAGTGCATGAGCTCCCAGCGCCACCGCGTCGGACAGCTCATCGTCAAACACGAACACGTTGAGCGTTACGTACACACGCACGCCATGAGCATGCGCCACGGCACAACCGCGCGCAAACTCGTCATCCGTAAAACCATGCGCGCTCACGCGGGCGTTAAAGCCGCCCAACCCCGCATAGATGGCATCGGCACCCGCGGCGATGGCCGCAAGCATCTGGTCGAGCCCGCCCGCCGGCGCCAGCAGCTCGGGCAGCGCCGCACCGGCAGCATCCAATCCAGTCTCGTATTGTCCGCTCGGCCCCATCGCCCGAATCGCCATCGGCAAACTCCTTACCAAGGTATGCATTCACTCTGAAAAATGCCGTCTTCCAGCATACACGAGGCCTCGCGCGCCCCGTTTGGTTTATCGTGTAATAACTTATGTCCATCCTGCCTCGACGGCACATCCACCGTCCGGCACGACATACCTGGAGGTCAATATATGGGTCCTCGCCAACGACAGGGACGCAGCCGTTCAAAGACGCATGCCCTGCCCATAATCCTGCTCTCGTTTTTGGGCTTTCTGCTGATTGCGGGCGTGGCGTTTGGCATCGGCATGGTCGGCAACGTCAACCGCTGGCTGTCCGATCTGCCCGACTACACCGACGCCAACGCGTATCTGGTGAGCGAGCCCACCGAGATCGTCGACTGCAACGGCAACAAGATCGCGAGCTTCTACACGCAAAACCGCAAGTCCATCACCAAGGACGAGGTCTCCCCCTACGTGCTGCAGGGCACCGTTGACGTCGAGGACGAGCGCTTCTACGAGCACGGCGGTATCGACCTGTGGGGTATCGCGCGTGCTGCGGTGGCAACCCTCGGCGGCGGGCACGAAGGCGCCTCGACTATCACCCAGCAGCTGGTGCGCAACACCATCCTGCAGGAGGAGCAGTTCGACTCGACCATCGAGCGTAAGGTGCGCGAGGCCTACATCGCCGTCAAGATGGAGGACATGTACTCCAAAGACGAGATCCTCATGATGTACCTCAACACCATCTATTACGGCCACGGTGCCTACGGCATCGAGGCCGCAGCCGAGACCTATCTGTCCAAGAGCGCCGCCGATCTCACCCTCAGCGAGGCCGCGCTGCTCATCGGCCTTCCCAACTCGCCCTCGCAGTACGACCCCACGGTCAACCCCGACCTAGCGCTGTCCCGTCGCAACAAGGTCCTCGACAACATGTTGCGCCTGGGCCACATCACGCAGGAGGAACACGATGCCGCACAGGCCGAGCCCATCACCCTCAACGTGACCGAGATTTCGGGCAGCGGCGTCGACGTATACTCGCAGCCCTACTTTGTCGCCTATGTTAAGCAGCTGCTGGAGCAGGAGTTCTCGACCGACGTGCTCTTTAAGGGCGGTCTGACCGTCAAGACCACCATCGACCCCACGATGCAGCAGGTGGCAGAGAATGCCGTCCGCCAGCAGCTCGACACGCTCTCACTCGACGGCCTGGACATGGGCATGGTCGTCGTCGACCCCAAGACCGGCTACATCAAGTGCATGGTGGGCGGCTACGACTACAACGCCGACGAGAACCACGTAAACCATGCCACGGCCAAGCGTCCCGTCGGCTCCACCTTCAAGGCCTTTACACTGGCAACTGCCATCCAAAACGGCATGAACCCCAACGTCACCCTCAACTGCAACTCGCCGCTCAAGGCCAAGGGCACCACGACCGAGGTCCAAAACTACGCCAACCATAGCTATGGCAACATCACGCTTAAGCAGGCGACGGCATACTCCTCCAACACCGGCTACATCCAGGTGGCGGAAGCCGTCGGCAACAGCAAGATCATCTCGCTCGTCAAAAAGCTCGGCATCGATCCCGCCAAGGACAACATCGAGGACGTTCCCGTCATGACGCTCGGCACCGGCTCGATCTCGCCGCTCGAGATGGCCGCCGCCTACGCGACGTTTGCCAACGGCGGCTACTATCGCCAGCCGATCGCCATCACCGAGATTGACTCTCGTACCGGTTCGGTGCTGTACCAGCACACCGACAATCCCTCACAGGTGCTTACCGAGGGCGAGGCCGCCGCGGTCACCGATGTTCTGTCCGGCGTCATGCAGGGCGGCGGTACGGGTGCTGCCGGTGCCCTGAGCGTCAACCAGCCCTATGCCGGCAAGACGGGCACCACCGACAACACCACCAACCTGTGGTTCTGCGGCTATACCCCGCAGCTGGCGTGCGCCCTGTGGACCGGCTATTCCGCGGGCGAGATCCCCATCCAAAAATACGGCACAGACCTGCTGGGCGACAGCACCAACCTGCCTGTCTTTAAGCGGTTTATGAACACCGTTCTGACCGGTACCGAGCGCGAGGAGTTTGCGACCGGAACGGCGCCCACCTACAAGAACAACAGCGTCTGGAAGTTCTACGGCACCAACAACTCCAAGAAGACGGAGAACGACGACAAGGACGAGAACGAGGACGAAGAGGAAACCACAACGACGACAACGACGACAACGACGGCCACGACCACCGAGACCACGGGCGGCGACACCACCGGCGGCACCGGTACGACCGATGGCTCGACGGGCGGCTCCACTGGTGGTTCGACCGGCGGCGATGGCGGCACGCCTACGCCTACGCCTACGCCCACTCCCGACCCTTCGCCCACGCCTGACGATACGGTCGGCTAGAAATTCATCCAGCCATAAGCAACAAGGCCCCCGAGCAGCTTATTGAACTGCTCGGGGGCCTTTTAGTTCGAAGCGACCTGGTAGGCGATCTTTATACCGGCAAACAAAAAAGGGGGTACCGACCAACGTCGATACCCCCTTACAAGCCACGATGTCAGCGCACGCAGTGCCGAGCGCACGACCCGCACGCCTACTTGCGAGAATTGCTCAGCTTATTGATCAGCGCCTCGAGACGCTCGCCGTCCTCGGCCGTCTGGGCAATAACCAAAATCGTATCGTTGCCGGCAAGCGAGCCAAGCACATCGGGCAACTCTGCCGCATCAACGGCGGCGGCGATGCCGGAAGCCGTGCCAGGCTGGGCCTTGATCATAACCAGATTATCGGTACGCAAAACGCCCGTTACGAGCTCGGAAACCATACGCTGCAGGTGCAGGTCCTCTGCCAGAACATAGATGCCCTCAGGGAGCTTACGCAGCCCCATATCGGCAATATCGCGAGAGACAGTCGCCTGCGTGCAATCAAAGCCCATAGCGCGGAGCTCATCGACCAGCACGCGCTGCGTGCGGACGTCCTTATTGCGCACAATATCTCTAATGGCATCCTGGCGCCCATTGCGTTTTTTAGCCATACAAACCCTCTCTCCAAAAGATGGCGGAGACAATCAATCAGTGATTGAATAGTTTAACGCTATTTGAAGGCTTTTGTGTATAAGAACGCATTTCGAAACAATTCTATGTAAATTTGTTTCGAAATGAGCCGTTTAGGCGGTTTTTGCGCCCGTCCGGTTAAGAAAAGCTGCCAGATGCGTACACATCACGCAGCGCGCGGGCTTGGCGCTGGCGATCGGCCCAAACAACAGACCGAGTCCCCGATGGTTATCCTTGAGCGCAGCGACCATCTGACGGGTTCGAGGCGCCTCGAGCATATCACGCATGCGGGCGGAACGCTCGATTGACGACACCCCATGCGGGCTCAGACACAAATTCTCGATGCAGGCGACCAGTCCGGCAAAGTAGAACTTCTGGCTTGCCAGCTTGAGCCGACCACCGCTATCTGCTTCCGAGAGTGAGTCCGCAAGCTCGTCGAGCGCTCGAGTGTCATCGGATATCCTGGCATACATGGTGGGATCAAAGGCATCTGTAAGCTTAGGTGCCACCGCGTGGAAACAAGCGTCGCCGCAGCCGGACACGAATCGTGCCTGCGAGAGCGCATAAGCCATAAACTCAACCGTACGGTACGCCTTGCCACGCGACAGGCATGCCTCAAACAGCGGACGGCTATACATCACGCCAGAGACTTGAGCAACCAAGCCGCCTAAAATCAACTGGGGCAGCCCGGTCACCATCGAGGATTTGCTATCAATGGAAATATGAGCAGCATCCAAGACGCGCGAATGGCGCTCTCGATGTGCATCATAGCGGTCGAGCGACACCGTGGGGAGCACTATGTCTGCCGTAGTATCGCACGCGATATCGACCATCTTGGAAAGGGACTGCGGAGCAAACCACTCATCGGCGTTCATAGCGATGATTTGAGAGCCACGCGAGGCAGCAAAACCGGCACGAAGACAAGCACCGCACTTCGAGTCCTCGACGTCAATCAAATCAATATGGATGTCTCTGTCGGCAGCAACTTGAAGCGAATGGCGCACACCGGGCGCAGCATCGCGGCAGACAACGACAATCTGCAAATCGTAGAGGTCTTGGTTCTGGATACTCTCGAGCGCACGCATCGCATAGCTGGGCGAACCTTCTACCACAAGGATCACCGAAAGTCGCGGATGCGAGCCACGTCGAACCAAGTTATCCGTCCTCTCGACAGCAATGAACCAAACCGTGGTTCATGGTACACCCCGGCAATAAAAGCAATGAGACACCGGTTGTATTGCACGCCAAGAACAGATGTTGCACACGCGCAGCCCACAGATGACGGGTGTCGACGCACGACGCGTCGAGCCCTCCCCTAGTCGAGCACGACAAGCTCGGCGGGATCGTAATCCACGCCCATAAACGTAAGGCCGCAGGCAGGAGCCGTGGGGCCCGCAGCGGTACGGTCGCAAGCATCGATGACCTCGCGCATCCACTCGGGTTCACGGCGATGCATGCCAATCTCGACAAGCGTGCCCACGATCGTGCGGACCATCGAATGCAGAAACGCATTGCCCTCGATGGTAAACGTCAGGATGTCCTCGCCAAACGCAACCTCATGGCCAAACTCGGCACGCATCACGCAGCGGTGCGTGGGCTTGCCCACAGCAGACGCCACCTTGCAAAAGCTCTTGAAGTCCTGCTCGCCCAGCAGCGCGGGACAGGCCGCAGACATCGCCTCAACATCCAATGAGTAACGATGCCACCACACCGCACCGCGCGAAAGCACAGGGCGCGCGTCGCGATCGGCAATACGGTACGTATACGTACGGGAACGCGCATCAAAGCGTGCAGAAAAGCCTTTACGGGCCTTGTAGACCTCGTTTATGGCGATATCTTTGGGCAGGAGGGCATCCATAGCCCTCAGCCACCTACGGCGCGTCAAAGCCAACTCAGCGTCCGTTACGGGCACGCTGATGAACTGTGCCACCGCATGCACGCCGGCATCGGTACGCCCCGCACACGTCAGGTCGATCGGGCGGCGCAGGAGCGTCTCGATAGCGCGGCGCAACTCGCCCGCGACCGTCGTCTGACCGGGCTGCTCGGCAAAGCCGCTGTAGGACGAGCCATCGTAGGCCACGCGGAAAACGAGCGTGGCATCGAGCTCAGGAATCGAATTGAAATCAGACGGCGCGGTCATGGACGCTCCCAACAAACAGGCAATGGCATTTCGACAAAAAAAGAGGGGTACGCGAACGTACCCCTCGAATATAGCCTATGCAGACGGATTGTCTACTCAGCGGTCTCCTCAGCAGGAGCCTCCTCGGCAGCCTCGACCTTCTTGGGAGCAGCGGCCTTCTTGGGGGCCGGAGCAGCCTTCTTAGCCTTAGGCGTGCAAGGCTCGGTGACGAGCTCCATGATAACGATGGGAGCGTTGTCGCCCTTGCGGTTGCCGAGCTTCATGATGCGGGTGTAACCGCCGTTGCGGTCCTGCCACATGCCCTGAGCAGCCTTGTCGAAGATCTCGGCAACGAGCTGCTTATCGCCGAGCTTGGCGATAGCCAGACGACGAGAGTGCAGGTCGCCCTTCTTGGCCCAGGTGATGATCGGATCGACGACCGAACGCAGCGCCTTAGCACGGGTCTCGGTGGTCTTGATGCGGTCGTTCTCGAAGAGGGCCTTAGCAAGGCTCTTCTTCATGGCCTTGGTGTGGCTCGCATCGGTGCCGAGCTTCAGGCCCTTCTTAACGTTATGACGCATGGTCTAGTTTCTCCTCAAATATGCGAAGCATTAAGCCTTCAGGCTCAGGCCCATGGACTCAAGCTTGTCCTTCACTTCCTCGATCGACTTAACACCGAAGTTACGGATGTTGAGCAGATCGTTCTCCGAGAACTCAACGAGCTGACGGACCGAGTGAATGCTGGCGCGCTTAAGGCAGTTGTAAGAACGGACGGAAAGGTCCAGATCCTCGATCTGCTTGTCCAGCTCAGCGTTGTCGTTGGTGACCTCGGGAGCGAAGATCGAAGCCTCCTCCTCGACCTCGGGGGTCTCGGCAAGGTTCATAAAGGCAGCCATATGCTGGTTAATGATATTGGCAGCCTGGACCACGGCGTCGCGCGGGGCGATGGAGCCGTTGGTCTCGATCTCGAGGACAAGGCGGTCGTAGTCGGTGTGCTGACCGACACGGCAAGCCTCAACGAGCTTGGCGCAACGGGAAACCGGCGAGTACAGCGAGTCGACGTGGATCACACCGATGGGATCGTTGTCGCGTTTGTTGGCCTCGCCAGAAACATAGCCGCGGCCATAGCCGATGCGCATGCTCATGGTGAGATGGCCACCCTCGGTGAGCGTAGCAATGTGCTGCTCGGGGTTGACCAGCTCAAACTCGGACGGAATAAAGAAGTCCGCACCGGTGACCTCGCAGGGGCCGTCAACCGAGATGGTGGCGGTCGCCTCGTCGGTCGTGCCGAGAGCCCTGAAGACAAGACCCTTGACATTCAGGACGATGTCGGTGACATCCTCGACCATGTTAGGGATGGTCATGAACTCGTGCTGCGCACCATCGATCTGAATAGCCTCGACGGCGGCACCCTCGAGCGAGGACAGAAGAACGCGACGAAGGGAGTTACCCAGCGTATCGCCGTAACCACGCTCGAGCGGCTCGACGGAGACACGAGCAGACGTCTCGTTGATCTCTTCGACCTGAACCTGAGGCCTAATGAATTCTGACATGTATTACCTCCAGCCTCAGCAGCCCGGATGGACTACTTAGAGTAGAGCTCGACGATGAGCTGCTCGTTGATATCACCGCTGATCTGCTCACGCGTCGGCAGAGCGAGCACGTTACCAGACAGCTTCTCGATATCGACCTCGAGCCAGCCAGGGACCTCAAAGCGCTCGGAGGAAATCAGGGCCTCCTTGATGGGGAGGAGGTCACGGAACTTCTCGCCGACAGCGACGACGTCGCCGGCCTTAACGCGGTAGGACGGGATGTCCACGCGCTTGCCGTTCACGGTGAAGTGACCGTGACGGACGGACTGACGAGCCTCTTTGCGGGTGCGGGCGAAGCCAAGACGGAAGACGACGTTGTCGAGGCGAGACTCAAGAATGATCATGAGGTTCTCACCGGTGACGCCGTTCATCTTACGGGCCTTGTTGAAGTAGCCGTGGAACTGCTTCTCCAGAACGCCATAGATGAACTTGACCTTCTGCTTCTCGCGCAGCTGCATGCCGTACTCAGATTCCTTGCGACGGCGCTTGGGCTGACGGATAGATTCCTTCTTGCTGCTGTAACCGAGCTCAGCGGGATCGATCCCGAGCTGACGGCAGCGCTTAAGAACAGGAGTCCTGTCGATTGCCATATTGATACGATCCTTTCAGTTACACGCGGCGACGCTTCTTGGGGCGGCAGCCGTTGTGCGGAATGGGGGTCTTGTCCTGGATGCTCGAGACCTCGAGGCCAGCAGCCTGGAGGGAGCGGATGGCGGTCTCACGACCGGAGCCGGCGCCCTTGACGAAGACGGAAATCTTCTTCATACCGTGCTCCATGGCCTGCTTGGCAGCAGCCTCGGCAGCCATCTGGGCAGCGAACGGCGTGGACTTACGGGAGCCCTTGAAGCCCACCTGGCCAGCCGACTTCCAGGAAATGACGTTGCCCTGGGGATCGGTGATCGAAACGATCGTGTTGTTGAACGTAGAACGAATGTGAGCCTGGCCCACGGAAATGTTCTTACGGTCCGCGCGCTTCAGACGGGCAGCGCGAACGTTCTTCTTAGCAGTAGCCATCTATCTAGCGCTCCTTATTTCTTCTTCTTAGCACCGATCTGACGCTTCGGGCCCTTGCGGGTACGAGCGTTAGTGTGGGTGCGCTGGCCGCGGACCGGGAGGCCCTTGCGGTGACGAAGGCCGCGGTTGCAGCCGATGTCCATAAGGCGCTTGACGTTCTGGTTGCGCTCACGGCGGAGGTCGCCCTCAACCATGATCTGGTTCTTATCGATATAATCGCGGATGGCGTTAACCTCATCCTCGGTGAGGTCCTTAACGCGCGTATCCACGTTAACGTTGCACTCGACGCAAATCTTCGTCGCAGTGGTGCGGCCGATGCCGTAAATGTAGGTCAGACCGATCTCAACGCGCTTCTCACGCGGGAGGTCGACACCATTAATACGGGCCAACGTAGTCTCCTCTCTTAACCCTGACGCTGCTTATGACGGGGGTTCTCGCAAATGACGAGGACCTTGCCATGGCGCCTAATGATTTTGCACTTATCGCACATCTTCTTGACCGAAGGACGTACCTTCATCGTTCTTCCTTTCGGTAGCGCTCAAACTACTTCCCTACTATCTACTCGCCCAGCCGCAGGCGTTTAAAACTATGGCTGGTCTTCACACACAATCCGACCGTAGGTTGAGCTAAGCCTGCAGTCGGAAATGGAGTGCGTGTATGCGTGCCGCTATTTGTAGCGATAGGTGATGCGGCCGCGGGTCAGGTCGTACGGGGAAAGCTCCACGACAACCCTGTCACCGGGGAGAATACGGATGTAATTCATTCGGATCTTGCCAGAAATGTTGCACAGAACCGAATGACCGTTCTCGAGCTCGACCTTAAACATGGCGTTGGGCAACGGTTCCTTTACCGTACCCTCGAGCTCAATTGCGTCTTCCTTCTTCACAAGCAATCATCTTTCTCTAGAAAACGACAGCGATTGAGTATTCTACAACACGTATGCACGCATCGTAATAACTTCGTAATGGCTCCACAACTAAATGGAACTTGTTACATTTCTCCGCCTTGGAGGGAGCACCAAGCACCTTGGGCATCCGTGGTGAGAATCACCGGACCGTCATTGGTAATGGCGACGGTGTTCTCGTAGTGCGCGGCGGGCAGGTGATCGTTGGTCGTAACAATCCAACCGTCGGAGCCCGTGCTCACATGGTTGGAACCCATCGTAACCATCGGCTCGATGGCAATGACCATGCCGGCCTGGAGGCGAACGCCCCTCCCCTTCTTTCCATAGTTAGGAACGTTGGGGTCCTCGTGCATCACGCGGCCAATGCCATGGCCTACATAATCACGAAGCACACCGTAACCGTGAGACTCGGCGAGGGACTGAACGGCATAACCGACGTCCCCGATATGGTTACCGGGAACAGCCTGCTCGATGGCAGCCTTAAGGCAATCGCGCGTGACCTCGCACAAAGCCTTGGCTTCGGGCGTGGGGGTGCCGACGAAAAACGTCCAAGCATTATCGCCGACCCAACCGTCGACAACGGCTCCCGTATCGATGGAGATGATATCGCCATCGCGCAGGATCATGTCGGGGTTGGGAATACCGTGGACCACGGCATCGTTGATCGATGCGCAAATGGTCCCCGGGAACCCGCCGTAACCCTTAAAGGCCGGGGTGCCGCCATGCATGCGGATAATCTGCTCCGCGAGCTGATCGAGCTCAAAGGTGGAAACGCCGGGGCGCACCATGGCTCCAACGTGGCGGAGCGCCATCTTAGATAGCGCTCCTGCCTTCTTCATCTGCTCGATTTGCGTTGCAGACTTAATCTTGATCATAGACCGAGAGCCTCTTTGACATCCCCGTACACGATCTCGCGAGCCTGGTCACCGTTGACCGACTTGAGCAGACCCTGGCCACGATAGTAGTCGACGAGCGGGCTCGTGGACTTCTCGTAGACGTCGAGACGGTTCTTGATGGTCTCGGGCTTGTCGTCGTCGCGCTGATACATCTCGCCGCCACACTTGGGGCAGGTAGCATCGGCAGCGGTGCCGGTGTAACCGCATGCGCGGCAGGTGCGACGCGAAGACAGACGATCGATAATGACCTCGGGGGCCACATCGACCAGAAGGGCGCAGTCGATCTCGCGACCCATGGCGGAGAGCTCGGAATCGAGCGTCACAGCCTGGGCGGTGTTGCGCGGGAAGCCGTCGAGGATGAAGCCCTGCTGGGCGTCATCGGCGGCAAGGCGCTCCTTGACAAGGTCGATCACGAGCTGATCGGGAACGAGCTCGCCAGCGTCCATGTACTTCTTAGCCTGAATACCAAGCTCGGTGCCACCCTTGACGGCAGCACGCAGCAGGTCGCCCGTGGAAATGTGGGCGACGCCAAACTCGGCGACGAGCTCCTGTGCGACGGTGCCCTTACCGGCACCCGGAGCTCCGAGCAATACGAGGTTCATGAGCAATCCTCCTCTAGCCTATTTAAAGAATCCATCGTAATCATACATCTTGATCTGGCCTTCGAGCTTATCGACCGTGTCGAGCACGACGCCGACCATGATGAGGATGGACGTGCCGCCAAATGCCTGGATCAGATGGTTACCCGTGAAGGAGAAGATGATCGAAGGCACGATGGCGATGAGCGCCAAAAAGACAGCGCTGGGAAGCGTGATCTTGTTGAGCGCGTTCTTGATGTAGGCCGCGGTAGCCCTACCCGGACGCACGCCCGGAATAAAGCCGCCCTGCTTCTTAAGGTTATCGGCCGTGTCATCGGGGTTGAACACCATGGAGGTGTAGAAGTACGCGAAGAACACGATGAGGACAACGTTAAGCACCCAGTTGAGCCAACCGGTCGAAAGCGCGGAGGCAACTGCCTGAATCCAGCCGATGCCGGGGAAGAACACGGCAATCTGAGCCGGGAAGTACAGCAGCGCCGAAGCGAAGATGATCGGCACGACACCCGCGGTGTTGACCTTGATGGGCAGGTAGGTGGTCTGGCCACCCATCATGCGACGGCCCACGACGCGCTTAGCGTAGGAGACCGGGATGCGGCGCTGGCCGCGCTCAAGGAAAACAATCAGCGGGATAACCAGCAGGATGATGGCGCAGATGATCACCATGGTGATGATGCCACCGGCATTGCCCTCGGTGCTGGAGAAGATAGCCTGCGGCAGACCGGCCATGATGTTCGCGAAGATGATCAGCGACATGCCATTGCCGATACCGCGCTGGGTGATGAGCTCACCAATCCACATGATCAGCATGGCGCCCGCGGTGAGCGTACCGACGATCATGAGGTCGAAGATGATCTCGGGAGCGCCGGCGCCATTGAAGCTGATGCCGAAGCTCTTAAAGAGGAAGAGGTAACCCACGGAGTTGAGGATTGCCAGAGCCAGGGTGAGGTAACGCGAATACTGCGTAATCTTGGTCTGACCGACCTCGCCCTCGCGGGCAAGCTCATGCAGGGAAGGCACGACGGCCTGGAGCATCTGGAGGATGATCGAGCTGGTGATGTAAGGCATGATGCCCAGCGAAAACACCGACACATAGCTCAACGCGCCGCCAGAGAAAAGATTCAGGAGGGCCATAGCACCTGCGGCGACCGAATTGTTATCGGTCGAGAAAAGGCCCAGCATCCCCTGGAAGGGAATGCCGGGCACAGGAACGTGCGCACCAATGCGGTACACGACGAGCATAGCTATGGTAAAAAGAATCTTTTCGCGCAATTCTTTGATGCGGAAAGCATTCTTAAGACCATTTAGCACGGCAGCTCGACCTTTCCGCCGGCGGCCTCGATCTTGGCCTGCGCAGAAGCGCTGACCTTGTCGACCTTGACCGTGAACTTCTTGGTGAGCTCACCATTGCCGAGCACCTTGACGGGCTCGAACTCGCTCTTGGTGATGCGAGCGGCCTTAAGAGCGGCACCGTCGATCACAGCGCCGTCCTCGAACTTACGCTCGAGACGCTCAACGTTAACAGCGGTGTACTCGATACGACGGGGGTTATGGAAGCCCGGAAGCTTGGGCAGGCGCATAGCCAGCGGAGTCTGGCCACCCTCGAAGCCGGCACCCTTGGTGCCGCCAGAGCGGGAACCCTGGCCCTTCTGACCGCGGCCAGAAGTGGTGCCGTGACCCGAAGAATTGCCACGGCCGACGCGCTTGCGGTTCTTGGTGGAACCGGGCGCGGGAGTAAGATCGTGAAGCTGCATTTGCTACTCCTCTACAATCTCGACAAGGTGCTTGACCTTGAAGATCATGCCGCGGACGGACTCGTTGTCAGCAATCTCGCGAACCTCGCGGATCCTGTGGAGACCGAGGGCACGGACAGTACGGACCTGGTCCTGCTTGCAACCGTTGGTGCTGCGGACCTGCTTGATCTTGATGGTGTCAGCCATGCTTAGTTCTCCTTACCGACGAACATCTCGGAGACCGTCAGGCCACGGCGAGCCGCGACGTCCTCAGGGCTGGAGAGCTCCTTGAGGCCCTCGACGGCAGCCTTGATGATGTTGAGGCCGTTGTCGGTACCGAGGGACTTGGACAGGACGTTCTTGATGCCAGCAAGCTCAAAGAGGGGACGCACGGCGCCGCCGGCGATAACGCCGGTACCCTCGACAGCGGGCTTGATGATGATGCGGCCGGCACCAAAGTGGCCGAGAACCTCGTGCGGGATGGTGCCCTGCTCGGTCACCGGCACGTGGAACATGTTCTTCTTGGCATCGAGAGACGCCTTGGAGATGGCCATGGGCACCTCAGCGGACTTGCCCATGCCAACGCCGACGTTGCCCTTGCCGTCGCCAACGACGACGAGAGCGACGAGGCTCATGCGACGACCACCCTTGACGGTCTTCGACACGCGGTTGATGTAAACGACGCGCTCCTCGAACTCGGAGGCCTCGCGCTGCTGCTTCTGATTACGAGCCATGTGCTACATACCTCCTAGAACTCGAGACCGGCGGCACGAGCACCGTCGGCGAGGGCCTTGACGCGGCCATGGTAGATACGGCCACCGCGATCGAAGGCGACCTTGGTGATGCCGGCCTCGATGGCGCGCTTGCCAACGAGCTGACCGACCTTCTCCGCAGCCTCCTTGTTCGAGGTGTGGGTGCCCTTGAACTCGGCCTCGAGGGTCGAGGCCGAGACGAGCGTAAGGCTGGAGCCCTTGCTGTCGTCGATGATCTGGGCATAGATGTTGGCGTTAGTACGGGTCACGCGAAGACGCGGACGCTCGGAGGTACCCGAGACCTTGCCGCGAACACGACGCTGACGACGCTTGAGGCCTTCCAGCTTCGCCTTATGCTTGTTCATACGTAAACTCCTAAAAAGGTTGATCTTGCCAGCACCTAACGGGGTGCTGGTCTTATGCGAGTGAGTCGGTTACGACTACTTGGCGGCCTTACCCAACTTGCGGCGGATGTGCTCGCCAACGTAGTGGATACCCTTGCCCTTGTAAGGCTCGGGAGGACGATGGCCGCGGATCTCAGCGGCGATCTGACCGACCTGCTGCTTGTTGATACCCTTGACGTTCACGTGGGTGTTGTCGGGAACCTCGAAGGTGATGCCCTCGGGAGCCTCGACGATCACGGGGTGCGAGAAGCCCAGGGAGAACTCGAGGTTCTTGCCCTTCTGCTGCACGCGGTAACCGACGCCGGCGAGCTCGAGCTTCTTCTCGAAGCCCTCGGAAACGCCAACAACCATGTTGTGGATGAGGGCGCGGGTGAGGCCGTGGCGGGCACGGGTCTCACGCTCGTCGTCGGGACGGGAAACGGTGAGGACGTTGTCCTCGACGTTGATAGCGAGCTTCTCAAAGACATCGAGCTCGAGCTGGCCCTTGGGGCCCTTGACGACAACGTTGTTGCCGTTGACTGCCACTTCGACTCCGGCGGGAATCTGGACAGGCTTATTACCGATACGAGACACGGTGATCTCCTTTCCTTCTACCTACCGAGCGAATTACCAGACGTAGGCGATGATCTCGCCGCCGACGTTGTGCTTGCGAGCATCGCGGTCGGTCATGACGCCATGGCTGGTGGAAATAATGGCGGTACCAAGGCCACCGCGGACGCGGGGCATGTCGGCAACGCCGGTGTACTTACGCAGGCCCGGCTTGGAAATGCGGCGGATGCCGTTGATGACCTTAGCCTTCTTGGGACCATACTTAAGCGTGATGTGCAGAGTCTTCTGGGGAACGGTGTCCTCGACATCGTAGCCCTCGATGTAGCCCTCCTCGTGCAGAACACGAGCGATCTCGACGAGCTTCTTGCTGCTCGGCATGGAGACCGTGGCCTTGTTCACAGAGTTAGCGTTACGGATGCGCGTAAGCATATCTGCGATCGGGTCTGTAAGGTTCATACAGATTCTCCTTCGTTCTTGATGAACACGTGCTCTTGGTTCTTCGCCGCCCTTAACGGCAAAGCCTTTTTAGCGCGTTTTCCCTGTTCCAAACTGATGCTTGAAACGCTGGTAGTGACTTACCAGCTGGCCTTCTTAACGCCGGGAAGCTCGCCCTTGAGTGCAAGCTCGCGGAAGCAGACACGGCACAGGCCGAACTTGCGGTACACAGAGTGCGGACGGCCGCAGCGCTGGCAGCGCGTGTACTCACGAGTAGAGAACTTCTGCTTGCGATTGCACTTGACGATCATCGATGTCTTAGCCACTTATATCCTCCTCACATAGAGTATTGTTCGCCCCAAGCGCCGCCCCCTTCTGGGAACGGCGCTTATAGGGCAGGTGAACCTATTTCTTGAACGGGAAACCGAAGGCGTCCAGAAGGGCCTTGGCCTCCTCATCGGTGTTGGCGGTGGTCACGAAAGTGATGTCCATACCACGCTGGTGATCGACGGAGTCGAAGTCGATCTCGGGGAAGATGAGCTGCTCGGTGACGCCCATGGAGAAGTTACCACGGCCGTCGAAGCTCTTGGCGGAGATGCCGCGGAAGTCGCGGATACGGGGGATCGCGACGGAGGTCAGACGATCGAAGAACTCCCACATACGGTCGCCACGCAGGGTAACCTTGCAGCCGATCGGCATACCGGCGCGCAGGCGGAAGGTAGCGATGGACTTGCGGGCACGGGTGATCATCGGCTGCTGGCCGGTGATGGCGCGCAGGTCGCGCACGGCACCGTCGATGGCCTTGGAATCGGTAGCGGCCTCGCCGACACCCATGTTCACGACGATCTTCTCAAACTTGGGGATCATCATGACGTTCTCGTACTGGAACTTGTCCTGAAGCTGCTGCTTGACCTCGTTGTTGTACTTGGTCTTCAGACGCGGCACATACTTCTCTTCTGCCATTGTTCACTCCTTCTTGGGGTTTTAAGCACGGGGCGTGGCCACGATGGGTTGTCCTCGTGCCTCCTGGCTGCATCCGCGCCGCTCATGGCATTTCACGGTTTGGACTCGACGCAGCAGGAGCCGACAAAACAATCGGTACTATACGCGCATCGGGAGCGTATTTCCAGAAAAACCTCGTCTGCCTGCACAACTCCACAACTCCCCCGCACAAATGGGTCCCAACAAGCAGTTACGGTGAAATAGGGACTGTTTGGCGGCCTAACAGGCTTAAACAATCCTTATTTCACCGCAACTCATATATGAGGATGCGACTAGCGCTTGCGGGGGACGAGTTTGGTGCGGCGCAGGTGGATCATCTCGGCGGCGATGGAGATGGCGATCTCCTCGGGGTCCTCGGCCTGAATGGCAACGCCGATCGGCAGGTGCAGCTCGTCGATCCGCTCCTGCGTAAAGCCCTCCTGCTCCAGGCGGGCGCGCACAAAGGCCGTCTTGCGGCGCGAGCCCAGGCAGCCCAGATAGGCGGGCTTGGCGCGCATGGCCTGAATCACCACGTCGATATCGGACTTGTGACCCGCCGTGGCGACGACCACCAGGTCGCGCGGGCCGATGGGACACTGCTCGCCCAGGTTCTTGTAGTCGACCAGACGACGGTCGTAGACGCCGGGCACCCAATCGGGGGTCAGCGTGCCGGGGCGGTCATCGCACGCCACGACGGCAAAGCCCGCCGCCGTGAGCACGCGCGCCGTCGCAGCGCCCACGTGGCCGCAGCCAAAGATATAAGTCAGGCCCTCGGGGCAGAGCGTCTCGATGTGCGCCGGGGGAATCTCGGAGGCCGCGTTGGTGTAGGTGACCTTACTCCCCTCCTCCACCAGCGAAAGCCCGGGACAGCCCGCAATGGTGCGGCGCGATTCCTCGCCATGGTACTCGGCCACATCGCCCTCGAGCGCGCTTACGACAAACGGCTCAAAGTCGATGACGAAGTCGCCGATGCGCCGAAAGGCCAAGACGTCGGCAATTTCCTGGAACAACGGTGCCTGGGTCGCATCCAGATGCAGGTAGCACAGGCAGATGGCTCCGCCGCAGATCATGCCGGTATCGGAGTTCTCGCCGCCCATGGTGTAGCGGACCAGACGCGACTGACCCGCGCTCAGGAGCTCGCGCGCCTCGTCCAGCGCAAAGAGCTCAATCTTGCCGCCGCCGATGGTGCCCGCCTGGCTGCCATCGGCAAAGAAGGCCATCCATGCGCCCACACCGCGCGGTGACGACCCTGCCGTGCCGGCAACTACCACCAACTCGCACGTCTTACCGGCCTTCAGAGCGCCAAGCGCAGCATTCACCACATCGAGCTTTTCCATTGCAATTTCCTATCCCTGGAATACACCGGTGAGCATAGCGAGTGCCTCGAGCACGCCGCCGCCGACCGACGTCGCCTTGTCCGAAATGTAGTTGATATAGCTGGCATCGCCGCGCGGATCGACATCGGCGCATTTAAAGCCCTCAGTCACCTGCACGCCGTTCGCCAAAAGCCCGCGCAGACAGCCATCGATCTGCGTGCACATGGGCGTATCGCCCGCATAGCCAATCACGTCTCCGGCGCTCACGATGTCGCCGATTGCGTGGTCGGACCGAAACACGCCGGCGGCGGGGCTGTGGATAACGCGCTCTTTACCATAGCCGGCGATAATGCCCGGCACGCCCGTGTTGGGCTGGGGCGAACCTTGGGTAATGACACGGCCGAGAAAATGCCCGCGCATGGTCTCGACCACGGCATCGCAGTCAACCGGCGCGGTAAAGCCCGGCCCCACGGCGATGACGGCAGGCGCCATGTCGCGCGTGGTGCCCAAGTTGCGCTTGGCCAGAATCGCGTCGACCACGGCAGCGGGTTTCAGCTCGCCGAGCATCTTGGCCTGGGGGTCTACCACGACGGCGACGTCTCCGGCCTCGGTAATCGCAAGTGCCTCTGCCGGCGTCTGTGCCAAGCGAGCGCGAATACCCTCGACCTCGACCTCGCCCAGACGAATGGCCTCGCAAAAACTGATTGTGCGACGGATGCACGTGGGAACCGCGATATCGGCCATAACGACCGACACGCCGGCGCGCACCAAGCGAGCGGCGACACCCGTGGCGATATCGCCGGCGCCGCGAACATAAACGAGCATTCCCGGGGCACCTCCCTGTGCTACGGTTTGAGCAGAGCAAAAGCGGTTCGACCGCTACTCTGATGATTATTTATTATCACAGTATTATACGGCGGTGAACAGATGGAAACGGTTAGCGGCAATCTTGCCTCGACGCTCAGGATCGAGCCGGACATTACCGCGATTATCGGCAGCGGTGGCAAGTCGACCTTGCTAAAGACACTCGGCCTTGAGCTTATGCGCGCTGGCGGCCGCGTGCTCCTCTGCACCACCACGCGCATGTTCCCCGTCGCCGGTGTGCCGTGGGACGGGTCGGGCCGTCGCCTGGACGCCGCGCCTTGGAAGCCGGGTGCCCCACACGCCCTAGGCTGCACCTGCGAGGCCTGCGCGGGGCTTGTGCGGGGAAGCATCTGCCAGGCAGGCGTCTTGGACCCCCAGACGGGCAAGCTCTCCTCCCCTGCCGAGCCGCTCGACCAGCTGGCGCAGCGCTTTGACTACGTCCTGGCCGAGGCGGATGGCAGCAAGCGGCTCCCGCTCAAGGCGCACGCCCCGTGGGAGCCGGTCGTTCCCGCCGGCACGGTCAACGTCATCTGGCTCGTCGGCGCCTCGGGGCTGGGCAAGCCCGTCGCCGAGGTTGTCCACCGCCCCGAGCTCTTCTGCGAGCGCTGCGGCTGCGAGCCCACCGACGCTGCCACCCCAGAGCGCGTCGCCATGGTGCTCAATGCCGAGCTGCGAATGCTGAACCTCAACAATGCCCGCATCATGCTCAACCAAGTCGACACGCTTGCCGACCCAACGATGGCCGACCGCTTCGAGGCAGCTCTCGACCGCCCCATCATCGCCACCATCCTCCAGGGGTAGCTAATTTGGCGTCGTCCCCGTTAGCGGGGCACGTAGCGGCCAGGTTGGGCTCCGGTGGGCTCGCCGTCGCGTGCCGCCAGCACACCGTTCACAAACACGGCCTTGGCGCGACCATGCGCCTCAAAGCCCTCGAGCGGCGTGTAGTCCACGGCCTGATGCTGTGTCGCCGCGCGAATGGTCCAGCGCGCCTGGGGATCCCACACGCACACGTCGGCATCGGCGCCCTCGGCAAGACAGCCCTTGCGCGGATACATGCCAAAGACGCGCGCCGGGTTCTCGCTCATCAAGCGGCACAGATCCTCGGGGCCCAGTTGCCCTTCAAAGCTCGTGGCAATCGCGACGGGACGATGCTCCACACCGGGCCCGCCGTTGGGAATCGCACGGAAATCGTCGCGCCCACGGTCCTTTTGCCCGTGCAGGTTAAAGCTGCAGTGGTCGGTCGCAATCGTATCGATCTCGCCGGCCACAAGCGCCTCGCGCAGGGCTGCACGGTCACCGGCATGGCGCAGCGGCGGGCTCATCACGTACTTGGCGCCCGCAAAGCCGTCCTCGCCCTGCTCCAGATAGCAGGTGTCGTCGAGCATCAGATACTGAGGGCAGGTCTCGACATAGATGTTCTTCTGCCCGCGCGCTTTGGCAGCGCGAATGGCCTCGAGCCCCAGCTTGGTCGAAAGGTGCACCACGTTGACCGGAGCGTCCCCGGCCAGGTGCGCCAGATACAGCAGGCGGCTCACGGCCTCGGCCTCACACACGTCCGGACGGCTGAGCGCATGGCCCTCGGGTCCATGAATCCCTCGCTCGTACACGCGCTTCTGCAGTTCATTCACCAGCGTGCCGTTCTCGCAATGCACGCACAGTATGCCGCCAATATGTTTGAGCTCCTCGAGCACCTCGAGTGTCTCGGCATCGTCCAAGCGCAGGTGGTCGTAGGCAAAGTAAGTCTTAAACGACGATACGCCCGCCTCGCGCATGGCCGAAAGATCGGCGCGGTTGCGCTCATTCCACTCGGCGAGTGCCATATGAAAAGCGTAGTTTGCCGTGCAGGTGCCGTCGGCGCGGCGATGCCACTCGGCCAAGGCATCGGGCATGGTCACGCCGCGATCAGCCGTCGCGTAGTCCACAATGGTCGTCGTACCGCCGCAGGCAGCCGCGCGCGTGCCGGTCTCAAAGCTATCGGCTGTCCAATCCATGCCGGTCCAGCACTGCATGTGCGTGTGGCCGTCGATAAAGCCGGGGAACACCCAGCAGCCCGCGGCATCCTCGACGGTATCGCCCTCGGCCGGCTCAATCGCTGCGGCGATCCGCACGATCTTATCGCCCTCCATGGCAAGATCGGCGCGGCGAAGCCCCTGTGGCGTCACGAGCGCGCCGTTTTTGATGATGATCATGTTGCTCCTTATTGATTAATACAGTTGGCCACGCGATCAAAATACGAGCAGGCGGCAATATGCTCCGTTATGCGTCGCTGTCCCTTGACGGTATCGACGTCCCACAGCTCGTAGGCACGCGCCTCGACCAGCGCAACGTCGACGCGACCTTTGAGAATCGAGCCCCCGCCGTCCTTGCCCTCAAGACACATAAGTGCATCGAACAGTTCCGCCGGAAAGAGCACCGGGCTCGAAGGCTCACCGTTGCACGCAAGACGCACCGGATGTTTGCGGCCACGCTCGTCAAATGCACGAACCATAGCCTCAAAAGAATCCGAACTCACGAGCGGCTGGTCGCCCGGCAAAAAGAGGCAACCTTTCCAGTTGCGTTCGACTCCCCACGAAAGGCCCGCACGGACGCTTTCGCTGCGCAGCTCGCCATCGTGCAGCACGCACGGGCAATGCTTGTCCTCGCAAATCTGAGCGACCTCGGGCCAACGCGTCGAAACCACAACGTCAAAGCCCCGGGGAACCGAATCGATGGTCCGGGCAATCAGCGGCTCGCCATAGATATCGGCAAGCATCTTGTTGGAGCCAAACCGCTTGCCCTCGCCCGAAGCCATAATGACGCATCCAAGTTTCATGGTGATACCTCCCCTGAAACCATCGTACCCATAACTCGCGCCGCGGGCATCCACATCGAAAGCGCTTATCCCGCACGCCCGCGATGCAAAAAGGGGGCACCCCGCCGGTTGGCAGAGCGCCCCCTTTACATGGCTTACCTCAACCCGGCTTTAGGCCTGGAGCCAACGGGCGGTGTTGCGCTCGTCGAGGGCCTTGAGGGTAGCGGCGGGATCGGCAACCTTCTGCAGGAACATCATGGCAGCGATGGCGTACGGCTTGTAGCTGGCCTCCTTGTACATGCCCACGCGGTGCATGTCGAAGACGTCGGCGTTAACCTCGCCGTGCTCACAGGAAACACCGGAGATGTCGGCGGGCAGCGGGTGCATAAAGATGGTGTCCTGGCCGTTGGCAGTCTTCTCCATGAGCTCGGTCGTGGAGCACCAGTCCTGATGGGTGGCGTTCTGGGCGAGCAGCTCCTTCTCGAGCGCTGCGATGCCGGCGTCGTCGCCCTCGGCGTACAGGTTGGTGCGCTTCTCCATGGCGGCAAACGGAGCCCAGCTCTTGGGGATCACGATGTCGGCGCCCTCGAAGGCCTCGGCCATGGTGTTGACCTGCTTAAAGGTGGTGCCGGACTCGGCGGCATAGCCCTTGGCGCGCTCGACGACCTCGGGCATGAGGTCGTAGCCCTCGGGGTGAGCCAGGGTGACGTCCATGCCAAAACGGGGCAGCAGGCTGATCAGCGACTGCGGGCAGGACAGCGGCTTGCCGTAAGAGGGCGAATAGGCCCAGGTAACGGCAACCTTCTTGCCCTTGAGGTTCTCAAGGCCGCCAAACTCGTTGATGAGGTAGAGCATGTCGGCAGAGGACTGCGTGGGGTGATCGGAATCGGACTGCAGGGAGATGAGCGTGGGACGATGATCCAGAACGCCGTCCTCGTAGGCCTGCTGAACGGACTCGGAGACCTCGGCCATGTAGGCGTCGCCCTTGCCGATGTACATGTCGTCGCGGATGCCGATGACGTCGGCCATGAAGGAGATCATGGTAGCGGTCTCGCGGACGGTCTCGCCGTGAGCGATCTGGGACTTCTTCTCGTCCAGGTCCTGCAGCTCAAGGCCGAGCAGGTTGGCGGCCTTAGAGAAGGAGAAACGCGTACGGGTGGAGTTGTCGCGGAACAGGGAGACGGCCAGACCCGAGTCGAAGATCTTGGACGAGACGTTGTTCTCGCGCAGCTCGCGCAGGGCGTCGGCGACGATGTAGAGAGCCTTGAGCTCATCGGTGGTCTTGTCCCAGGTGTGCAGGAAGTCGCTGCCGTACATACCCTTAAAATCGAGGCCGTTCAGCTGCTCGACGAGCTCGGTAAACTTAGCGTCCATGGAAATGTCCTTTCTAAAGATGAAACGATCGCAGTGAGTAGATGTGCTCCGGCATGCGCGTGTGGCTAGAACATGCAGAGCACCATGACGAGGACCCGCCACCATTGAGGAAGCATGGGAGATAACGACCGCGGGCCCCAAGTCAACAGGAGGCGCCGGGGGCATAAACTGTCCCCGGCTCAACAAAATCGAGGAATGGGACTAGTCGATCTTGTTGTTGGTCAGACCGGCGCGGAACACGGTGGCGTCGCCATCGGCCTGGCTCGGATCGTAGAGGTTCAGGGCAGCCACATACATGGCGGCAGCGGTGACCAGGTCGTCCTTGTAGGTGACCTCGTTGGGAGCGTGAGCCTGAGACTCGGCACCCGGGCCAAAGCCCACGCAGGGGATGCCGTAGCGGCCCTGGATGGAGACGCAGTTCGTGGAGAAGGTCCACTTGTCGCACAGCGGGCGACCGGTGCGCTTGTCCATGCTGGGCTCGCAGCCGATGCGCTCGTCACCAAACATGGCCTTGTGGGCGTCGACGAGGGCCTTGACGTGCGGAGCGGTCTCCTTGTTGATCCACGTGGGGAAGTAAGCCTCGGTCTCGTAGACCTCGCCGGTCCAGGACGGACGGTCGTACATGTACATGGAGACCTTCACGTCGTCGCCGTACTTCTTGGCGGCCGGCAGGTTGCGGATCTCGTCCAGGCAGGACTCCCAGGTCTCGCCGGCGGTCATGCGACGGTCGATGGAGATGGCGCAGGAGTCAGCGACAGCGCAGCGGCTGGGGCTGGTGTAGAAGATCTGGCTGACGGTGCAGGTGCCGCGACCCAGGAAGCGGGCGTCCTCGAAGTGCTCGGGGTTGTACTTGGGGTCGAGCATCTTGACGAGGCCCTTGATGTCGGTCGACTCGTCGCAGCCGTTGTTGTTGAGGGCGCGGACGTCGGCGATGATGTCGGCCATCTTGTAGATGGCGTTGTCGCCGCGGTCGGGAGCGGAGCCGTGGCAGGAGGTGCCGTGAACGTCGACGCGGATCTCCATGCGGCCGCGGTGACCGCGGTAGATGCCGCCGTCGGTGGGCTCGGTGGAAATGACGAACTCGGGCTTAATGCCGTCCTTGTTGTAGATGTACTGCCAGCACATGCCGTCGCAGTCCTCTTCCTGGACGGTGCCGACGACCATGATCTTGTAGCCCTCGGGGATGAGGCCCATGTCCTTCATCATCTTGGCAGCGTAGGTAGCAGAAGCCATGCCGCCCTCCTGGTCGGAGCCGCCGCGGCCGTAGATGATCTCGTCGGTCTCGTAGCCCTCATAGGGATCGGCGTCCCAGTTCTCGATGTTGCCGATGCCGACAGTGTCGATGTGGGAGTCGATGGCGATGATCTTGTCGCCCTCGCCCATAAAGCCCATGACGTTGCCCAGGCCGTCGACCTTGACCTCGTCATAGCCAAGGCTCTCCATCTCGGCCTTGATGCAAGCGACAACCTCGCCCTCCTCGCAGGACTCAGAGGGATGGGAGATCATAGCGCGCAGGAAGCGAGTCATATCAGCACGATGGGACTCAGCAGCAGCCTTGATAGCGTCGAAATCGAGTTCTTTAGCCATTGTTCATAACCTTTCAAACGAAGGAATCTACCTGTGAGGTGGCGGAGCGATACCTATTTACTCCGCCCCAACGATTAGCAAGTGGGATATTCGCCTTCCCAAACAATGCGGCGATACTGGTCGGGATCGGTGTCGCCCTCGGTGGAGAAGCAGAGCACGGAGCTCGTCTTGTCCAGGCCGATGAGCTCCTTGAGCTCGGCGTACTCGGGATCGAGCATGATGGTCTCGACCAGGCCGGTGGTCACTGCGCCGGACTCGCCGGAGATGACGCGCGGGTCGCCCTTCTCGGGAGCGCCCAGGGTACGCATGCCGCGAGCGGTGACCCAGTCGGGGCAAGACACGAAGGCGGTGGTGTGGTTGCGCAGGATATCCCAGCCCAGGATGTTGGGCTCGCCGCAGCACAGGCCGGCCATGATGGAAGGCATGTCGCCGTCCACGATACGCGGATCGCCATCGCCGGCGGCAGCACCCTTGTACAGGCAGGCGGCAGGCGCGCACTCGACCACGACGAAGGTGGGCGGGTTATCGGGATACAGGTTGGTGAAGTAGCCCACCACGGCGCCGGCGAGCGAACCCACGCCAGCCTGGACAAACACGTGCGTCGGGCGGTTGATGGCCATCTCGCGCAGCTGCTCGGCAGCCTCGGAAGCCATGGTGCCGTAGCCCTCCATGATCCAAGACGGGATCTTCTCGTAGCCCTCCCAGGCGGTGTCCTGAACGATGACGCCGCGCTCGCAGGCGTCGGCCTCGGCGGCGGCCATGCGCACGCACTCGTCGTAGTTGACCTCTTCGATGGTCACCGTTGCGCCCTCGGCGGCGATGTTATCGAAGCGGGGCTTAGTGGAACCCTTGGGCATGTGAACGACGGCCTTCTGGCCCAGCTTGTTGGCAGCCCATGCCACGCCGCGGCCATGGTTGCCGTCGGTGGCGGTAAAGAAGGTGGCCTGGCCAAAGTCCTTGGCAAGTTGATCGGAGGTCAGGTAATCGAAGGTGCACTCGGCAACGTCCTTGCCGGTCTCGTCGGCAATGTAGTTGGCCATGGCAAACGAACCGCCCAGAACCTTAAAGGCGTTGAGGCCAAAGCGATAGCTCTCGTCCTTAACGCACAGGTTGGACAGGCCCAGGCGCGCAGCCTGGCCGTCCAGGCGGGCAAGCGGAGTGACGGTATATTGGGGGAACGACTGGTGGAAGGCGCGGGCCTTCTTCACGTGGTCGAGGCTCATGATTCCCAAGTGCTTGTCATCGCTCTTGGGCATCGTGTTGCTCGCCCACTGGATCTTATCGGCCATACGGTGAACTCCTTAAGTCCTCTCTTGCCGGCCCCCGCATACGCGTTTCAGCCCATTCCCATTCATGCGACTGAACTTTTATGTGGATGCCAAACAAAAAGTTTGTTAGTAATGTTCTATCACACTTTTTGATTGGTATACCTAACGAATTGTTTGTTGCCGCAATCGGTACTTTTTCGCCGCCGAACGGTCATGAATTGCCTTGTTGATGGATTTGTTTGCGGTCATGTGTGGTTTATGGCACAGTGAGCCCAAACTAATTTTTAGGAAGGCACCTATGACCCCCGCACAGATTGAGTTTTATAAGCGCCTTGCACACGGCCTGGCGCTCCAATTTGGCCCCAACTGCGAAATCGTCGTCCACGACCTGGAAACCGAGGACGTGGACCACTCCATCGTAGTGATTGAAAACGGCCACGTCAGCGGGCGCAAACTGGGTGACGGCCCCAGCCATATCGTGTTTGAGTCCATGCACGAGGGCGCCACCGATGTACACGACCGCGAGCCGTACCTCACTAAAACCGCCGATGGCAAGCTGCTCAAGTCCTCGACCATCTTTATCCGCAACGACGAGGGCAAGCCCGTCGGCATTTTGGGCATCAACTTTGACATTACGCTTATGAAGGCTTTTGAGCGTTCGCTCGACGCCTTTACCGGCACCGGCGGCTCGGGCTATACCGAGCCCGAGCCCATTACCAAGAACATCGGCGACCTGCTCGAGGACCTGCTGCACGAGTGCGAGCAGTTTGTGGGCAAGCCCGCGGCACTCATGACCAAAGACGAGCGCATTCGTGCCATTGGCTATCTCGACCGTCGCGGTGCCTTCCTCATTTCCAAGTCGAGCGAGCGCGCCTGCGAGTTCTTTGGCATCTCCAAGTACAGCTTCTATAGCTACCTCAATGAGGCCAAGGCGGCGGCCGGCGACAAGTAGGCACTCGCCTGGATTGCCCCTCCCCTTTTGGGCGCGAGTTCTGGAAAGCACGAATCCAAGACCGAGCCGCTTGAGAAGTTCCATATAATCGATGTCAATTAGTATTTCGAAAGGATGGGACAGAATGGCGTTGAGCAAGGCATCATGCACCGGTCGCGGATTGATTCCGGCAATTGGTGGACATGTGCACCGCATGTTCGATGAGGGTGAAGACGACCTGTTTTCGCTGAGCCTTGACGATGTGATGGATGATCGCCCGTGGACCGCCGACGAACTCATGGGCGGCGGGGCTCGCCCGTCAAACCCCAATCCCGCACTTGCGCCTAAGCCCGCATCAGCGCCGACACCAGCGCAGTCGGCTGTTTCGACGCCCGCGCCTACACCCGCACCCACTTCGGCGCCCACG
>WGSK01000020.1:0-39104 GCA_014871655.1 Collinsella sp. | reverse complement strand
GCGCAGGACTGTAGAGCAGCAAACTTAACCCGCGCCCCAGCCCCGGAGACCCTCCCGGATGGTCCCAAAAATTTTTTCAAAAAAGTTGTTGCGCGCCGGACAGACTTCTGTGTATACTAATCCCCGCAGCGCACGCGAGCGGAAACAAACGCGAACGACTGCCTGGGGAGTTAGCTCAGTTTGGTTAGAGCGCCGGCCTGTCACGTCGGAGGTCGCGGGTTCGAGCCCCGTACTTCCCGCCAACGCAATTAAAGCCACGTCTTCGGACGTGGCTTTTTGCGTTTGATGCACTTTGTTTCGATAGAACGATCGCCCTGGTGCATCTTCGCCCAGAATCCCCGCGCCTTCGGGAACGCAAGTAAAATCTAATAAGTATATCTGTCTGAACAACAGCTTTGTTGCGCAACACCTGTTCTACGAGATAGGGGGTTAGGTTATACTAAATTGCACTGTGCGCCGCATCTGATGCATTTCGCTCCAAGCGCGGCACTCAGTGGATATCCGATTTACCATTTGGATGTCCTGGCGGTCATTTAGCGTCTCGACACAAGCTCGGCCCCGGAGCTCGTTCGAGCTGTTCGTATTCCTTGAAAGGGGAAAAATGGACATATCGAGGAAGACTGATTACGCCCTTCGAATGCTGGCGATGCTTGCTGAGGATCCGGAGTGTTTGCTTTCTGTTCGCACCGCTGCCGAAGAGGTCAATGTCCCGTATTCGTTTGCCCGCTCGATTCAGCACGGTTTGGTCCAGGCCGGTATTGTGGAGAGCCTGCGTGGCGTCCACGGTGGCATGCGTCTCAAGGTCAGTCCGGACGACGTCACTATCCGCCAGGTCGTCGAGGCCGTTCAGGGTCCTATGGTTATGAACGATTGCACCGCGCCCGATGGTGACTGTGCGCGCATGGGCGCGTGCTGCTATCATCCCCTGTGGGCCGGAGCCCAGGCGTTGATGCGCGACTACCTCGATTCCGTTTCGCTCGGCGACATCGTCGCTCACCGCCAGTTCCCGGCCGTCGATCCCAAGTTCGCCGACCGCGAAGCGTTTCCCGAGTACGCCACCTGCGCGTGCGCTTACCGGGAGGAATAGCGCCGCATAAGGAGCATAGCCATGATTCAGGACCCCTTTCGTTCGATGATTCGTTCGGAAGGGGTCCTGCGTTATCGCGACCTTCCGTGGCGCCGTACACGCGATCCGTACATCATTTGGCTTTCTGAGGTTATGTTGCAGCAAACACAGGTGCCGCGCGTGGAGACGCGTATGCCGGCGTGGCTCGATCGCTTTCCGACTGTTCAGGCGCTCGCTCAGGCTGTCCCTTCCGATGTCTTGGATGCGTGGCAGGGGATGGGCTATAATCGCCGCGCCTTGGCGCTTCACAGGGCTGCACAGTGCGTTGTAGAGGACTGGGATGGGGAGTTTCCGCGCGAGACGCGTGACTTGGTCGCTCTGCCCGGCATTGGCCCGGCAACGGCGCAGGGCATCCGTTCGTTTGCGTTTGATCTTCCGGGCGTGTATTTGGAGACCAATGTGCGCACGGTCTTTTTGCATCATTTCTTTCCCGATGTGCCGGCCGTTCCCGATCGCGAGCTGGTGCCGCTGATCCAAGCTGCCTGTCCGGCGGCCCCCGGTGCGGCGGCGGACGAGATCGCGCCCTTTGCCGCGCCTCAAGACGATGCCGACACGCCGCGCGCGTGGTATTACGCATTGCTGGATTACGGCGCGTATCTTAAAAAGACGCTGCCCAATCCGTCCAGGCGCTCGGCGGGCTATAGTCGTCAGTCCAAGTTCGAGGGCTCGCGTCGCCAAAAACGCGCCCATATTGTGCGCATGCTACTGGCTGCGCGCGATGGGCGGCCGGCGGGGATAACGCTTGCTGATGCCGTGGCGGGCGTTAACGAAATGGAGACGGCAGCCGGTCGCGGGCCGGTCGAGTGCGAGCTTGTCGCGGGCATTCTAGCCGACCTGGAGCGTGAGGGCTTTTGCCGAGCCGAGGGCGATCGCTGGTTGAGTGTGTAGCCCGCTCAAATCTGAAGAACGGGATTGTAAGGTTTAAATTCGCGGCTTGAGGGCATCCTAAAGACAAGGTCGCTCAAAGCCTATGGGCGGCACGTGTTGAAGGGAAGTACACCTATGGATTTTGAGAATTCCCAAACCAAGAAGAACCTCGAGACCGCTTTTGCCGGTGAGTCCCAGGCACACACCAAGTATCGCTACTATGCATCCAAGGCCAAAAAGGACGGCTACGTTCAGATCTCGAATATCTTTGCCGAGACGGCGGGCAACGAGTCCGAGCACGCCAAGCTGTGGTTTAAGTATCTGCACGACGGCGCCGTTCCGGGTACTCTGGACAACCTGCGCGACGCCGCCGCGGGCGAGAACTACGAGTGGACCACGATGTACGACGAGTTCGCCAAGACCGCCGAGGAGGAGGGCTTTGCCGAGATCGCCGAGAAGTTCCGTGGCGTCGCCGCCGTCGAGAAGGCCCACGAGGAGCGCTACAACAAACTCGTCGAGCGCATCGAGTCGGGCGAGGTGTTTGAGCGCGAGGGCGTAAAGGTGTGGAAGTGCCTGAACTGCGGGCACCTGCACGTTGGTGCTGAGGCGCCCGAGGTGTGCCCGGTGTGTAACCACCCCAAGGCGTACTTTGAGGAGCAGGTGGTGAACTACTAGCGCTTGGCGCTGGCTGCTGCGGAGCGCAGGGCGGGGAAATACCTTTCCCTCTCGCTCACGGCTCCGCAGGGTCGCGCGAGGCAAAGGTATTTCCCCGCCCTGCGCTCCGGCGTTGGGTCGTCGCGTGCTCGTTACTGAAAAGCTGATAAGAAGTTTGTGTGCCGCCCCGATAGGGGCGCCACGTTTTTGTATGGGGGCTGGTTGGGATGGCACCGTTCATGGGTGGGGTACACTGGGTAGCGACTTTTAGTTTATCTACTACCTGATGGGGTGTTTTTGTATGGGTAAGAAGTCTCGGGCTCGGGTTGCTGCGGCGGGAACTCGCAAGGATCCTGGTCGTCGGGTTGCCGAGGGTAAAAAGGCCGATCGTGCCGAGAAGGACAAGAAAGTCGGCGCGCATGCTCATCCTGAGTGGGCGCCCCATTTGAATTCGGCTAGTGAGGATTTGACTGCCAAGTTGTTTACTCTGGTCGAGGTAATTTTGGGCGTGGTGCCCCTTGTGGTTATCGGTTTATTCTTGGCTTCGAAGGACGCTACGAGTGTCGATAAACTCACCGAGGTCTTTTCGCAGGAGCCCTCGATGGTGGTCACGTTTATTTCTGCGTGCTTGCAGCCGTTTGTGGCGTACATGCTGTATATGGTCTACCGCAAATACTGCGAGGGCGACGCTGGTTTTGTCGCCGGCAACCTGATCGGTCTTTTGTGCTCCGAGATCCTACTGCTCAATATCCCGGGCGTCATCGGTATGGGCATCTTGCTGTGGCGTGTTTGGCGCAACGTCGCCCCGCACTTTGAGAGCTGGTTGTTTGAGCGTCGCTTTGCGGGCGCCCTGGCTGACATTGCCGGCTCGCTCGTGATTCTGGCCCTGGCGTTTATGTGCGCCACCGCCGCCCGCGGTCTCGCGGGCATGTAGTCTGTCCTCACCGACCACGGAGCGCAGGGCAACTGCTGGTTTCACCGCTCCGGACGTCAGACCCGCGGCGCATCCCTTTCCCTCTCGCTCACGGCTTCGCAGAGTCACGCGAGGCAAAGGCATGCGCCGCGGGTCTGACGACGCGGGCTTGCCAACGAGTTTTGGCTAATAGATTGGTTTGTGTGCCGCCCCTTTGGGGCGGCACTTTTTGTGTGGGGTCCCGGTCTCCACAATTTTCGTCAAGCTTTTGGTTAGATTTTGGTCAGTTGGCGTAAGGGCGGAAGGCCAAAAGATTGCTGGCGAAAAAAGCTCAGAGAAAGTGCTGGTAGGGGAGTTGTTGAGCTTTTCGACAGCTTTTGAGCAAAAGAAACTTTGTGGCTATTGCCGGCGATTGCGTTGTCGCGGTCATGGCGGTGCGGGATGCTGGTCGTAAGCGTCGAATGCTCCGACTTTGGAGGCCAACATGGACCTGTTTCTTGAGACTCCGCAGCAACAAGCTGAGCGCATGCTGCGTCAGCAGCAACGACTCATGGAGATGCAAATGCAAGGGGCGGCAGCCCAGCCCTTTGCGCAAAATGTCGTGCCCGCTGCTGTACCTGCAGCTGTGCCCGGGTGCGAATCGGCACCAGAGGCCTATTCCGTACAGCAAGATTCATATGCGCAGGAGCTCGCGTTCGACAAGCGTCGTGCGCGTCGTCGCCGTGTGGGCCAGCGCTTGCGCACATTGGCGATGATCGTGCTCATCCCGTTAGGGCTTGCGGCCATCTTTCTGGCGTCGTATGCCCTCACGTGCATCCTCAACGGCGCATCGCCCAACGAGGTGCTCCAACATCTGTCAGCCCTCGGCCAGCGCCTAGGCGATGCCATAACAACCTTCCAGGTCGGTTGGGAAGGCTGACGTTTGCCGCCATTGGTCTTCTTGGATGCAAGGATTATCGCCACGAGTGGAATCCTTGCATCTTACGGGCCCTATCGTGCGACTGAATAGTATTATTGAAGATGAATAATAATAGGATTTGATATGTATAAGCAGGATTTAGAGCAGACTCTGTTGGGCATTGACGAAGAGGCGGAGCTGGAAATAGGTCCAAGAGACGATAGACCGAGCGTTGTATTGGTGGGAGGAAGCGCCTTCATGCTAAACGATGTGACGAATCAGTCGGTTACACATGACATTGATGTGTTTGAGGCAGACAGGTGTCTCCGCGAGATCATAGCTCGATACCCCGAGGTGAATGGTATGGCGGTGGCATATTGTAATCAGATGCCATTCAATTACGAAGACCGTTTGATTCCCTTGGATATTGGGGCGCGTTTTATCAGGTACTTTACGCCATCCTTGGAGGACCTGGCGGTAATGAAGCTCTATGCCTACCGTCCGAACGACATCATCGATCTTCATAGTCAGGCATTCGTCGACCAACTTGATTGGGGTCTGCTCGAACGGCTTATATTCGACGAGGGAGAAGCACTGGCGTCGTCGCCTTCGGAGCGAAGCTATCAAGAGATGGTCTGTGCATACAGGCAATACAGAAAGGAGGTGCTCGGTTGAATCTGACCTTTGAGGGATTCTTAAAAGGCTATTGCCGAGAGCTATCCGGACAGCAGTCGCTGAGTTTTAGAAAATTGGTTGAGCAGGCGACGACGGATGCGCCGCGCGTGGCGGAGCCTCTGTTTTTGCTCGCTTTAGCGCAAGGAAAAGCCGAATACGTTTTGGGTTTATCCGAGGGCTCGTGGATGGAACAGGATTACCGAGACGTTTTATTCTTGTACGGCCAAGCGGGTAGCATGGCGTCTCTATGCGCCAAAAGTGAGCTCCCTAATCGTTATGCCAACGTTTGGCGTGCGTATAGAGCGGTGAAGGAAAAGCCGGCGGCCGATAGAAGGGTGAACGCCCTGATGAGAAAGAAAACGCTGGAAGCATTGGAGGAATCGGGTGTAACGCGCTATGGCCTCTGCCGTGCTCTGCGCCTGAATAAAGGAAACGTATACGCATACTTGGCCGGCGATGACTCAAAGGTGAGCAGGAAGACGGCGCGCCGCATTATGGAATATGCGGAGGAGAGGGGCGCCCAAGAAGGGGCCGGACATGCGGCGTGTGTGGCGCGGTAAGATTGATCGCGGTTTTGATTGGTGCTCGATTGGGTTTGTTGGGCGGAGTTTATGTCTGCTATTGATATCGTGCTTGTTGTGATCGCCTTGGTGGCGGTGGGGGTTGCTGTGGCTTGCGCCCTCCAGCTCAAGAGCCTGCGTGCCGAGTTGCGGGAGCGTGGCGACAGTAGCGCGGAAACGCTGGCAGCACTCGAGCAGGCCAACAACGCGCTCGATGCCCTGAACGTCGCGCTGGCCGAAACCCGCCGCACGGCCAATGCCATCGCGCAGCAGCAGACGACCGATGCGGCCGTGGAGCAGCAACGTTACCTGACCATCGCACGCGAGTTCTCGCAAGCTGGTGACCGGATGGATGACCTGCGCCGCGAGACGGCCCAGCAGCTCGGCGCCAATCGCGAGGGCATCGAGCATCGCCTGGACAAGGTGCGCGAGACGGTCGATGCTCAGCTGGGCGCCATCCGCAAAGACAACAACGTGCAGCTCGATCAGATGCGCGCGACGGTGGACGAGAAGCTCTCCCGCACGCTCAACGACCGACTGTCGGCATCGTTCAAGCAGGTGAGCGACCAGCTCGAGGCCGTGTATAAGGGCCTGGGCGATATGCAATCTATCGCCACCGGCGTAGGCGACCTCAAGCGTGTGCTGGGCAATGTAAAAGCGCGCGGCATTTTGGGCGAGGTGCAGCTGGGTGCAATTCTGGCGGACATCCTTACACCCGACCAGTATCTGGAAAACGTCGCCACCAAGCCCGGCGCCTCGGAGCGCGTTGAGTTTGCCGTCAAGCTGCCGGTAGACGAGGGCGATCCCGTGCTGCTGCCGATCGATTCCAAATTCCCGGGCGACGCGTACGAGCATCTGCTCGACGCCCAGGAGTCGGGCGATGCGGAGGCCGTTGCCGCAGCGCGCAAGACGCTCGATATGATGGTGAAACGCGAGGCAAAGGACATCTGCGAAAAGTACCTGAGTGTGCCGGCAACGACCAACTTTGGCATCATGTTCGTGCCGTTTGAGGGACTGTACGCCGAGGTCGTCAGCCGCCCCGGGCTTATCGAGACCCTGGGCCGCGACTATCACGTCAACGTTGCCGGTCCCAGCACCATGGCGGCCATCCTCAACAGTCTGCAGATGAGCTATCAGACGTTTAAGTTGCAAAAACGTACCGACGACGTGCTGCGCGTGCTCTCCGCCGTCAAGGCCGAGCTGCCGCGCTATCAAAAGGCACTGCGCCGCGCCCAGCAGCAGATCGAGACCGCGGGCAAAACGGTCGAGGGCATCATCACCACGCGCACCAACGTCATGGAGCGCAAGCTCAAGGACATCGACGCACTGGAAGACGTCGACCAAGCCGATGAGATCTTGGGACTCACGTCCGCGGACCTTCTCACAGACCAAGAAGACGAAGGCTAATTGCAACAAGACGGTGGGGCGCCGGCGTAAACGCTGGTGCCCCGCTGCTTTTCGCATCGCGCTTGCCTGGAGTGTGCTCCAATGTGAAACAATGGCGTTTCGCCCTATCAGACGCGAAAGGAAGCCCATGTCTCAGAGAAGCACCAGCCCGCTCAGCCGCTCCACCGTGCGCCGCACGCTGCAGCGGTTTTGGGGTGTCACGCGCACGCAGCCGTTGATCGTCTTTCTCTCGGTGTTCTCGTCGGCGGGCTACATCTTTTTGCTCACGTTTGCCAACACCTATGTGATGGCCCTCATTGTCGACCGCGTTCAAGCCGGTCCCGTGGCGGGTGACCAGGTGTTTGAGGTCTTCGGCCCCTATATCCTGGCGCTCGTACTCGTTAACCTGGTGGGTCAGATCCTCTCCAAGTTACAGGACTACACCGTCTACAAGCTCGAGATTGCAGGCAACTATCACCTGGCGCGTCTATGCTTCGACACGCTCTCCAACCAATCCATGACATTCCATACCAGCCGCTTTGGAGGATCGCTCGTGAGCCAGACGAGTCGTTTTATGAGCGGCTACACGGGGCTGGTGGACGTGACGGTGTATTCGCTCATCCCCACCATCACCTCGGTCATCTGCACCGTGGCCGCACTCGCCCCGGTGGTGCCGACGTTTACCGTGATCCTGGTGTGCATCATGGTCGTCTACATCGCGTTTGTCTGGCTTATGTACAAGCGTATCATGCCGCTTTCGGCCGCGACGTCCGCCGCGCAGAACAAGCTCTCGGGCGTGCTCTCCGACGCGGTCACGAACATCTTGGCCGTTAAGACCTGCGGGCGCGAGGACTTTGAACGCGATCTGTTCGACGCCGCCGATCGTGCCGCGCGCGATGCCGAGACGGTCTCGATGCACGCCATGATGCAGCGCAACTTTACGACCTCGGGCCTTATCGTCATCACCATGGCCGTGGTGAGTGTGTTCGTGGCGGGCGGCAACGCGTGGTTTGGCATCTCGGCCGGCTCGCTCGTCATGATCTTTACCTACACCTATAACCTCACCATGCGTTTGAACTACATAAGCTCCATGATGCAGCGCATCAACCGCGCTTTGGGCGATGCGGCCGAGATGACGCGCGTGCTGGACGAGCCACGTTTGGTGGCAGACGACCCGGACGCCCCTGAGCTCAAAGTGACCGAGGGCGCGATTGATTTTGAGCACCTGAGCTTTGCGTACCGTGACGCTGCGGCGGGCGAGAGCGTGTTCGATGACCTGACGCTTCATGTGGCGGCGGGCCAGCGCGTGGGCCTGGTGGGCAAATCGGGCTCGGGTAAGACGACGCTTACCAAGCTGCTGCTGCGCCTGGACGATGTTCAGGGCGGCCGCGTGCTCGTGGACGGTCAGGATGTCTCGCGCTGCACGCAGCAGAGCCTGCGCCGCCAGGTTGCCTACGTGCCGCAGGAGGCGCTGCTGTTCCATCGCTCCATTCGCGAAAACATTGCCTACGGTCGTCCCGACGCCACTGATGAGCAGATTCGCGAGGCCGCGCGCCTGGCCAACGCCCTGGAGTTTATCGACCGCTTGCCTCGTGGCTTTGACACCATGGTGGGTGAGCGCGGCGTCAAGCTCTCGGGCGGCCAGCGTCAGCGCGTGGCTATCGCTCGCGCCATCCTAACCGACGCGCCGATTCTGGTGCTCGACGAGGCGACCTCTGCCCTCGACAGCGAGTCCGAGGCGCTGGTGCAGGAGGCGCTCGAGAACCTGATGCGCGGCCGCACCTCCATTGTGGTGGCACATCGCCTGTCCACCGTGGCGGCGCTCGACCGCATTGTGGTGCTGGCCGATGGCGAGATTGTCGAGGACGGCACGCATGCGCAGCTTGTCGAGGCGGGTGGCGAGTACGCGAGCCTGTGGAGCCGTCAGACCGGCGCATTCTTGGAGGTGTAAGCGTCTCGGACGTGGGACAATTGTGCCCATAAGTTTATTGTGCCGTTGAGCCGAGGAGTCGTTATGCCACGCGAGACCAATGCTGCCAAACGCGAGCGCGCCGTTGAGGTGTGCGAGCGCCTCAACCGTCGCTATGGCCCGGTCGAGTGCTTTTTGGACCACGAGAATCCCTTCAGGCTGCTCATCGCGGTACTGCTCTCGGCGCAGACGACCGACGCGCAGGTCAACAAGGTGACGCCGAAGCTGTTTTCCCAGTGGCCCACGCCCGAGACCATGGCACAGGCAAGCGTGGCCGATGTGGCCGATACCATCAAGTCGCTTGGCTTTTATAAGAGCAAGGCCAAGCACGCCGTGGAGGCCGCGCAGATGATCGTTGCCGATTACGGCGGCGAGGTACCTGCCGACATGAAGGAACTCGTCAGGCTGCCGGGTGTGGGACGCAAAACGGCGAACATCGTGCTCAACGTGGGGTTTGGCATTGTCGAGGGCATCGCGGTCGATACACACGTCAACCGCATCGCACACCGCCTGATGCTGAGCCCCAAGACGCATGCCAAGGAGCCGCTCAAGACCGAGCAAGATCTGCTCAAGATTTTGCCGCACGAGTATTGGGAGTCGGTCAACCACCAGTGGATTACCTTTGGCCGTGAGATCTGCGACGCCCGCAAACCTAAGTGCGACGAGTGCCCGCTGGCGGATTTGTGCCCCAGCGTGCGCGTGGCGGGGTAGGGCGGAACGCATTTTCGTCTGGCGTTTTTTGCGGGGCTGGGTTTGCCCTTGAACCGGAGTCCTCTCCATGCGTTACCATGACAGACAATGTATTTGACGTACGACCCGCCGAGCTTGCCCCGGCGGGCTTTTGGCGTTGCAATGCCGGAGGAACAGCATGCTCATTCACCGTATAGCCGCGCAGCTCTACACTGCCGAGGCCTTGCAGACCGTCGAGGCCGGGCTCGATGCTGGCGAGGACGTGACGCTGGCTGTGTCGCAGTCGGGCCGCACGCTTATGGCGGCCGCCCAGTTTGCGCGCCGTCCGCGCCCGACGGTCTATATCGTGAGCGGCGAGGATGCGGCCGATCGCGCCGCGCGTAGCCTTGCCGCCTACGTGGGCCTGGCGCACGTGTGTCGTTTTCCCGAGCGCAAGGACTATCCGTGGCGCGAGCAGGCGCCCGACGACGCCGTGGTGGCGCAGCGCTGCGAGGCATTGGGGCGCATCGTGCGTGGGGACAACTGCATCATGGTTGCCTCAGCCCGTGCGCTGCTGCGCTGCGTGCCGCCGGTCGAGAGCCACTACTGGGAGTCCACCACTTTTGCGGTGGGCGAGGAGATTCCTTTTGACGAGGTGCCGCAGCGCCTGGTGGGCATGGGCTACACCAATGCCGGCGCCGCCGACGCGCCCGGCCTGTTCCGTGTGCACGGCGACACCGTCGAGGTGTTTCCCGCGCAGGAGAAGGCGCCCGTGCGCATTGAGTTCTTTGGCGACGAGATTGACCGCATCCGCCGCATGGTGAGCTCAACGGGGCAGACCATCGGCAACGAGGACAGTATCGAGATCTTCCCCTGCCGTGAGCTGGCGCTTACCGACGAAGCCGCCCACAACATGCATGTGGCGCTCTATCGCGCCAGCCAGGACGACAGCAAACTGGCGGCGCTGCTCGAGATGGTGGATGCACGCATCGTCACGCCCGAGCTCGACCGCTTTTTGCCGGTGATGTACGGCCAGACCGTGAGCCCGCTGGCACACGTGAGCGGCAAGGCGCTCGTGGTTCTGTCCGAGCCGCGCTCGCTGTTCGACGACTGCCTGCGCGCCTACGAGGATATCGAGGCGCGTGCCGGCGAGGCGGGGATTGACCGACTGGATGGCCTGTATGTACGTGCCCAGCAGCTCGATTTTGGTGCTCAGCAGCGCCTGAACTATGTGAGCCTGATTCGCGCCGGCGGCGCGGTTACGGCCGAGCTCAAGATTGAGCAGCCTGCTATCGCAGGCTCGGACAACCGCTTTATGACGCGCATCCAGGAGGTCGTGGGCAAGCGCTATGCCTGCGTGTTTGCCATCCCCGACCGCGGTGCGCGCGAGTCGATGGAGCTCACCTTTGGCGACGAGGGCATTACCTTTGAGGAGTCACTGACGGCCGCGCCCGAAAACGCCGACGCCATCGGCGACCGCGTGCGCGTGGCAGCGGCGGATTCCGCCGACCGTGCCGCACGCCAGGAGGCCCATGCTTCCATTCGCGAGCGTAAGGCTGACGCGCTCAACGCCCGCTCGCTCGAGGCGGGTGCCGCCCAGGCTGCCGCCGGTGCTGCCGTGCCCACCATCTCGCGCGGACGCGTGACCTTTGTCGATGCCGCCCTGCCGCAGGGCGTGGTAGTGCCCGATGCCAACCTGGCTGTGTTCTCGATCGCCGACCTCAACGCCCGCATGGACGCCAACCGCGCGCGCAGCCGCCGCAAGGTGGACATTACGCAGATCACGTTCCCGTTTAAGCCGGGCGACTACGTGGTGCACGCCACTCACGGCATCGCACTCTTTAGCGAGATCGCGCGCCAAGAAGTGGGCGGCAAGGAGCGCGACTACTTTTTGCTGGAATATGCCGACGGCGACAAGCTCTACGTGCCGCTCGAGCAGGTCGACCGCATCACGCGCTATGTTGGCCCCGACGGCGACAAGCCGCGCCTGACCAGGCTAAACACTGCCGACTGGACGCGTGCCACCAATAAGGCGCGCAAGAATGCCAAAAAACTGGCGTTTGACCTGGTCGACCTGTATACGCGCCGCTCGTCGATTACCGGTATCGCCTGTCCGCCCGATACGCCCGAGCAGATCGAGATGGAGGAGAGCTTCCCTTACGACGAGACGCGCGACCAGCTGGAGGCCATCGCCGACATTAAGGCCGACATGGAGGCGCCCAAGCCCATGGACCGCTTGCTGTGCGGCGACGTGGGTTTTGGCAAGACCGAGGTCGCCCTGCGCGCGGCGTTTAAGTGCGTTGACTCCGGCCGCCAGGTCATGGTGCTCTGCCCCACGACTATTCTTGCCCAGCAGCACTACGAGACGTTCTTTGAGCGCTTTGCCCCGTTTGGCCTCGAGGTCGAGGTGCTCAGCCGCTTTCGCACGCCGGCGCAGCAAAAGCGCGCGCTCAAGGCATTTGCCGAGGGCACGATCGACGTGCTCATCGGCACGCACCGCCTGCTTTCGGCCGATGTGAACCCCAAGAACCTGGGCCTGGTGATCATCGACGAGGAACAGCGCTTTGGCGTGCAGCACAAGGAGCAGCTCAAGAACCTGCGCGAGCAGATTGACGTGCTCACGCTTTCGGCAACGCCGATTCCGCGAACCATGCAGATGGCCACGAGTGGCGTGCGCGATATGAGCCTGATCACCACGCCGCCGACTGGGCGTCGTCCCGTGATCGTGCACGTGGGGGAGTACGACCCCGACGTGGTGAGCGCGGCGATTCGCCTGGAGGTGGGTCGCGGCGGCCAGGTGTACTACGTGTCCAACCGCGTCAAGACCATCGACGACGCCGTGGCACGCGTGCACGAGGCTGCGCCCGAGGCGCGCGTGGGCGTGGCGCACGGCAAGATGAGCCCGCGCGAGGTCGAGGACGTGATGATCGAGTTCGCGACCAAGAAGATCGACGTGCTCATCGCCACGACCATCGTGGAGAGCGGCATAGACAACGCGACCGCCAACACGCTGATCATCGAGGACTCGCAGCGCCTGGGTCTGGCACAGCTCTACCAGCTCAAGGGCCGTGTGGGCCGCTCTGCCACGCAGGCCTACGCGTACTTTATGTTCCCGGGCGAGCTGCCGCTCACCGAGGAGGCGACGGCGCGCTTGACCGCACTTTCCGAGTTCCAGGACCTGGGCAGCGGCATGCGCATCGCCATGCGCGACCTGGAGATCCGTGGTGCCGGCTCGCTTATGGGCGCCGAGCAGCACGGCAACCTGTCGAGCGTGGGCTTTGACCTGTTTACGCAGATGCTGGGCCAGGCCGTGGCCGAGGCGCGCGGCGATGACGATGCCGGCGTGGAGGCGGCGAGTGTAGGCATTAACCTGCCGGCCGATTACTTCTTGTCCGAGGAGTACATGCCGGCGGTGGACCAGCGCGTGCTCGTGTACCGCAAGCTCGCAGCGGCCGAGGACCTGGAGAGCATCGACGAGGTGCAGGAAGAGACCGAGGCCGCGCATGGCGAGCTGCCGTTGGCGGGACTCAACCTGTTCAATCGCGCGCGCATCCGCATTCGCGGCGAGCGCCTGGAGCTCGAGAGCGTCACGCTCAGCGGCGGTCGCATCACGTTTTTGGGCGTCGACGTGCCCAAGAAGGTGGCCTTTGAGCTTAAGACCCGCTATGGCGCGGTGAACTTCCCCAAGAGCCGCAAGCTGTCGGTGCCCTACAAGGCGGGCGCCGGCGCGGGCAGCGGCCTGGGTCGCGGCCTCGACGCCAACGACGGCACCGGCCCGGTGGCCGCGGCGCTCATGCTGCTGCAACAGCTGGGTGCCAGCGACGACGACTAACGGGTCGACGCTGCAAACGCTCCATTTGGGCAATCTGACCCTCACTCGTCGGTCGCGTACGCAAGTACGCTTCCCTCCTCCTTCGGGCCACCTTGCCACAAATGGAACGTTTTCGCTCACTTATGCTCAACCTGTAAGGGTATTTATGGGACAAAGCTATCTTTGCCCCACCACGTTGCGGGTCGACCCTTCGCCCGACCGAAAGGAAAGCATGTTCGGATACATCTATAAGAAAGATGTCGCCATTATCGCGGTTGTCCTGTGCCTTTGTCTGGGCGTGGGCAGTTTCTTCGATTATCAGATCTCGAGCGTGCTGTTCAATATCGGCAGCATGTACGGTCGCTTTATCGAGGCCGCCGGCGAGCTGCCGTTTGAGCTGACGGCGAGCATCGCGGGCGTTATGCTCGTGCGCGCGGTGCGTCCTGACTCCAGGGGGAGCAAATGGCTCGCCGTGCTCGGCATCCTCGTCAACGTTGGCCTGGCCGGCTACGAGATCGTTTCGTCCCTGCGGGTTGGCGGTAAACTCATTGCCGTTCAGCTGGTGCTGACGTTTGTGCTGGCCATCGTCGCCAACCTTATCGTCTACCGCCTCACGCGCACGACCGACCCCGACGAGCTTACGCGCTGGGCGTTGATGGTGCTTGCCGTGTGGGTCGTTCAGGCCATCATCCTCAACGTGATCGTCAAACCGCTGTGGTCGCGTCCGCGCATGCGCGTGATTGAGGTGACGCAGGGGCTCGAGTTTCAGCCGTGGTGGGTGATCGGCAACCCCGACAAGTGGACTTATATCGCCGCCGGTGTAATCAAGGACGGCTTTAAGTCGTTTGCGAGTGGGCACACGGCGCACGCGGCGATCGGCCTTATGCTCGCCGGGCTTCCCGCGGCGGCCTTTAAGGAAAAACCGTCGCGCCGCCGCGTGGTCTTTTGGACGGCGGCTGTGGTCGCGGCACTCGTCGCGTTTGGCCGCATCGTGATCGGAGCGCACTTTTTGAGTGACGTGAGCTGCGGTTTTGCCCTGGTACTGGCACTTGAGTGCCTTGCCGCGCACATTGCCTATCCCAGCGGCGTACAATAGCTCCGTTTGAATCATCTGACCGATACCCGGTAAGAGAGGATTGCCATGCTCGCGTTTAACAACGACTATTCCCACGGTGCACATCCGGCAGTGCTGCAGGCGCTCGTCGATACCAACATGGAGCCGCAGCCCGGCTACGGTACCGATGCGCACACCGAGCGTGCCAAGCAACTTATTCGCGAGGCCTGTCAGGCGCCTGACGCCGACGTGTTTTTCCTGGTGGGCGGCACGCAGGCTAACGCCACGGTGATCGACATGCTGCTCGCGCCGTACGAGGGCGTCGTTGCTGCCGAGACCGGCCACGTCGCCTGCCACGAGGCGGGCGCCATTGAGTTTGGCGGCCACAAGGTGCTCACCATCCCCGGCTACGAGGGCAAGATGCACGCTGAGGACCTCGAGAACTATATCCAGGTGTTCTACGAAAACGAGAGCTACGAGCATACGGTGTTCCCGGGCGCCGTGTACGTGAGCCTATCGACCGAGTACGGCACGCTGTACTCTAAGGCCGAGCTCGCGGCGATTCATGCGGTATGCCAGAAGCGCGAGATTCCGCTGTTTGTGGACGGTGCTCGCCTGGCCTATGCGCTGGCGGCCGATGAGTGCGACATTACCCTGCCCGGGCTGGCGCAGCTGTGCGACGTGTTCTACATCGGCGGCACCAAGTGCGGCGCGCTCTGCGGCGAGGCTGTGGTGTTCTGCGGCATGCACGCCCCGGCACATCCCATTCCGCGCATTAAGCAGCACGGCGCGCTGTTGGCCAAGGGCCGCCTGACGGGCGTGCAGTTTGAGGCGCTCTTTACCGACGGCCTATATTTTGAGATTGGCCGTCAGGCGATCGAAACCGCGCAGGCGCTTCGTCGCGTGCTGCACGAGCACGGCTACCGGTTCTTCTTGGAGACGCCGACTAACCAGCAGTTCGTGATTCTGCCCAACGAGGACATGGCGCGCATTCGCGAGCATGCGGCGATCGAGTACTGGGAAAAGTACGACGAGACCCACACGGTGGTGCGCTTTTGCACCAGCTGGGCCACGACACAGGAGGACATCGACGCGTTGGCGGCTGTCCTGTAGCCTGATGTAATGACGAGGGGCCGCCTTGCGCCGGGTTTGGCGCAGGGTGGCCTTTGCTTTTGGGGGAGAAGGGTTGTATGACCGAGATGTCCGAGCCGACGATTCGCCTGGCGACGCCCGAAGACGCGCCGGCGTTGCTTGCCATCTATGAGCCGTATGTGCGCCAGACGGCGATTACCTGCGAATACGAGGTGCCGGGCGTTGAGGAGTTCGCCGGGCGCATCGAGCGTACGCTCAAGCGCTATCCGTATTTGGTGATGGAGCTGGAAGGGCGTCCGGTAGGCTATGCCTATGTGAGCCCGCTCAACAGCCGCGAGGCATACGACTGGTCGGTCGAGACGTCGATCTACCTGGCGCGCGACGTGCGCCACGGCGGGCTGGGCCGCAAGCTGCACGATGCGCTCAAGCAGTGCCTGATTGCGATGGGCATCACCAACATGTGCGCCCTCATCGCCGTGCCGCACGACAGGGACGACGAGTATCTGACGCACAACAGCCAAGACTTCCATGCCCATATGGGGTATCGCCTGGTGGGTGCCTTCGACCGCTGCGCCCAAAAGTTCGGCCGCTGGTACGACATGTGCTGGATGGAGCTGGTCCTGGCCGAGCGCACGCCCAACCAACCTAAGCCAACCTGGTTCCCCGACCTCCCCAAACCTACCATTTAGGGACAGGTTTATTTTGGCAGGTTAGCCGATGGGCTCGGTGTATTTGGCACGGTCGGTGCGCTGGATGCGCTTGGAGACATGGAGCGGTCGGCCGTCGGTGTCGTAGACGTAGTCGGTGATCAGGATCAGCGCCTGCCCGCGCTCGACGTTGAGTAAAAACGCCTCGTTTTGCGAGGCATAGCACACCTCAAAGGTCTTATGTCCCTGTGCCGGCGCGCGATGGAATTCCTGGCGCAGCGTGGCGTAGAGCGAACCGTTGATATCGCGATCGATGAGTGCTTCAAAGCTCGGTGGTAGATAGGTGGTCTCCAGGCACAGCGGCGCATCGTCCAGATAACGCAGGCGGACAAGTTTGACGAGCCTGCTGCCCACGGCGACATCGAAGAACTTGGCCGCATTGCCCGCGGCCTTGGCAAAGCCCGAGTCCACCGTGCGCGTGGTGGGCTTCATACCCTGACCCTGGACCTGTGTCGTGTAGCTCGAAAACACCAGGTTGTTCTCGTGGAGCGCCGGCGTGTCGGCCACAAAGGCGCCACGCCCGCGCTCGGTGCGCACCAGGCCCTCATCAACGAGCACCTTAAGGGCGTGGCGTACGGTGCTGCGCGACAGCCCCGATTCGTCCATGAGTTCCATCTCGGACGGCAGCTTGTCTCCGCGTGCGTAGGTGCCGGAGGCGATGCGGTCGCGCAGCGTGCCCGCCAAGCGCTCGTATTGGGTCAGTCTCTTTTTAGATGAAGCGTTCATGCGATCAACCTGTATCTAACCTGTATGCGTATCTAATCAAGCATGTATTCAATACAACAACAAAACCGCTGGTAGCCAGTTGTCGAAAACCGCATCAGCAAAATATCTAAGACAAATATAGCATACAACTAGTCGACATAACCAAAACATGTATGTAACTTGTATGCCTGTGATGAGCATCAAACGAGAAGAAAGGCTGATGCACGATGACTACTCAGGAACAGGTTAAGGATGTCGTCTCCCAGGTTTTGGCTGACAAGGCAGACAAGGGCGGCATCAAGCGCGTCGTGTGGATTGGCGCCGGCGGATCCAACGGCGGTAACTATCCTGCCCAGTACTTTATGGAGCACGAGGCCACGCAGGTCGTGAGCTCCAGCTACACCAGCAATGAGTTCGTGCACGCAACTCCTGCCTACGTTAACGAGAACACCCTGGCCGTCGTCGTGTCCATGCGCGGCACCAAGGAGACCATCGTCGCCGCCCAGGTCGCCAAGGACCACGGCGCCAGCACCATCGCCATCTATGTCGACGAGTCCGGCCTCACCGAGGTCTGCGACTACAAGATCCAGTATGACAGCCTGGCCGTCGACGAGTCCTGCATGGGCCGCACCAACTCTGCCGTCGTGACCATGATCGCCATGGAGCTCACGCAGCAGACCGAGGGCTATGCCGAGTACGAGACCGCTATGGCCGCTTTCGACTTGGTCGACCCGATCTACCGCAAGGCCGTCGAGTACACTCGTCCGCTCGCTGCCAAGTGGGCCGAGCAGAACGCCGACAAGCCCTGCATCAACGTGATGGCCCAGGGCCCGCTCTTTGGTGCCGCCTACGTCTTTAGCATCTGTAACGTGCAGGAGATGCTGCAGATCGACTCCTGCACCATCAACACCTGCGACTTCTTCCACGGTCCTTTCGAGATTCTGGACAAGCGCACCTCGCTGTTCCAGCTCATCAGCGTCGGCCGCAGCCGCTGCAACGACGAGCGCGGCATCCGCTTCGTCAACCAGTACGGTGGCGAGCGCGTCTATCAGCTCGACGCCAAGGAGCTTGGCCTCAACGACATCAAGGACAGCGTGAGCGAGTACTTCAACCACCTGATCTTCGCCCCGATCCTCAACAACGTCTACATGCGCGCGCTCTCTGCCGTCACGCACAAGGACTACATGACGCGCCGCTACATGTGGAAGCTTGAGTATTAGTTACGCGGTTTTACCAAACCGCGTAACGGCTCGACGCTGCGCGGGCCGCATTTGGACAATCTGACGTTCAACTTCAAGGGCGCGACCAGAAGGTCAGCGCCCTTTCGTTTCACGTCACCTTGCCTCAAATGCGGCCCGCTCGCTGACTTATGCTCAACCAGCGGCGCCTTAGACGTTGGGAATGTTCCTTTTCTGCCGGCAGTTGGGGACAGTCCTAGTCGTTGGGGGGCGTTCTTGAATGACCAGTCATTTAAGTGCGTCCCCAATGACTACCCAATGAGTGTGTGGGCGAGCAGATTTTTCCGTTCGGCGATTTGTGTCTTGAAAAATGTATATAACGACTATAACGTAGTATGAAACATATTGGAAACAATACCGAGGAGGCTGCGTTGAAGAAAAGCAATCTGGGCTATGTGCTGGTGCTGATCGCCGCGCTTATGTGGGGCACCATCGGAATCTTTGTTAACGGAATATCGGCCCTGGGTGTTTCGTCTCAGAGCATGGCGGCCTTTCGCCTGTTGTCGGGTGCTGTCTTAATGGCTCCGGTCTTGGCATTTATGGGTTGCCAGGGAGGTGCTCGTGAGGGAAAAGCCTCGGGTCCCATGGCACTGTTCAAGGCAAGTCCTAAAGAGCTTGTTCCCTGCGCGCTTCTTGGCATTATCGGCCTCGCCACCGCTAACACGCTTTATTACGAGTGCATGGGCGAGGTGGGCATGTCCACGGCCTCGGTGCTGCTTTACACCTCGCCGGTGTTTGGCGTCGTGCTCGGCCGCGTGCTTTATCGCGAGGACGTGACCCCCAACAAACTCGTCGCCATCGTCTTTAACATTGTGGGTTGCGTGCTCGCGGTGACGAGCGGCGACCTGTCTGGTTTCCATTTCTCGGCTTGGGGCGTCGCGTCGGGTGTGATCGCCGGACTTTGCGGTGCACTGCTGGCGGTGTTTAGCCGTATGGCTACCAAGACGCTGCATCCGCTGGCGGTGACGTTTTGGGGCTTTGTCTTTGGCGGATGCTTTATGGCGGTGCTTTCGGCTCCGTGGTCCGATGTAGCCGCGGCAATGTCCCCGCAACTCATTCTGCTGTTCGTAGGCTTTGGCTTTATTCCGACGGCTCTTGCGTACATCTTCTATATGCAGGGCCTTTCGATGGATCTTGAGACGTCGAAGGTGCCGGTCGTGGCTTCGTTTGAAACCGTGGCGACCGTTTTGGTCGGTATTGGCATCTATGCCGAGCCCGCCGGCGCGATCAAAGTCCTGGGCATCGTGCTGGTGCTCGCGTCCATCCTGATCATGAACACCGATTTCTCCAAGCTGCGCAACAGTGCCTTTGTCGGCCATATCGTTGAGAGCATGACCTTTAAGCCCAACGCGTGGTGGACGGAGAAATCGCAGGACATGGATCTGTTCCGCGAGCGCACCGGCATCGCGCTGGAGCCCACCGTGCAGGAAAGCCCCTGGTACTTCGTGCGATAGGGGATTGGCGAGGCGTCTGATCTGGGGTTATCCAGTCGGCGCCGGCCAACCCAGCCCCAACGTTTCAAGTACGTTAAACCCGTCAACGGTCGATTTTCATCCGCGAACGGTCTTTATACTAATTAGCAATATCCGCAACGTATAAGACGTTATAATGACCATAACGAAAAGGAGGAGGCAAGATGAATCAGATCATTCTCGCATCTCATGGCGGCCTGGCCGCAGGCGCCAAAGACACGCTCGAGATGGTTCTCGGCGACGTGTCGAACGTCCACGTCGTGTCGCTTGCTCGTGACGACAAGGAGCCCATCACCAATAAGGTGGACGCCATGATCGCCACGTTCAACGCGGACGACACCGTTTATGTGCTGACCGATATGCTCGGCAGCTCGGTCAACAACAGCATGGTCGAACTTTCCAAGAACGGCACGAAGTTCACGGTTGTCAGCGGTTTCAACATCCCGCTGGCGCTCACGCTCGCTATGAGCCCCGTCCCCGTCAAGGGTGCCGAGCTCGCAGCCCTCATCAATGAGGCCCGCACCGGTCTGACCAACCCCAACGCACCGGTCGAGGCCGCCGCGGCTCCCGCCAAGAAGGCCAAGGCGTCCCGTCACAGCTCCGGTCCCGCCAAGATCGTCCTCGCACGTCTTGACTACCGTCTGCTGCACGGCCAGGTCGTCTTTACCTGGACCACCAAGGTCCAGGCCGAGCGCATCATCGTCGTCGACAACGCTGCCGCCAACGATGACATCAAGAAGGGCGCTCTTAAGCTGGCCAAGCCCCAGGGCGTGCGCCTGAACGTCTTCACCGTCGAGCGTGCCCTCGCCAAGATGGACAAGCTCAACACCCTCGGCGAGCGCGTCATGTTCGTCTTTGGCAACACGGCCGAGATGCTGCAGTTCTGCCAGGGCTACAAGCTCGACGCCATCAACCTGGGCGCCACCGCCAACCACGACGGTGCCGATCAGGTCGGCGGCAAGGACAGCTCCGTCTTCCTCGACGCCAACCAGAAGGCCGACGTCAACCAGCTGCTCGACATGGGCATCAAGCTCTATGTCCAGCAGACCCCTACGTATCAGAGCGTCGACATCGACGCCAAGCTGTAATCAACCAGGCTTTTGCCTGACTGAAAGGAGAAGGGTATGAATACGTTCATCAGTGCGGTGCTCGTCGGCCTCGTCGGCGTGTTCTGCATGTGGGACTCCCGCCTGCTCGGTCGTCTTAACTTCGAGCAGCCCCTCGTTGGCGCTACGCTCGTCGGTCTGCTGCTGGGCGATGTGCCCACCGGCCTTGCCGTCGGTGCCGCCGTCGAGCTCGTGTCCATGGGCCTGGTGCAGGTCGGCGCCGCCGTTCCGCCCGATATGGTCCTGGGCGGCATCGTGGCCGCTGCCTTTGCGTGCCTGACCGATGCTTCCGCCGAGACCGCCATGACGATCGCCATCCCGGTCGCCGTCCTGGGTCAGCTTCTCGGCATCGTGTTCCGTTCCATCATCGCCGCCCTCACCCATGTGGCAGATAGCGCGATCGATAACGGAAAGTTCAAGACCGCCTACCGTATGCACATCTGCGCCGGCTCCGGTCTGTACGCCGTCATGTACTTCCTGCCGATTTTCCTCGCCGTCTTTGTTGGCACCGACCTGGTTCAGGCCATCGTCAACATGGTTCCCGAGTGGCTGTCCACCGGTCTTAACGTTTCGACCAAGATCATGACCGCCTACGGCTTGGCCCTGCTGCTCACCATGATGATCAAGAAGGGTATGACTCCGTTCCTGTTCATCGGTTTCCTGCTCGCCGCTTACCTCAACCTGTCCGTCATCGCGGTCGCTCTGATCGGTGTGTGCCTGGCTGTCGTCTTCATGGGCTTCAAGTTCAACGGTTCCCATGCAGCCGCCGGTGTCGATTCCGACTACGATCCGCTCGAAGACGACGAAGACTAAGGAGGAACACACTATGGCAACCGCAACCAAGGACGTGTCCCTGAACAAGAAGGTCAGCCAGTTCTTCTGGCGCTCCTGGGCCATCCAGGCCTCTTGGAACTACGAGCGTCAGATGAACATGGGCTTCCTCTACGGCATGGTTCCCACGCTCGATCGCCTCTATCCGGATGAGTCCGACCCCAAGCAGCTCGCTGCTAAGAAAGAGGCTTACCACCGTCACATGGCGTTCTACAACTGCACTCCGCAGACGAGCGCTTTCATCCTGGGCCTCTCCGCCTCCATGGAGGAGGAGTACGCCAAGGATCCCGAGAACTTCGATCCCGATTCGATCAACGCGGTCAAGACCTCCCTCATGGGTCCGCTTTCCGGCATCGGTGACTCCTTCTTCCAGGGCACCATCCGCGTTATCGCCTTTGGTCTGGGCGTTCAGCTGGCTCAGCAGGGCTCTATCATGGGCCCGATCCTGGCCATGCTCATCTCCATTGTCCCCTCTGTGCTGATCACTTGGTTCGCAGCCAAGATGGGCTATCAGGGCGGCCACGAGTACCTGAGCAAGCTTCAGGGCGGCGACCTCATGGAGAAGCTCATGTATGTCTGCGGCATCGTGGGTCTTATGTCCGTGGGCGGCATGATCGCCACGCTGATCGGCGCCACCACCCCGCTGCAGTTCGCTGAGGGCACCGTCGTTATCCAGGATATCCTGGACGGCATGATGCCCCAGATGATCTCCCTTGGCCTCACCGGCCTTATGTACTGGCTCATCAAGAAGAACGTCAACACCGGTTGGCTTCTCGTGATCGCCATCGTGGGCGGCATCGCCCTCTCCGCGGCCGGCATCCTGGCCTAGTCGCGACCAAGCGCCTAACCGCTTTCCCCCGGGGGCCTGCCTGACATCCCATACCCCAGGCAGGCTCCCATCCCTAAATGTGTCAAAGGGACAGTTCCTTTGACACATCCTCAACGGGCCGGCGACTCGGTCCAAATCACGGTAACTCTGCGAGCGCCCGGCAATGTGGCGCCGCAAAAAATCGAAAGGAATGTGTCAGATGTACGAGATCGACCTTAACCTCCCTAAGCAGATCGTCGCTGACGTCCTGTCCAACCACGAGATCCACAGCGTCGCCTTCGTCGGCTGCGGTGCTTCCATGTCCGACCTTTACCCTGCCAAGTACTTCCTGGCCAACAACACGGACAAGCTGAACGTTCAGATCTTCACCGCTAACGAGTTCAACTACGACACGCCCTCCTGGGTCAACGAGCACACCTTCGTGATCACCTGCTCCCTCGGTGGCTCCACGCCCGAGACCGTCGAGGCCAACAAGACCGCCAAGAAGCACAACTGCCCGGTCGTCTCCCTCACCAACAAGGCTGGCTCCGCTCTGACCGTCGACGCCGACCACGTCATCGTTCACGGCTTCCACGCCAACTTCGCTGCCAAGTGCGAGAAGCCCGGCTATGCCATCGCTCTTGCTCTCGAGATCCTTCAGCAGACCGAGGGCTATGACAAGTACGACGACATGATCACCGGCCTCACCAACGTCTTCGATCTCTGCGAGAACGCTGCTCAGTCCTGCAAGAAGCTCGCCAAGAAGTTCGCTGAGGACTTCAAGGACGACAAGATGATTTACTTCATGGCCTCTGGTGCCTCCGAGAAGATGGCTTACTCTCACGCCGCCTTCCTGTTCACCGAGATGCAGTGGATCGACGCCGCCGCCTACAACACCGGCGAGTACTTCCATGGCCCGTTCGAGGTTTCCACCGAGGGTAAGCCCTACGTCTTCTTCATGTCCGATGGCGCTACCCGTCCGATGGACGCCCGCGCCCTCACCTTCCTTGAGCGCATGGGCGCCAAGGTCGCTCTGATCGACTCCAAGGACTACGGCCTGGCTGACGCCGTGCCCGCGAGCGTCGTCACCTACTTCAACCCGCTGCTGCACCTCGCCGTTATGCGTGAGTACGGCAACCAGATCGCCGAGGCCCGTCAGCACCCGCTGACCATGCGTCGCTACATGTGGAAGCTTTCCTACTAATCACAAGTAAGTAGACCTTACGGGTTGATTGAGAGGGGATGGGGTTTGCGCCCCGTCCCCTTTTTTGCTCTGGGGAGGGCGTGTCTGTCGCGTCGCAAATCCCAGATAAAACCTACCAAAATAAACCTGTCCCTTTTTGGCAGGTGGGAGGAGATGCGTATGATCAAGGCAGTGCTGTTCGACATGGACGGCGTGCTGGTCGATACCGAGTGGTTCTACAACCGTCGTCGCGTGGCGTTTATGGAGGAGAAGGGCTTCCACTTTGACGAGATCCCCGATCTTTCGGGGTCTAACGAGCCTGCCATTTGGGAGGCGCTGGTGCCCGACGATGTTGAGCTGCGCGAGCGTCTGCGCGTGGAGTACAAGCAGGTCTATAGCCCGGACCATCCCGTTCCGTATGCCGAGCTGCTCAACGAGCAGACGGAGCCGGTGATGCGCGCACTGCACGAGCGCGGCGTGAAGTGTGCCATCGCGAGCTCGTCTTATCGTGAGCTCATTGACGAGCTGGTAGAGATTGCCGGTATCGCCGATGTGCTGGACTACACCATCAGCGGTCACGAGTGCAGTGCGTTTAAGCCCGACCCCGAGATCTACCTGCGTGCCATGGAGGCGCTGGGGGTGGAGCCTGCCGAGTGCCTGGTTATCGAGGATTCGCCTTTGGGGATCGAGGCCGGCAAGCGTTCCGGCGCCCGCGTCCTGGCACTGCGTCCGCACGAGGGCGTCAACCTCGATCAATCGCGAGCCGATGCCGTTATCGATAATCTGACCGACATTTTGGCCGCTTTGTAGTGTCAATCCGCCGCGAGAAGCACGGGCTCAAACGTTTTTTTGCGGTGGACTGGCTCAATTTGGTTTCGATTTTGATCCGTTTGGCTTCGATTCGGACTAAGTGAGTAGACTTTTTGGCGCAGGCCGAGCACAATGCATATCTTCCTTTGTAAAACCGCAGGTCACAGGGGTGGCGGTTTTGGGTGTGCTCGGCAGATCGTAAAAAGTCTACTCACTTGTAATTTGGGCCTTTGGTCGTGGAGGCTGTTGGTCCCGCTTTGGTTGTCGAGAGAGGGTGAATTGAAGCGCCCCCGCACGCTCCATGCTACAATCGCGGGCATGCCCCACAACTACATCTGCCTTCGAAAGGAGCTTCCGTGGCGAACGCCATCGATCAGCTCACGGACCGCGTGCTCGTGCTCGGCCGCCTCACCATCGTCCGCCGTGCCATTACCGCCGTGGCGGTCACAATTTCTGCCGTCCTCCAAACATTCCTGATCCAGGCGTTCATTCAGCCCGCCGACCTGCTTCCGAGCGGTCTCACCGGCGTCGCGGTCCTGCTCGATCGCGTTACCTCGCTGGGCGGCGTTCACATCGACATCTCGCTCGGCATGCTTGCGCTCAACATTCCCGTGGCGCTCCTATGCTGGAGCGGCATTAGCAAGCGCTTCGTCATCTTCTCGATGATGCAGGTCGTGCTCTCGTCGCTGTTCCTCAACGTCTTTCACTTCGCTCCATTTTTGGGCGACAAGATTATGCTCATCATTTTTGGCGGCGTGGTCTCGGGTCTGGGCGCTGCCATCGCGCTAAAGTCCGGCGCATCTACCGGTGGCACCGACTTTATCGCGCTGTGGGTCTCCAACCACACGGGCAAGACCATCTGGGGCGTTATCTTTGGTTTCAATTGCTTTATTCTGGCGATCTTTGGCTTTATGTTTGGCTGGGACAACGCGGCGTACTCCATCGTGTTCCAGTTTATTTCGACCAAGACCATCGACAGTTTCTATCGTCGCTACGACCGCGTGACGCTGCAGATCACGACGCGCAAGGCAGACGAGGTCATGACCGCCTATGTTGACCATTTTCAGCACGGCATTAGCTGCGCCGAGGTCATCGGCGGATACAGCCGCGAAAAGATGTACCTGCTGCACGCCGTTGTATCGACCTACGAGAGCCAGGACATTATCAAGCTGGTGTGCGACATTGATCCCGGCGCCGTGATCAATGTGTTCCACACGCTCAACTTTGTGGGCGGCTGGTGGGGCGGTCATGTCGACGAGCCCATGCCCACGGCCGTACCCGATCCCGACAAGCCCGCGCGTATGACCAGCAGACAGGCGCGCCTCAGCGAGCAGGACAGCCTGCAGCAGGACGACGGCAGGTAGAGTGTTGGTATTTTGCCGGCACGGCGCAATCCTGTCCGCTTGAGCCTCCCGAAAGCCTCGCTGCTTTCGGGAGGCCTTCGTTTGCCCAGATAAAACCTACCAAAATGAAGCTGTCGCTTTTTGGTAGGGAGGGTGTATCGTTTTATCATTATGAGGTAACATGAAACTAGACGTTATATACGTATTAGTTATTTCGATATTTCGATAAGAGTGATTAGATATGCCTACACCCAAAAATGCGCCGCTTTACCAGCAGATTTATGACGAAATCAAGGATGCGATCGAGAAAGGTGTTTATGCACCCAAGGAGCGTATTCCGTCCGAGCTTGAGCTAGCCGAGCAGTACGAGGTGAGCCGCATCACGGTGCGCCGCGCCGTCGAGGAGCTGTGCTCCGATGGCTACCTGGTTAAGCAGCAGGGCCGCGGCACCTTTGTTTCCACGCCGCACATCAATCGCCAGTTCCACGCCTCGACGCTGCAGACGTTTACCGCGCTGTGTGCCAACAACGGCATGAAGGCCGGTGCACATGTGGTCGATCGCCAGATTGTGCCGGCGCGCCAAAACGAGATGGAGTTCTTTGGCCTGCAGAAGGATGCGCTGCTGCTGCATATCAAACGCGTGCGTACGGCCGACGGCGAGCCCATCTTTGAGGAGAACATCTTTGTGCCGTTTGACGCCTACCGTGAGCTGTTGACGGCCGATCTTGAGGACAAGTCGATTTTTGCCGAGGTCGAGCGTGTTGGCGGAACGCCGATTGTCTCGGTTGGCTACCGTACGGTCGAGGCCGTTCGAGCTAACGCCGAGCAGGCGGCCGAGCTGGGCATTGCTCCGCACGATCCGCTGCTCAACCTGCGTGCCGGCTTTACCGGTCCCGATGACGAGCCGGTTTTGATGGGTAAGCAGTACTACGTGGGATCGCGCTACGTTATGGTCATGTAAGTTACGCGGTTTTACCAAACCGCGTAACGGCTCGACGCTGCAAACGCCCCTAAGCGGCAATCTGACGTTCAATCGTCGGTCGCGTACCGAAGTACGCTTCCCTCCTCTTTCACGTCACCTTGCTCGCTTAGGGGCGTTTTCGCTGACTTATGCTCAACCAGCGACGTTTGCGCGCTTGTCAAGAGATTAGCCGTTGGGAAAGTGTCCAAAAATCCCACGCTCGTTCCTTTTGGATTGCGTTGCCCGTGGCCGACGGCCGTGCGGCACCGGTCCGCGTGGCGGCGTATAATCGGCGGCAGATGACTTGGACGTTAGGAAACCATGACTGATAGCATGCAGCAGATGGCGCTCGACACGCTCGGCGCCTATTTTGGCTACACCTCGTTTCGCCCGGGACAGGACCGCATGGTCGATGCGATCCTTGCCGGTCGCGATGCGCTGGGTGTTATGCCCACGGGCGCCGGCAAGTCCATTTGCTACCAGGTGCCCGCGCTCATGCTGCCCGGCATCACCTTTGTGGTGAGCCCGCTGCTGTCGCTGATGGAGGACCAGACCCGTGCGTTGCTCGCGGCGGGTGCGCGACCCAGCTATCTCAACTCCAGCCTTACCCCGGCCCAGCAAAATACCGTGCTCAAACGGGCACGCGAGGGCCGCTACCAGCTTATGTACGTGGCGCCCGAGCGCCTGCTCGAGCCGCGCTTTTTAGCCTTTGCGCAGGAGGCTGCGGCGGACGGCGGCATTGGCGTGCCGCTCGTGGCCATTGACGAGGCCCACTGTGTGAGCCAGTGGGGCCAGGATTTCCGCCCCGCCTACCTGCAGATTCGCGAGTTCATCGATTCCCTGCCGCAGCGCCCCATCGTGGCAGCCTTTACCGCTACGGCGACCGAGCGTGTGCGCGCGGACATTCAGCAAATGCTCGGCCTGCAAAACCCCGCGACGGTGGTGATGGGCTTCGATCGCAAGAACCTCTACTTTGGTTGCGAGGAGATGGGCGACAAGGCCAAGACTGCCTGGGTGCGCGACTACGTGATTGCGCATTCGAGCGAGAGCGGCATCGTGTATTGCTCGACCCGCAAGACGGTCGACGCGCTGGCCGCGGAGCTTGCCGAGGCACTGGGCCCCAGCGGCATTCGCGTGGGCCGCTACCATGCCGGCATGGGCAACGACGCCCGCCGCCAGAGTCAGCGTGCCTTTATCGACGACGACATCCAGGTGATGGTTGCTACCAACGCCTTTGGCATGGGCATCGACAAGCCCAACGTGCGCTACGTGATTCACAACAACGTGCCCGAGAGCATCGAGGCATACTACCAGGAGGCGGGCCGCGCTGGCCGCGATGGCGATCCGGCCAGCTGCCATCTGCTGTGGAACGGTAACGATTTTCGCATGCGCCGCTTTTTGATCGACCGCGGCGATGCGGTCGACGAGGCGCTCGACGACGAGCAGCGCGCGTGGGCGCTCCAGAACCGTTATCGCCTGCTCAGCCAGATGGAGGGCTACTGCAATACCACTGGCTGTCTGCGCGAATACATGCTGCGCTACTTTGGCGACGAGGCGGCGGCCGAGCATGCGGCAGCCGCCGCGGGCGGCACGGCAGACGACGCTGAGGGCTGCGGCAACTGCAGCAATTGCCTCACGCAGTTCGAGGTCGAGGACGTCACCGATATGGCCCGCGCCGCTGTGCGCTATGTGGCCACGCGTCCCATGCGCTTTGGCAAGTCGCTGATCGCCGACGTGCTCCACGGCGGCAACACCGAGCGCATTCGCCAGATGCATCTGGACGAGGAGCGCGGCTACGGCGAGCTGTCGAGCGAATCGGTCGGGCGCATCAAGGACATCATCGGCCAGCTGTGTGGTCGCGGTTATTTGGCCACCTCTCAGGGGCAGTATCCGGTCGTGGGACTGGGTCCGCGTGCCGGCGAGGTCGAGGACGAGGCGTTCGCCTTTACCGTTAAGCGTCGCGCGTCCAAGCGCAAGGCCTCGGCCCGCGCCCGCCGCGCCGTCGATCTGCTGCGCGAGGAGGCCGAGCTGGATCAGCGCCCGCGCGTTGGCGACGATGCCGAGCTGTTCGAGCGCCTGCGTGCCCTCCGCAAGGAGATCTCGACGGAGCTGGAGATGGCGCCGTATATGGTCTTTTCCGACAAGGCCCTGCGCGGCCTGTGCCGCCTGCGTCCACAGACGCGCGACGAGCTGATCCAGGTCAACGGCATTGGCGAGAAAAAAGCCGACGCCTTTGGTGAGCAGTTTATGACGGCGATTGAAGAGTTTGAGTCCGAGCATGCGCGGGATGGAGCGTAACGATGGCATTCGACGATAAAACCGACCGCACTGACGTGCCCGCCGTGCCGCTGTACCAGCAGGTCATGGACGACCTAAAGGGCGAGATCGCGCGCGGCGTGTACCCTGCTGGCTCGCGCATTCCTGCCGAGATGGAGCTCGCGAAGTCCTACGGCGTGGGGCGCGTCACCGTGCGCCGTGCCATCGAGGAGCTGTCGCGCGCGGGGTATCTCAACCGCCAGCAGGGGAGGGGCACCTTTGTGTGCGCTCCCAAGCTCAAGCGCAAGATTCGCCAGAAGGGTGACGTCCAGAGCTTTACTGAGGGTTGTGCTGCCAACGACATGGTGCCGGGTGCGCGTCTGGTGTCGCGCACGGTGGTCGCGGCGACGCACGAGGATGCGGCGTTCTTTGGCGTGGAGCCCGGCTGCGAGCTTATCGTGGTCGAGCGCGTGCGCACGGCCGACGGCATCCCCGTCATGCTCGAGAACAACGCCTTTGTGCTCGCCGACCATCCCTACCTGCAGACGCTGGCCGACGAGGACCTCACCGATAACTCAATCTTTGCGCTCGTTGCCGAGCATTCGGGTCGCGCGCCGCTCAAGTCCGACCCCTGCACCGTGGAGATTGCGCTTGCCGATGCTCAGGCGGCCCCGCTGCTGGAGGTGCCGGTCGGCGAGCCGCTCTTCTATATGGAGGCATACTTTACCGATGAGGACGAGCGGCCCCTGCTGCTCGGTCGTCAAAAGATCGTGGGCTCGCGCTACGTGTTCGACATCTAACGTTCACGAATAGAACAACATGGAACAAATTTACCGCAATGGCTTCCACCGTGGCTGCATGCGTGGTATATATAGAACAACATAGAACGACAGCAGGTACGAGCAGCCGTCGCCAAAAGCCGCCACACAAGGAGGGGCATCAGCATGAACGCACATGATCTGATTCAGGAAATTATCGAGCGCAAGGGCAAGGTCGAGAACGTCTTTTGGATCGCCTGCGGTGGTTCGATGATCGACCTCATGCCGGCCAACGAACTGCTCAAGCGCGAGGCCACCACGTTTACCTCGACGGTCTACACGGCGCGCGAGTTTTGCCTGATGACTCCCAAGAGTCTTGGCGAGAAGTCACTCGTCATCGCCTGCAGCCACAGCGGTAACACGCAAGAGGTCGTCGACGGCTGCGAGATGGCGTTGGCTGCCGGCGCCGAGGTCATTGCCCTTACCGACTGCGAGGGCTCAAAGATCGACAACGACAAGTGGACCACCTGGGTCTATCCGTGGGGCGAGGGCGTGTTGCAGGCCGAGGTGCCGCAGGGCATCGGAGCTCTGATCGCCGCCGAGTTGCTCGACCAGCAGGAAGGCTACGAGGCACTCGCCGACATGTATGAGGGCCTCAAGCAGATGGATGCGCTGCTGCCCGCCGCCCGTGAGAAGGTCAACGCCGAGCTGGGCGCCCGCTTTGCCGAGCTCTGCCAGCAGCACAAGTTCTTCTATATCCTGGGCTCCGGCCCCAACTTTAGCCAGACCTATGCCATGGCGATCTGCTCGCTCATGGAGATGCAGTGGCAGCACTGCTGCTACATCCACTCCGGCGAGTACTTCCATGGCCCGTTCGAAGCCACCGAGCCCGGCGTGTTCTACTTTGTGCAGCTCGGATCGGGCGAGTGCCGCCCCATGGAGGAGCGCGCTCTTGCGTTCCTCAACACGCACACCGATACCGTCATGGTGCTCGATGCGCTCGAGTACGGCGTGGGTGAAGTGCCTGCCAGCGTGCGTTCGTACCTGGAGCCGATCTTCTTCTACGCGATGAGCTGCGAGCTGCGTGCCGCCCGCGGCAAGGTGTTCGACCACAGCCCCGAGGTTCGTCGCTACATGGGCATCGAGCAGTACTAGGTAACGGGAAAAGCATTCACCTTCGATTCGCAAGTGAATAGCGTGCGTAAAAAGCGGACCGCGCCGGGGATTTCCGGCGCGGCCCGCTTGGTATTGCGCTTAGATTCGCGAGGTTGCGGTAGCCAGCGGCCTACTTTGCGTCGTAGGCCTCGGCGTCCCACCAGTCGAGCTGGGCGATGTTGTCGCGGATGTGCTGGCAGCTCTTGTGGAAGCCCTCGAGCTCGTGCTCGGACAGGTCCAGCGTGTAGACCTCCTCGACGCCCTCGGCACCGATCACGCACGGCAGGGAGGTGAAGATGCCCTCCTCGCCATACTGGCCGGTCATGAGCGTGGAGGCGGAAAGCACGGCGTGCTCGTTATGCAGCACGGCGGCGCAAACGCGCGCGGCGGAGTTGGCGACGGCGTACTCGGTGCACTGTTTGCCCTGGTAGGTTACGTAGCCGCCCTTGCGCGCGAGCTCCTCGACCTCCATGTGGTCAAAGGCGTACTTGTCGGGGTTCTCGGCCTGAAGCTCGTTAAGGCTCTTGCCGGCGATGGTTGCGGCCTTAAAGGCGGCCAACTGGCTAAAGCCGTGCTCGCCGATCATGTAGGCGTCGATGGACTTGGGGCTCACGCCGACCTTCTTGGAGATCTCGGTGCGCAGGCGGGCGGAGTCCAGGCCGCAGCCCGAGCCGATGATCTTCTTGGGATCGTAGCCGGTCAGGTGCCACAGCTCGGTGCACACGACGTCGCAGGGGTTGGAGATGCTCACGAAGATGCCGTCAAAGCCGGCGTCGACGATGCGCTTGGCAAAGGTGCGGGCGGCGTCGGTGGTAAAGAACAGCTCGCCGTCGCGGTTGCCGGCGGCCAGCGCGACCTTGCCGGCGGCGTTGACGATGACGTCGCAGCAGGCAAGCTCCTCGTAGTGGTCGTAGCAGTTGACGATCTTGGTGTTGTACGGGACAAACGAAAGGGAGTCGCGCAGGTCCTGGACCTCGGACGTCACCTTGGCCTCGTTGATATCGCACAGGTACAGCTCATCGGCAATGCCCTGCATGAGCAGACTGTTGGCAACATGTGCTCCTACGTGGCCCTGGCCGACCACACCGATCTTACGCGTTTGGTACATATATGTATCCTTTCGGCCGAGTTTTTCGCGTCGAACCATTGTAGCGTCCTGCTGCCACTTTGCTAGGCTAAAGCGCCATAGATTTTTGGGCATGCCTTAATCTCTACTTTTGGAGTGATTTGGGCCGCTGACGGCATCGCCGGGCGATGTACTCGCGCGGATGGGGCCGGTCGTTGTACCATAACTGCAACTGACTCGTAAGGAGCATTCATGCCCATTCGCATCCCCGACGCCCTCCCTGCCGCCGCGCAGCTCGAGAGCGAGAACATCTTTGTCATGACCGAGTACCGCGCGCTGCATCAGGACATCCGTCCGCTGCGCGTGCTCATCCTCAACCTCATGCCCACCAAAATCGCTACCGAGACGCAGATCATGCGCAAGCTCTCCAACACGCCGCTGCAGGTGGAGGTGGACCTGCTGCGCACGAAAACGCACGAGGCCACGCACGTGAGCGCCGGCCACCTGGAGACGTTCTACCGCACGTTCGACGACATCCGCGACATCCACTACGACGGCCTGATCATCACGGGCGCGCCGGTGGAGCAGATGCCGTTCGAGGAGGTCGACTACTGGCCCGAGCTCTGCCAGATCATGGATTGGTCCACCACGCACGTGCACTCTACTCTGCACATTTGTTGGGGCGCGCAGGCCGGCCTGTACCATCATTACGGCATCCAGAAGTACGACCTGCCGGCAAAGGCGAGCGGCGTGTTCGAGCATTATCTGGTGAAGCCGCAAAGCCCGCTGGTCCGCGGCTTTGACGACCGCTTCTATGCCGTACATTCGCGCAACACCGACGTGCGCCGCGAGGACGTGGAGGCCGAGCCGCAGCTTGAGGTCGTGGCCGTGTCCGACGAGGTGGGCCTGTACATCGTCAAGTCGACCGACAGCCGTCGCTTCTTTGTCTTTGGTCACCCCGAGTACGATACCGACACGCTGCGCCTGGAGTACGAGCGCGACGTGAAGCGCGGCCTCAACCCTCAGGTGCCGGCGCATTACTTCCCGGGCGACGACCCCTCCGCCGATCCGCGCAACGTCTGGCGCAGCCAGGCTCAGCTGTTCTACACCAACTGGCTCAACTACTACGTCTACCAGACCACGCCCTACGACCTGGCCCGCGCCGGCGAGGAGCACTAGGCTGCGATGGTACTGCTGTAGCCGTGGCTGATATGGCGGCGATTAGGCGCTGATGATGTGGGGTAGCGGCAGGTCGTGAGCGTCGGTGGGAACGCGGTCGACACGCTGCTCGTCAAAGGCGATGCCGATGATTTGGCATTCGGGCGAGAGCATGGGCAGGTAGCGGTCGTAGCAACCGCCGCCGTAGCCCAGGCGCGCGCCGGTTTGGTCGAAGGCCACGAGCGGCACGACGATCATGTCGAGAGCTTCGGCAGGCACGATAGGGAAGTGGTTGCTGTCGATGTCCGTGGCCGCAAAGGCCCGCGTAGGGTGGGCGATAAACGGAGCCGCGGACGCATCGTCGGCGGCAACTGCCCGCATACACATGCGCTGGCCACAAGCTGCGGCATCAATTGCCGAGAGCATGCACGGATAGGCTACGCGCCAGCCGCGCACGGCGGCCGCAGCGGCAAACGCGGCAGGGTCTGCCTCGGAACCCATCGCGGCATAGACGGCAACGGTGCGCGGCGCCGCGGCATCCAAGCGGCCCAGCAGCTCAACCAGCCGCGCACAGATATCAGCAGACTTCGCCGCCCGTACATCCAAATCGAGATCGTCGCGCCGAGCAATCATTGCCCGCCGCAACTCAGCCTTGTCCATCCCAGCCTCCTCTAGCAAACCTGCCAAAAAGGGACAGGTTTATTTTGGCGGGTTTTATCTGGGCAAACGTCGAAGCCGCCACAAAGGCGCCCTGTGTGGCGGCTTCGACTCGACGTTGGCTTCACAGCGCCGCAGCGATCGCTTCAGTCACAAACTTATTGAGTGACTCACCCTTCTTTGCCGCTGCCAGCGCTGCTTGCTTGTGGAGCTCAGAGCCCGTTCTTACGTTGAACGAGCCCTTAAAAGCCCGCTCGGGTTCCTTGCCCTTCTCGGCGCAAAACTCAAGGTAATCGTCGACGGCGTCGTGGAAGCATTGCTCCACTTCTTCAGCCGTGGAGCCTTCAAATACGATTGCGTCCCTAATGCCGGCGACCATACCTGTTAGCACATGCTGTTCGGCATTGAACTCGACCGGGGCGAAATAACCTTTGTATGCCAAAACGTTACTCATGACTACCTCCGACATCTTGCAGAAAGCGAACGATGTTTCGAATGGTCCCCGCTGTCAATTCGTCAGATGGATGAGGCGCGTGCATTACGAACATCCTGCCATCTGATGGCCTGTAGAAGCGAACGCGCGATCCGGATGTCTTGCCTTTGCTGTCCATTTCAAAGCCATATGAAGCCATGACTTTTAAAAAATCCGCATACCGATAAGTTGAAGGGCAGCTAAACAGTTGGGCGATGAGTTTATCGGATCGAGTCATCCCGCCTCACATTCTGCAACTATATTCTAGTTGCAATTTCAGGTCGTTGCAAGCACCTCTACTATAGAACATGTGTGCGTATAGAACAAGTGTTCGAACTACCACGAAGGGCGCCTGTGAACTGCGCCCTTCGTGGTAGTTTTGCTTGCCGCGCCTTAGCCCAGCAGGTCGACTACGTTAAAGCCGGCGTTGCTCTTGGCGATGACGTCTCGGCCGCCAAAGACGCAGGTGGGCGACTCGGCTGCGATGCGCGTCACGTCGGCGCCGAGCGAGCGCAGCTCACCGGGCGTGGCGGCGAGCATCTGGGCGCGACGCTCCTCGCGCGCATGCGGATCGAGCCCGGCCAGATAGGTCGTGTTGCGGCGCTTGGTGAGCGCGTACGGCTTCACCGGCGCGTCCATGCCGCTCGCGCAGCTCACGATAAAGCCCTCAAAGGCGGCCTCGTCGGGCTCAAAGCTGCCAAGCCATGCACCCGCGCGCTTCACGCGCTCAATCGAAGGATCGATCGCCGGGTCGCGGTAGGTGTAGAACGCCGTCTGGCGCTCGCCGGCTGCGCGGAATCCGCAGCCGTACGCACCGCCCTTCACGCGAATCTCGTTCCACAGGTAGTCGTAGGAGAGCGCGTTGGCGGCAACCGCCCAGGCGCCCGTCACGTCGATGCCCAGGCGACGCGGGTCGCACGCGCTTGCCACAAAGCAGATATCGCTGGGGATGACGAAAGCCTCGTGGCGGTCGCGTGGCGTCGGCACCACGAGCGCGTCGCGGCCGGCAACAGCACCGTCGCCCGCACCCAGCCCCAGGTTGCCCGCGGCATCCCAGTACGCGTCAAAGTCCTCGTCGCTGCCGGTAAAGCTCGCCATGCAGCCATCGGCCACAAAGATACGCTCCGCCAGCTCGGCAAGCTTGGTACGCAGCCCGTCCACGCGCTCGTCAAAGTGCTCGAGCAAATCGCGCAGGAACAAGTAGAAGTCTACGCCCGAAAGCTGCTCGCGCACCACGGCCGAAGGTGAGCTGTAACTCATCGCGCGACCGAGCGCCGCCGAGTGGCCGTTGTTGATAAAGCCCTGCTCAAGCCCAATGCGAATCTGCGTGAGCACGTCGCGCACGCGGTCGGCGTCGGCGTCTGCCAAAAGCGTGCTCGACCATACCTCGCGCGGCAGACTCGCCAGCGCGTCGATCTTCTCGGACAGGGCGCCGGCGCTCACCAGCAGGTAGGGGCGCACGCCGTCCACTTCGGGCTGGGTCATGACCTCGGTCGTAAAGCTCAAAAAGCCGAGCTTGCCGGCGAGCAAGTTGTCGAGCTCCTCGGCCGAATGCTCGCGCGTGGGCAGCTGCTTGAGCAGGCGGCAGAGCAGCGTCACATAGGGCAGGTCCTCAAACGCGACGCAGCTCAGGTCGAAATACTGCATAGCGTAGGCCAAACGGTTGGTGGGGATGCCGTGGCGCAGGCAGGGGATGGGCGCGGTCGTGTCCACAACGAGCGGCGGCTCGGGGCGCGCCTCGCCAATGTCGGATACGCGGAGGCGCGGCAGCGTGGCCTTGTCCTCGGGCGTGTCCTCGGCCTCCTGCGCGGCACGCAGTACGGCCGTGCGCTCGACCACGTCGGCCAGCTCGGCATCGGTCATGGCGTCCCGCTTGGCTGCCAGCTCGGCGGCCTCGGCACCCTCCGAACCCTCGGTGGCGTCCACCGGCACCAGCTCGACCAGTGCCATGTGATCGTTCTGCAGCACCAGTTCGCGCAGCAGGTCCTCAAAATAGCTGCCGTCCAGCTCGCCACGCAGCTCCTCGTACACCGGGCCGTACTTGAGCGCCAGCGTCGCGGCGTCGTCATCGTAGAGCCAGGTGCTCAGCGCGTCGCACGCAATGGCCACGCCGTCGGCGATACCGTAGTCGCGCTGGCGCAGGTCGTATTCGTTGCTGCTGATGATGGCTTCCAGGCGCTCGCGCGGAACGCCATGTTCGCATAAGTCGCGGCAGGCGTCCTGGAACACGCGGCGCAGCTCGCGCGCCACGCCGGGCTGCGCGTTTTGCAGCATGATGAGCTCGTAGGGCTGCAGGCTCTCGGCCGCCGTGTAGCTCACCACGTTGCCGCCCAGGTCGGCGGACAGAATGCCCTTCTTAACCGGCGCTTCGTTGGAGCCCAGCAGTGCTTCAAACAGGATATCCGCCGCGATCGTGCGTTTGCGGTCGAGCGCGTTGCCCAGCACCAGGCCCAGGCCCACCAGGGCGTTCTCGGGTGTGGTGGCCATCTCGACGCGCTTGTACTCGCAGGTCACGGGCGCCTGCGCGCCCAGCGGATTGGGCGCCATCGTGGACGGGTCCTCGCCGGCGGCGACGGCAGCGTCCATGCGGCGGCTCGCGGCACTCGGCTGCGACAGATAGCGCTCGTCCAAAAAGGCCAGGGCGCGGTCCACGTCCAGGTCGCCGTAGAGCGTTATATAAGAGTTGGAAGGATTGTAGTGGCGCGCGTGCGTGTCCAGGAACTGCTCGTAGGTGAGCGCGGGAATCGCGCGCGGGTCGCCACCGCTCTCGTGTGCATAGGCGGTGTCGGGGTAGAGCGCGGCGTTGACGGCGTCGTCCAGCACACTCATGGGGTCGGACAGCGCACCCTTCATCTCGTTGAACACCACGCCGTTATAGCGCAGCGTGCCCTCGCGCAGGCTCGCGGAGCCGCCGTCGCCCTCGCCCTCGACGCTCTCCGGCAGGTCCAGCTCGTAGTGCCGGCCCTCCTGCTCAAAAATGGTCGGCTTGGTATAGATGGCCGGGTTGAACACCGCGTCCAGGTACACGTCCATCAGGTTGTACAGATCCTGCTCGTTGGTGGTGGCAACGGGGTAGATGGTCTTGTCGGGGTAGGTCATGGCGTTGAGAAACGTCTGCATGGAGCTCTTGATCAGGTCGACAAACGGCTCCTTGACGGGGAACTTAGCCGATCCGCACAGCACCGAGTGCTCAAGAATATGGAACACGCCGGTGGAATCGGCCGGCGGCGTCTTAAAGCCAATGGCAAAGGCCTTGTTTTCGTCGTCGCACGCCAGGTACAGCAGGCGAGCGCCCGAGGCGGTGTGGCGCAGCACGTAAGCGTCCGAGTCGAGCTCGGGCACGGTCTCGCGGCGCTCGACGGCAAAGCCGTGGCAGGTAGTGCCGGGCACCAGCAGTGCAGCGGCTGCGGCGCGCGGGTCGGTTGAGGTGGTGGGCATATGCAGTCTCCTTTGACGCCCCAGCGGGGGCGAATCGAGTCGAATCCTCGAGAGTATACCCATATGGGGCCGCGGCTCTGCGGCGAACTGAAGACGATGCCGGCGGAATGGGTAAAGGCCCCGCGTGACCGCCGCGCGAGCGTGGAAAATTGGACACTCGCCAAACGAGAGTGGATATCCGGAAATCCTCGCTCGTCCATCACTCGCGTATCTCTCGTCTCTCATTCGTCTCTAATATGAGAGATGACAGGAAGATGAGAGAAAAATATGAGAGATAACTGAGCAGCAAAGAGGTAGGCAATCATGGTATTGTCTCAATACCGATTGTTCTACCAGCAAAAATATGTATAAATGAAGCAAATGGTAGACATTCCATCTCTATCTATCTCTTATCTCTAAGCCGAGAGATAGAGAGATAAATGAGAGATAATTACGAGAGATAACTGAGAGACGAGGGAAATCTATCCGCGGCATTCTCCGCAGGACCGAGCGAAAGGACGTGCAGATGAACGAAAACGAGCTGACCGGTCTGCTTGAGTCTTTAAGGCGTATGGGCTCGGATGATCTTAACGTCGAAGTGAAGGAGAGCGCCACGACGCTTTCCCGCGACGTATGGGAAACGGTGAGCGCATTCGCGAACACTGCCGGCGGAATCATCGTGCTCGGAGTGAGTGAGCGCGCAGGTTTTGTCCCGGTTGAGAACTTCGAGACCGAGAAAGTGCTCAACCAATTTGTGTCAGGCATGGGTGATGCGGGCGGTCGAGGAAAGCTGGCCAATCCGCCTAAATACACGATCGAGCGAGTGGAGCTTCAGGGCGTCATCGTTCTCGTCATTACGATTGAGGAGCTCGATCCGTCGAGCAAGCCCTGCTATGTCATAGAGCGGGGCGCCCAGGGCGGCAGCTACAAGCGCATCGATGACAAAGATGTGCCGCTTTCATCGACTGAGGTGCTCGCATTGGCGTCATACGGTCGAGCGACTCCGAGCGATCGCGACGCGGTGGCGGGTGCGGGCGCGGACAATCTCGACGAGACGCTGGTCGACCGTACGATAGATCGGGCTTTCTCGTTGACGCCCCGGGCAATGCGCGGCGCGCCGGACAAACAAACGAAGCTGGAGCGCCTAAATATCCTTGATTCCCAGGGCAATGTCACCAAGGCTGGACTCCTAGTTGTGGGCACCTACCCTCAGCAGTTCTATCCCAAGCTCTTCATTGACGTGGCTGTCCATGCGGGAACTCAGAAGGGCATGGCGGGGTCGCTGAGGTTCATGGACCGCGCAAGCTGTGAGGGAACGTTGGGCGAG
>WGSK01000002.1:0-105514 GCA_014871655.1 Collinsella sp. | reverse complement strand
ATGTTGTCGCAACGATGCCCCAGGTTGGAGCCCACGGCCACAAACGCGCGACGCGGCTGCGGCTTGGCGACAGCCCAGTAGCCGTTCAGGAACTGCGCAAAACCCGCGGCGTCGTGCACGCGCACGATGTTGGCACCGGCCTGGATGGCGCCCAGGCACACGCCAAACGTAGCGGCATCGCGCTCGGCGGCCTCGGTCACGCCCGAGACGGCGCCCACAAAGCGCTTGCGCGATACGGCGCACATGAGCGGATAGCCCAGTGACGCCATCTTGGCAGTCTCGCGCTGGATGACGATGTCCTCGTTGGCCGTCTTGCCAAAGCCCGGACCGGGATCGATGCAGATGCGGTCGCGCGACACGCCGGCGTGGATGAGCGCGCGGGCCTGGTCGGACAGAAAGCCCATGACGCGGCGCATGATGGGCGCCGAATCGGGCAGGGTGAAGCGGCGGAGCTGCGAGGTGGGCACGTAGGCTTCCTCGCGGCGGGCGCTGCGGCGCATCATGGCGGCCAGGTGGTCATTGGGCTCCGATGCGGCCTCGGGCGCGGGCGCGACGGTCTCGGCGGCAGCAGCCTGCTCGGCGGCAGGCGTCTCCTGCTCGCTTGCAGGCTCGGTCGCGGGCTCAGGTTCGCCAAACGGCAACGAGGGCTGCACCACGCCGCCCGGAAGCTTGGCCTCCGGCTTAGGCTCACCCAGCAACTTGCCGCGACGGCGACGAGCCGGCTTCTCGGCCTCACGCGCGGCCTCGGCAGCCGCTTCGCGTGCCTTCTCGGCAACAAACGCCGCTGCCGAGGTATCAAGCTGCACCGTTGCGTGCGTGCGCGCGGGCGCGGCGACCTCGCCGGCATGCATCACGATGACGCCGCAGGTGCTCGTCTTAACAAACTCGACCATCTTGGGGTCGGTGAAGCCGGTCACGTCGTTGACGATCGAGGCGCCGCAGCGCACGGCCGCCTTGGCGACCGCCACATGACGCGTGTCGATCGAGACGATGGCGCCCTCCTTGGCCAGCGCGCGCACCACGGGCAGCACGCGGCGAGCCTCCTCGTCGGGATTGACCGGGGTAAAGCCGGGGCGCGTGGACTCGCCGCCCACGTCGATGATGTCGGCGCCGGCGTCGAGCATCGCCAGGCCATACTCGATGGCGGCATCCGGGTCGAAGTGCTCCCCGCCGTCGCTAAACGAATCGGGCGTCACGTTGAGGACGCCCATGATGCGCGGACGGTCAAAGCTGAGCTCGTACTTTCCGCACCGCCATGTCTTGCTGTCGTTCGCCATGAACATCCTCCTAAAATGCCCACGCCGCCGAGCTTGGGGAGCTGGCGGCGGGGTCGCTTTGCACTCAGTCTTTCTATTGTATCCGCGCGCGCGGGCTAGAACGCAAACGCGGCCGCGATGTCGCAAGAAATCAGCAGGTCGGCATTTGCATCCTGATCGGTGGGGGCAAGGTTGCATATGGCCAGTGTATCGCCGGTAAAGTAGCGTGTAAGGCCCGCCGCCGGATACACCACGAGCGAGGTCCCACCCACAATGAGGGCATCGGCCGCGGCGATGGCGGCAACGGCACCGGTCAGCACATGCTCATCGAGCGGCTCCTCGTAGAGCACCACATCGGGCTTAATGCGCCCGCCGCACGCGGGGCACGCGGGCACGCCCGCGGCATCCTCGTGCTCGCGCGAGCAAATCCACTCGGCGCTATAGACCGCGCCGCACGACTGGCAAATGTTGCGATGGACCGATCCATGCAACTCAAACACGCGCTGTGAGCCGGCCGCCTGGTGCAGGCCATCGATGTTTTGCGTCACCACGGCATCAAGCTTACCGGCGCGCTCCAGCTCGGCCAGCTTGGTGTGGCAGCGATTGGGCTTGGCGCCAAGCGCGATCATCTTGGTGCGGTAAAAGTCGAAGAACTCGGCCGGATGCGCCTCGTAAAAGCTATGCGACAGCATGGTCTCGGGCGGATAGGCAAACTGCTGGTGATACAGGCCGTCCATGCTGCGGAAATCGGGGATGCCACTTGCCGTGGAAACACCCGCGCCGCCAAAGAAGACCACGCGCTTGTGGGTGCCGAACAGCTCCGCCAGCGCGGCGGAGGCCTGCTTGGGGTCCGATATTGCCTGCGTCATATGAGTCCTCCGTCCTTGTTAGTCGGGCAGCGTTGAGCGACGTCCCAGCATGCGGCCTTTAAGTCAGCATGCACGGAGCCCACCCCGCCCCTGTTGCGCTAATAATAAGCCTGCCAACCCCGTCGAAAGGACACCATGCCTCAGACTTACACTTTCGCCTCGTGGAACGTCAACGGCCTGCGCGCCGTGCTCAAAAAGGACCCGAGCTTTATCCAAATCGCGCAAGAACTCGACGTCGATATCCTGGCGCTGCAGGAGACAAAGCTGCAGGAGGGCCAGGTCGATATCGATCTGCCTGGCTATCACCAAATCTGGAGCTACGCCGAGCGTAAAGGCTATTCGGGCACTGCGGTCTTTAGCCGCCAGGAACCGCTGCGCGTGCTGCACGCCGACGCGCTGTTACCCTACGCCGGCGAGGGCGAGGCGGCCGAGCTCGTCGCCCAAGCCGCAACCGAGGGCCGCGTCTGTGCGCTCGAGTTCGACAAGTTTTGGTTTGTGGATGTCTACACGCCCAACGCGCAAAACGAACTCGCGCGCATCGATGTGCGCATGGCCTGGGACGATGCCTACCGCGGCTTTTTGAGCGCGCTTGAGCGCGAGACCGGCAAGCCCGTCGTAACTTGCGGCGACTTTAACGTGGCACACGAGGAGATCGACCTTAAAAACCCCAAGTCCAACCGCGGCAACGCCGGCTTTTCGGACGAGGAGCGCGGCAAGTTTACCGAGCTGCTCAACGCCGGCTTCACCGATACCTGGCGCGCGGCAAATCCGAACGTCGAGGGCGTCTACAGCTGGTGGAGCTATCGCTTTAATGCCCGCAAGAACAACGCAGGCTGGCGCATCGACTACTTCCTGGTAAGCGACGCAATCGCCGACAACGTACGCGACACCGGTATCCGTGGCGACATCTTCGGCAGCGACCACTGCCCTGTCACCCTCACGCTAGAGCTCTAGCCCCAAGTAATTCCTGGGGGACAGAGAAAAACAGATCATGTGACCCCTCTCCCCCTATAAGTTGCGGTGGAATAGTTCCTGTTTGGGTAGCAAATAGCCAAACAGGAACTATTCCACCGCAAGTTCGTGAGGGAACGCGAAATGCCCTACAGTCCGTATTTCACGACGACACGGTTAATGCGGCGACACCAGGGCTTGTACAGAGCGGCCAAGAACACGCAGGTCGCGAGGCCATGCGTGATGTCGAACGGCACCGCCGTAGCAAGACGCGCTATGGCGCCTGCCCAGGTGAGCGGCTGCACAAAACCGATGATGTCATACGCGTTGATCACGACGCCATACAGCAGGCCCGACGCAAAGCCATACGCCAACAGCGCCGGCATTCGCACGGTTCCATCGGCGCGGTCAAACGCGCCCGCATGCGCCAGTGCGCCACCGATGTAGCCCACCAGACCCCAGGCATACATCTGCCACGGCGTCCACATACCCTGTCCAAAAAAGAAATTACTGGTCAGCGCTGCCAACGCGCCGACCATAAAACCATTGCGACGGCCAAGTGTCGCACCCGCGATAATGGCGATAGCGCTCACGGGCTTAAAATCGGGAATGGGCCCAAACAGGATGCGCCCCGCCGCGGCCAGCGCCGCCAGCACCAGCGTGGGCATGATCTGGCGCAGGCCTGGACGTGATGTCTCATAGCCCGCAAAATACAGTGCGAGCACGAGCGCCACTACAACCAGCATGGCAAGCGCCGCCTGCTCAATGCCCACCAGCAACGCCGCAGTCATCACTGCCGGCACCGCCAACAACAGCGGGATCTCCATTTTTGTAAGTAGGCGCGAGGCGCGATGATCCGTCATCCCATCACACCCTGTAGAACACGTTGTCGTCAAAGAAATCTGCCGGAGGCTCCATGCAGGCGATCTCGCCGTCGAACATCATGGCGACGTCGTCGGACACCTGCTCGGCAAAGTCTAAGTCGTGCGTGGCCATGATGACGGTACCGCCGGCATTCGCATGGTCACGCAGGGCGCGGGCGATGATGCGGCGGCTGGCCAAGTCCAAACCCTTGGTGGGCTCATCAAGCAACAGCAGCTCCGGGCCAATCAACAGCAGCTTTGCCAACGCAAGCAGCTGACGCTGACCGCCCGAAAGATCGTACGGGTGACGCGTCTCCAAGCCCGCCAGACCCAGGCGCGCTGTCTGCTCCTGTGCTGCGGCCTCGTCGTACCCGCAGGCCGAAGCCCATTCCATCAGCTCGTCGCGCACCGTTTCGGCGACCAGCAATGCCTTGGGATTCTGTGGTAGCAGTGCCGCCGAAGCCGCCCCACGCACCATGCGGCCGCGCTGCAGCTTAGCCGTCTTGGCCAGCACCGAGAGCATCGTCGACTTGCCGCAGCCGTTTCCGCCCACGACCGCATGCACCGCGCCAGCTGAGAACGCTGCATCGAGTCCGCGCAGCACCCAGCCGGACGCTCGATCGTAGCGAAACCAGCCCTCGCGAATAGCTGCCGCTGCACTCGTCGCCGCCCCCTGCGCGGGCCGACAAGAGTCCAAAGCCAAAAGTCCCTCGCGACTACCCAAACTCGCCAGGTCAGACACCTCGCGCACGCGACCGCCCTCAATCCGGTACGCACACGTCGCATACTCGAGCATCGGCCGCGGTTGATGCGTGGCCACAACAACCGTGCAGCCCAGTTCACGGTTCACGCGAAACAGCGCGTGCAGAAAATTCTTCTCGGCAACGGGATCGAGCTGAGACGTGGGCTCGTCGAGTAACAGGACGCGCGGACGCAGCGCCAGAACGGCGGCAAGCGACAGCAGCTGCTTGCGGCCACCCGAAAGCGTATCGGTATCGCGATGAAGCCAGTCCTCCAGACCAAAGAAATAGCTGGTCTCGGCAACACGGCGGCGCATCTCGTCGCGCGACACACCCAGATTCTCTAGGCCAAACGCCATCTCGTGCCACACGGTCTCGCACACAATCTGGTTCTCGGGATCCTGGAACACGTAGCCCACGCGCTCCGCAGACGCGCGCACGTCCATGTCGGCAACGTTCTCGCCCAGCACGCGCGCATCGCCAGTGCGCTCGCCCGCCGGAGCGATCTCGGGTTTGAGCAGCGACAGCAGCGTCGACTTACCCGATCCGGTACCGCCAACAAGCAGCGCAAACGCACCTTGGGGAACAGACCAGTCGAGCCCCTCGAGCACCGCAGCATCAGCATCGGGGTAGGCAAAGCTCAGGCTCCGCACCTCAATCGCCGGCATATCCGGGCCGCACGCCGCGCCCGACACCGGGCCCCTATCCAACCGAGCCATCAGCCAAACCTCCTCTCATCAATCGCGTGCAACGCACAAGGCAGCACCATCCAGGCAGCGTACACGACATAGCCCGGCCACGGCGCCGGCAGCGAGAGCTGCGGATAAAACGAATACTGCGTCGTCGCGGTCCACGCCACTGCCGCCGTGGCCACGCCAAACAACGCAAGCCCAACCAGCGCGGCAATGTCGCTGCGCCCCAGTCGATACCTCGCATACGTCGTACGACGCGTCGCGGCACCCCACCCGCGCGAGCGCATCGCGTCCGCACGCTCCAGCGAATCTTCCATGCCCCAGCCCATCAACACACTCGATGCCCGCAGGCGCGAGCGCGCGGGGTCGGCCGGCGCGCGGCCCGGCACGTCAATCGCATCCTGCACCGCCAGTACCGTGCGGCCGCGGCGCAAAAACTGCGGGATAAGCCTCATGCACACCGAGATCATGAGCGCAATCACCGGTGCGGCATTGCCCAGCAGCGCGAGCACCTTGTCGTATTCGAGCATCGACGCCGCCGCCTCAAACCACAGTATGCTCGCCACAAACAGCCCGCCCATGCACAGACCGCATACCATGCTCTCCAGATACACCGCGCGCATGCCAATACGGAACAGCTCCGTCGAGCCCGAGGCGCTAAACAGCGGATTGAGCACCGCGACGATCAAAATCACCGGCAGCTGCCAGCGGAGCGCGCCCAGCGTGCGGGCAGCCCCACGCGTCGCAAATCCATACGCCAGCCCGCCCGCAAGTGACAGCGCAATCAGTACCGGCTGCATCGAGAACATAGTGAGCCCCAGCGTCAGCACTATATAGAGTGCCGGCACAGCCGGATGCGACATCGAGAATGCCGCGACGGGCTCGCCGCCAAACTCCTCTCGTATGTTGTCCACGGGCACCCCCGTCCCCTCGCTCAAACGTCAACGCCGCAGCGCCGCCGCCATACACAACCAGCGCAAACACCACGCCGGCGGCAGCGACATCGGCCGTCGCGCATCAATCGTTACGCGCTCAACATATGCCTGCGGTATCATATTGCGCCGTGTATCGTTTCCAAACACACGTCTCTATAACGTAACAGGAGATCACATGGACGCAACCGCAATTATCCTCGCTGCCGGCGAGGGCACCCGCATGAAGTCGAACCACTGCAAGGTTTCGCACAAGATCCTGGGTAAGCCCATGGTCCAGTGGATCGTCGACGCTACCATCAAGGCCGGCTGCAGCCGCGTCGTGGTCGTCATCGGCAGCCACGCCGACGAGATGCGCGCCCTGATCGACGGCGCCTACGCCAACAGCGCCACCAAGGTCGAGTGCGTCGAGCAGACCGAGCGCCTGGGCACCGGCCACGCCGTAAAGGTCGCGCTCGAGGCCTGCGGCATCACGCAAGGCCCCGTCGTCGTGCTCAACGGCGACCTGCCGCTCATCACCGCCGACACCGTCGCCAAGTTCGCGCAGACCGTCGCTACCGGCGAGCTCGCCTGCACCGTCATGACCATGACCCCGCCCGATCCTTTCGGCTACGGCCGCATCAAGCTGGGCGCCGACGGCCAGATCGAACGCATCATCGAGCAGAAGGACTGCACGCCCGAGCAGGCCGCCACGCTGCTCGAGTGCAACGCCGGCTGCTACGCCTTCGACGGCGCGCAGCTCGCCGCCCACATTAACGAGATCGGCAACGACAACGCGCAGTCCGAGTACTACCTGCCCGACATGCTCGAAATCCTCAAGGGCCACGGCCAGGCGGTCTCCATCTTCCACTGCGACGACTACCGCGACGGTCTGGGCGTCAACAGCCGCATCCAGCTCGCGCAGCTCACCGCCATTGCGCGCGACCGCATCAACGAGCACTGGATGGCCGAGGGCGTCACCTTCATCGACCCCACGCAGGCCTGGATCGGTCCCGACGCCGTTATCGGCCGCGACACCGTCGTGTGGCCGCAGACGCACCTGATCGGCCACGTCACCGTGGGCGAGGAGTGCCAGCTCGGCCCCAACAGCCGTCTCACCGACACCACCGTCGGCAGCGGCTGCACCATCGATGAGACCATCGCCATCGAGGCCGTCATCGAGAACGGCGTCGATTGCGGCCCGCGCGCCTACCTGCGCCCGGGCACCCACATGCTCGACGGCTCCAAGGCCGGTACGCACGTGGAAATCAAGAAGTCCACGATCGGCGAGGGTTCCAAGGTGCCGCACCTGTCCTACATCGGCGACACCACCATGGGCTCCGGCGTCAACGTGGGCGCGGGCTCTATCACCTGCAACTACGACGGCGTCCACAAGCACAAGACCGTCATCGGCAAGGATGCCTTCATCGGTTCTGACACCATGATGGTCGCGCCCGCCCAGATTGGCGACGGTGCGCTCGTGGCCGCCGGCTCCGTCATCACCGAGCCGGTCCCGGCTGACGCGCTCGGTCTGGGCCGCGCCCGTCAGGTAAATATTGAGGGCTGGGCCGCCGATTATCGCCGTCGTCTGCACGAGGACGACGAGGCATAACGTTTCACCAAGCACAAAAGGAGCTGTTCCATGGGGACGGCTCCTTTTTCTATCGTGACCTGCGCGACCGGATGAGTGGTCGGTTCGTGTCCGTTGACGGTAAAGACGTTATCAAGACCCGATTAACCCCGTCGCGCGGTTACAATGCAACAAGGCATCTATATGGCATTCGATATAAAGGAGAAGGGTAATGCCGATTAATGATCCCGAGAAGTCGGAGAATATGCGCAAGTCCATCCGCGTGTATTCCGGTTCCTCCAACCGTCCCCTCGCTCAGAAGATCGCTGAGTACCTTGGGGTCGAGCTTTCGGGCCTTACGCTAAAGCAGTTCGCCAACGGTGAGATTTACGCCCGCTACGACGAGACCGTCCGCGGCGCCGACGTCTTCCTGATTCAGTCCGTGGCCGGCGGCAACGTCAATGACATGCTCATGGAGCTGCTCATCGCCACCGACGCTGCCAAGCGCGCATCCGCCCGCTCCATCACCGCCGTTATCACCCACTACGGCTATGCCCGCCAGGACCGCAAGGCCGGCCCGCGCGAGCCCATCACCGCCCGCCTCGTCGCCAACCTGCTCGAGCGCGCCGGCGTCAACCGCATCATCACCCTCGACCTGCACCAGGGCCAGATTCAGGGCTTCTTCGATATCCCGGTTAACCACCTGTCCGCGCTGCCGCTGTTTGGCCAGTACTACAACGACATGCACTTCGACACCGACAACCTGGTTGTCGTCTCCCCCGATGTGGGCCGCGCCAAGGCCGCCAAGAAGCTGTCCGACATGCTCGGCTGCGACCTGGCCATCGCCCACAAGGGCCGTCCGCGCCACAACGCCGCCGAGGTCATGGGCATCATCGGTGACATCAAGGGCAAGACCTGCATCATCAACGACGACATGATCGACACCGCAGGCACCCTGTGCGCCAACGTCAAGGAGCTCAAGGCTATGGGCGCCGGCGACATCTACGTATGCGCCACCCACGGCATCTTCTCCGGTCCGGCCATCGAGCGTCTGAACGACGCCCCGATCGTCGAGTGCCTCGTCACCGACGCCATTCCCGTCGAGGTCGGCGGCAAGATCAAGACCATCTCGGTCGCCGAGGAGTTCGCTCAGGCCATCTCCGCCGTTTACCACGAGGAGCCCGTCTCCACGCTCGTCGGCGGCGACTTCGCGCTGTAGCCTGCCGCACATCGCATCATCTTTGATGCTTTTAAAGGGTCGGAAACTCGCTTCCGACCCTTTTTCTATCCCTCGCCAACCTTCCCTGGACAATTAGTTCAGATACGTATTTTTTAAAGCTCCAAAGGGCCGTTCGGAGCCTTCTGAGCTCCCCGGCGGATGCCATGCCGCCCAAAGCTCATCTTTTTCGAGTACAACCGCCGCATCTTTACCCTCAAATCGCCCTCGAAGGCCCTTAGAAACGTCTCGAACGCCCGCCGCCTTATACGTATCTGAACTAACTGTCCAGTAGCTATCGTCAACCTTCGCGGCAGAGCTCAATTTCCCGCAATCCCCTCAACCGATTCCACCGATTTCATAACACCCAGCCGTTCGTGGTGCGCAGCGCCCCGCTGAGCGAAAAGAACGGCATGGCGGTCGCATTCTGCCGCCAACTTAGTACGTTATAGCTATGACGACCGTGATTTCACATTTCTCCGCCCTCCGCGCAATTCGTCGCGCACGACGGGCGTACTCTGCCCTACTCTGGGACTCCGTTGATAGCGAACAGCAAGCACAGGCCTTGGCTGGCTGCATTCCCAACAATGACGCGATAGACTTTGGCGCACTTTCGATACTCGACGCCTGGAATGAAGATGATTCCGAACTGCTCGATCTTCTCGTTTCAAACGAAGACAACAGACGCCCCGACAAGCGACTTCTTCAGCATATTCTCTCCGCTTCGCTTCCTGAAGGTGCAATTATGCACGTCGAGGCCGACATCTACGCAACGTCTCCTGCCATGACAGCCATGCTTTGTCCCAAGAATGAATCAGTCGCCAAAACCTTGATGCTACTCATGGAACTGCTCGGAACCTACTCCCTTCCCCCCGGGGCAACATACCCCATTGCCTATGACGCCATCTGGCCCAAGGGCGATGACTGCGCAGCGACGGGCGATCTTGATTGCTTGGGCGACCAGTCGGCGACCGAACAACAGAACGAGACCCGCTACGAACAGGCACACTACAAATGCGAGCCCGCCACAACTATCGAAGAGCTCGAGGCGGTCGCACGCTTCGCCAAAAGTAGCTCATACACCTCGTTTCGCACGGCAGTCAATCTCGCCCGACCCGGATCTGCATCCCCAGCCGAATCCCTAATGTTTGCCGTTCTCGGAGCGCCCATGCGCTTTGGCGGATTCGGATGTTGCAGCCTGCCCATGGGAGGCCTGCTACTCAACTATCGAATCGACTTCGACACTCTTGCGGTCAACATGTCCTCCGGCATCCCTTACGCCATCTGCGACCTATATTGCCCGGCCGCCGGAGTCGACAACGAATACAACGGAATTGGGCATGAGCTTCAAAACGCTCGCATCCACGATGGCAATCGAAATAATGGCCTCAAGGCAATGGGCATCCACGTCCTGGTTATCAATCGCGACCAAATGAAAGACCTTGTTGCACTCGAAGCCTTCGCCCAAACGATGCATCGACTCGCGGGAGTCCGATTCCGATACCGTATCAAGGGCTATCGCAAGCGTCAGGCCGCTTGGCTCAACGCCCTGCGGGCCGGAATCGGCCTTGCGCCGGTCTAAACGGCGAATCACCCGTGCACCGTCGAGCAGGGCTGGACAGTTAGTTCAAATACGTATAAATGGACACATTGAATTAGGCTGTTTTGCAGTTATCTCTATACCATTCGCCCGATTTGAAGGCAGGGTAGACTTCAAAACAGCGTCATATGGACTAACTAAAGCTCCAAAACAACGTATCGGCATTGAATCGAGCAATTCGAGTTCTCAGAACTTATACGTATCCGAACTAACTGTCCACCTCGATTTCGACGGCCGTCCAAACGCCCTCAAATAACCTCAATTGCCCTCCATTTGACAGCGGCAACAGGGTCGCTCACCATAGCAGGCGACAAATCAACGAAAGGATGAACATGGCAGCTGCACAGCCGCTTAAGATTCGCATGGTTGCCGGACTTGGCAACCCTGGCGATGAGTATGCCGAGACCCGCCACAACGCTGGCTTCAAAGCGATCGACGAGTTGGCCCGTCAGGCCGGTGTCACGTACTGGAAAAACCAGGCAGGCGCCGAGGTCGCGCTCATCAACATCAACGATCCCGAGGAAGAGGGCGGTAAGCGCCAGATTGTGCTGGTCAAGCCGCAGTCGTATATGAATACCTCGGGTGGCCCCATCTCCAAGCTCTGCCGCGAGTACAAGATCAAGGCCGAGGAGCTGCTCGTAATCCACGACGAGCTCGACATTCCCGCCGGCGACGTACGTGTTAAGGTGGGCGGTGGCCACGCCGGTCACAACGGCCTGCGCTCCATCATCGACAAGATGGGCAGCCGCGACTTCAGCCGCATCCGCACCGGCATCGGCAACCCTCCCGGCAAGATGGCCGTCGCCGACTACGTGCTCAAGCAGCTGCGCGCCCGCGAGGCCGAGGACTTCCAGGACACCTGCACCCGCGCCGCAGATGCCGCCGGCCTGGCCATCGTCCACGGCGTAATCTACGCCCGCGATCACGTAAACGGCTCCGCTTCCGCCAACGGCAAGCATTAAAACCTACCATTTAGGGATGTTTATTTTGGCAGGTTTTATCTGCGGAAACGCCGCAGTCGGCACATCGCAATAAACACGCTGCCACCATACATGCATAACGCTCCAAAGGGGGCCGGCCTCACCGATGCGCGAGGCCGGCCCCCTTTGCCGTTTTGCCTGATAAAACCTGCCAAAATAAACCTGTCCCTTTTTGGCAGGTCACTTTTCCCGCCTGCCAAAGACACATGTAAGCGACATGTCCATGAGGGTATAATTTGCACCGTATGTCTGCACAACGCCTGTGCACGTACGGTTTTATTCGGGTTGCCGTTCATTTCCGTGGAGGCACGGTTCGGCCGCCCTAACAAGAGAGGGGTTCTATGTATAAGATCCTGGAGAAGACGCAGTTCTCGGAGAAGGTGTTCAAGTTCCGCATCGAGGCGCCCGCAATCGCCAAGCATGCGCACGCTGGACAGTTCCTCATGGTTCGCGCCAACGAGACGGGCGAGCGTGTCCCGTTTACCCTGGCCGGCTGGAACGGTGACGAGGGCTGGGTCGAGTTCATCTTCATGGTGATCGGCAAGACCACCGAGATGCTTTCCACCTACGAGGCCGGCGAGTCGCTGCGCGACGTCGTGGGCCCGCTGGGCGTTCCCACCGAGATGGCCGAGGGCCCCTGCGCCGTCATTGGCGGCGGCGTCGGCCTGGCAATTGCCTTCCCGGTCGCCAAGCACCTGGTCGAGACCGGTCACGAAGTTCACGCCATCATGGGCGCCCGCACCAAGGACCTCCTGCTCATGGAGGACCAGTTCCGCGAGCTCCTCGACGAGGACCACATCCACATCACCACTGACGACGGCTCCTACGGCGAGCAGGGCGTTGTCACCGCTCCGCTGGAGCGTCTGCTGCAGGACAAGGCCGTGAGCCAGGTCTTCTGCGTCGGCCCCGTTCCGATGATGAAGTTCTCGACCCTCACCGCCCAGAAGTACGACACCCCCATCACCGCGTCCCTCAACCCCATCATGGTTGACGGCACCGGTATGTGCGGCTGCTGCCGCGTCGAGGTGGGCGGCGTGACCAAGTTCGCTTGCGTCGACGGCCCCGACTTTGATGCCACCCTGGTCGACTGGGATGACCTTCGTGCCCGCCAGGCCGCTTACCGTTCCGAAGAGGGCGAGTCCCTCAAGGCCTATGAGGAAAAGAGCTGCGCATGCCACTAGTTAACGGTCGTTTCGTTGCCGATATGAAGTCGCCCCGTACCCCCGATAACGAGGAGCCGGCTGCCGAGCGTGCCTGCGACTTCCGCCCCGTCGACAAGGGCTTCACCGAGGAGATGGCGCTGGCCGAGGCCGAGCGCTGCCTCAACTGCAAGAAGCCGTTCTGTGTTGAGGGCTGCCCCGTCAACATCAACATCCCCCGCTTTATCGAGCAGATCCGCGCGAAGGACTTCGGCGGCGCTCTCGATACCATCCGCGAGGACTCCATGCTTCCCGCTATCTGCGGCCGCGTCTGCCCGCAGGAGAACCAGTGCGAGGGCAAGTGCATCCGTGGTAAGAAGTCCGAGCCCGTGGCCATCGGCCAGCTCGAGCGCTTCCTGGGTGACCGCCCCGAGCTCGCCTCCACGCCCAAGATGGCCCCCAAGAACGGCAAGAAGGTCGCCGTCGTCGGCTCCGGCCCGTCCGGCATCACCTGCGCCGGCGAGCTCGCCCGCAACGGCTTTGACGTCACCGTCTTCGAGGCCTTCTTCACCGGCGGCGGCGTGCTGGTCTACGGCATCCCCGAGTTCCGTCTGCCCAAGGCAGTCGTCAAGCGCGAGATTGACGGCCTGGAGGACATGGGCGTCAAGTTTGAGTACAACTCCGTCGTGGGCAACATGGCCACGGCCGAGGAGCTGTTCGAGCAGGGCTTCGACGCCATCTACGTGGCGACCGGCGCCGGCCTGCCCAAGTTCCTCAACGTCCCCGGCGAGAACCTGCCCAACGTCTTCTTCGCCAACGAGTACCTCACCCGCGTGAACCTGATGAAGGCCAACAAGTTCCCCGAGTACGACACCCCCACCAAGCACGGCAAGAACGTCGTCGTCTTTGGTGGCGGCAACGTGGCTATGGACGCCGTCCGTACCGCCAAGCGTCTGGGCGCCGAGCACGCCATCATCGCCTACCGTCGTACCGAGGACGAGATGCCCTGCCGTCGCGCCGAGCTGCACCATGCTAAGGCCGAAGGCGTCGAGGTTCTGCCGCTCGTCTCCCCGCTCGAGTTTGTCGCTGGCGAGGACGGCTCCGTGTGCGCCGTCAAGGTCCAGAAGATGGAACTCGGCGAGCCTGACGAGTCCGGCCGTCGCCGCCCGGTGCCCATCGAGGGCGCCATCGAGGAGATCCCCTGCGACGTCGCGATCTCGGCTATCGGCACCAACGCCAACCCCTTCGCAAAGAAGATCGGCGGCAAGATGGAGCTCAACAAGTGGGGCTACATCGTCGCCGACGAGGAGACCGGCCAGACCACCGATCCCCGCATCTGGGCCGGCGGCGACATCGTCACCGGCGCCGCTACAGTCATTCTGGCGATGGGCGCCGGCAAGAAGGCCGCCGCTTCCATCACCAAGAGCCTGCTGGGCGAGTAATCACCCTCAGCGCTAGCCATCAAACGGCAAAGTCCCCGTCGAGCACACGCTCGGCGGGGACTTTTTTCTATGCCAGTCGACCGACCACCACAAAGGGGACAGGCACCTTTGTGGTGGTTTTGGACTCGGCCGACCGGTTTGTCTCGATCTGTAACAGGTAAGCCCCGTTGAGCCCCGTAGTTGTTACAGATCGAGACATTATGTCGGCGCTTCGCCCGTTCATCTTGATCTATAACAGTAAGAGGCCAAATCTCCCGCTGCGTGTTACAGATCGAGACGTTAGGCTGGCAGTCAGACGGTTCATCTAAATCTGTAACATCTAGGGCCGTTTTTGGTGGCTAGTTGTTACAGATCGAGATTTTTAGATGCGGAGGACGAGCGCCGTCACTAAAACCTAACGCTCGCGATGCTTGGTTGCGGCGACACCGGCAGCGGCGATGGTTGCGCCGGCGATACCCAGGGCGGCGACTGTCATTGCGGTGTTGTCGCCCGTGGCAACCAGGGCGGCATCGGACTTCTTGGCCGGTGTGGCCTTCTCAACCGTCTTGGTCGTGACGGTCGTTTTGATCGGCGTCGCAGCGGGCTTGGTCTCCGGTTTCGTCTCGGGCTTCGCATCAGGCTTCACCTCAGGCTGCGGCATCGGCTTGGGATCCGGCGTAGGCTGCGGATCGGGCGTGGGCGTAGCCTCGGGCGTAAACGTTAGGTTGGTGTTCAGCCATAGCGTAAGGATCCAGCCGCTCTCGGGATCGACCTCGCTTGCCTCGCCCACCTGATAGCCACACTCAACCCCATTGATCTTCAGCTTGGTATTGGGCGTAAAGTAGAAGCCACGCGCCGGCTTAAAGTACAGGCCGTAACGATAGGTCACACCGGGCTTAAACGCGTCGATATGGTTGGTGATGTGCTGGTCCCAAAACTCGACGGAATTCACCTCACTGCCGTCGCTCCCCGTCCAGAACTCACACTGAAGGACGGAGTTCGAATCCACCGGAGTGCCCGCCGTAAAGACCGGACTGTCGCCCGCCTTAAAGGTGGTCGTGGCGCCGTTGATTTCGATAACGTCGATGGCCCGCCACTCATCAATCGGAGCCTCACACAGCATATTGGCCGCATTGGGGGCAAATACGCCATCGACCGTCTTGACGGCATTGCTCACCCATCGGCCGTTAACGTTCACGTTGTAGTCCTCGGCCAAGGTGTTGTCGCCCTTGAGCCTCAGCTCGACGGAATACATGTAGAACTTACCCTCTTCGAAGTGGTCAATCTTCTTCATGCCCGGCGTGTACTTTGCGGGGTCGGAATACCAGAAGGCAACGGGCGTGAGCTCTCTGGGGTCGCTGCCGTCCATCTCCTCCCAGCACTCATACGCGATCTCGTACTTGTCGGCGTCGGCGGCAGGAATCGTCGCGGTCGCACGCGGCGCCTCGCCGGGCGCATAGTCGGTTTTCACATCGTTGACGTTCAAATTCTCGAGGGCTTCGTTTTCTGGCGCAACGAGCGTAATTTCGCTATTGATGGCGTAGCGGAGGTAATAGTCGTCCCTGGTTTCGTTGAGGGTAATCGAGCTGCCCGGCTGATAGGCGTTGAAGATATCATCGGGGTCGCCCACGATGATGCGGTCGCCCTCATAGTCGGTTCCGGTATACGTCAGTGCCGCGCCAATATAAAGGGCCTCATTGCGCGTGAGTCGATACGAGCCGTCTGCCGCGCCACCCGTAAAGGTCAGCGTCAGCCTCATGTGATCGCCAACAGGCTCAAAGCGAGCCGTCACATCGGACATAGATGCGTCCTGGACTTCAGCCAGGGTGCCCAAAGCAGCATCGGCCCGGTAGTACTTGGTTTCGACAAGTTCGCAGAGCGGCTTATCCGGCATACCGCCCTCAACATCGGGAAAATCATAGGTATACGACCGGCCCTTTTCGAGTGTGACATTGCTCGGAAGCACGCAGTCCGTGTAGTGATCGACCACGGTCGTGTTGATCTTAACGCCGCCCCTGCCAGTCACGTCGGTCACGCCGCAGGGCATGATGGCATCGCTTGCCGGCGTGGCGGCGGTGCCGCTGAGAGTGTTTTGTTCAGCGGGTGCCGCATCGTTAGATTCATCGGTAACGTCAGCCGGAGTCGTCTGCTGAGGTTCAGCGACGGTTTGTGCCTCCGGAGCAGCAGCGACTGCTGGTGCGGGCGTCGCAGCCGCATCCTCCGCAACCGCCGGTGCAACCGGAGCCGCAGCGACCTCACCCGTCGCGGCGGCGGGATCCGCGCACTCGGTCGCAAGTGCCAAGCTCGGCAGCAACAGCTGACCAACCATGAGCGCACACGCGCCAGCGCAAGCGATTTTGGCGCCTACGCAGCGCCAAGTACCGTGAACCAGCGAACAGGTGCGCTCGCGCTGGGTCTGCTTATCAAAGTGGCTTCCGTTCATAACGGCCTCCTTGGTCGAAAGGCTGCACCACCACAAAGGTGCCTGTCCCCTTTGTGGTGGTCCTGTACAACCAAGATGCGCCAAATGGCTCTGTACGCCTAGGTTCGTAGATGCGAACCTAGGCCTCTACCTGCGAAAATATAAAGAGCCGCCGCGAGGGCATTTGCGCCCACGCAGCGGCTGAAAATGGCTATGAAAGCTTGCACTAGCGGCTGCGGCGCTTGGACGCGACGAAGCCGGCGCCGATGGCGGACGCGCCAGCGATGCCAAGGGCCGCTGCCGCCGTCGCGGCATTGTCGCCTGTGGCGGCCAGAGTGCCCACGGACTTCTGAGCCGCAACTGCCTTCGCGGCCGGCTTGGAGGCAGCAGCCGTGGAACTCGCCTGAGTCAGCGTCACGGACGGCGTGCCAGTCTCACTTCCGCCGCCTGGCTGCCGCGTGGGAGCCAGGGTAGGCTCAGGCTGCGGCGTGGGCTCAGGCTCGACCGCATCTCCGGAGCTGATTACCACGCTGCGGGCAACCTCGTCGGAGGTCCTAACATCCTGGATAGTGGACAACCCGGCAGCACCGATGACGAGTCCGTTTCCCGCAGTTTCTCGCACGGTACCTCCGGCGGGAGTCGTAACTACCGATCCGCCATCAATTGAGAGACAAGGGGCTGCATCACCTTGATTGACAGCGTAGATTGCCGCTGCATTACCCGACACCTCAACATTTGAATTAATGATGTCAATTCGAGGGATGGCGGACTGGGAGCCGGACTGGGAATATATTCCGTAGCCATGTTTACGACTGTGGCCAGTTCCGTCACCGCATCGAACTGTAAGGCTCGAATTCTCGACGAGCACCCGCGACACGCCGTCCTGCGCGCGCATCCAAACACCATTCAAAACCTCGACACTATCACTCGCCACGAGCGTAACATCTGCCCCGTTGGTAATACTCAAATATGTATCCTTACCCCCGGACGAATACAGGGCGACCGACAACATGTTTGCATTGCGCGCCGCCGCATCTAATTTTGCGTTATCCACCGCGATGCAGCCTCCATGCTCGGAGGAGATGTTTTCGGCATAGACTGCAACGGCACCGAACCCCCCATTCGCCTCCGCCTCGACGTGGACGTCAGCGCCCTCGTTAATGGTTATGTTGCCTGCCCGCGTATGAATGCCGATGGTATGAGGCACTTTGTTCGTTGCCGTCACGTTAACGTTGGCACCGCGGATGTCCACGTCGCCGCCGGTCTTACCGTCCCCCGAAACCGCTATCGTATCGGTCCCGGCCGTCGCGTTGAGAGTCACGTCGCCCGAGATGGCGAGGCTACCGCACTCGACCTTAACAGCGCTCCTGCTCTTCTGTGGTTCGGCCGTCGCGTTGAGGGTTCCCTCCCCCGTGATGGCAAGGTTGCCGTCCTTGACCTCGATAGCGCTCCGCAAGGAATCGGCCGTTACGGTGTTGGTGCCCGTCACGCCGATATTGAGGTTGCCCTGAGCACTGATGCCGGCGCCGTCGTAGCCGTTGAGCTTCATGTCGTCGCCACCGTCCCAGGACCAGGTTCCCGCCTCGTCGCCGGCGGCCGTGCCCCTGTTGTGCTGCGTGCCGCCCACGTTGACCCAGTCGGCGGCGAGTGCCACGCTCGGTAGCAGCAGCTGGCCGACCATGAGCGCGCAGGCCCCCGCGCAGACGAGTTTTGCGCCCACTCGGCGCCACGTTCCGTGGGCGAGCGAGCATGCGCGGTCGCGGTCGATTGAACTGTCAGGTATTTGCTTTCGCATGTGAGCCTCCTTGTCGTAAGGGGTGCTTCTGTAACACCATGTTACGAAAAGTTATCCGGATCCCAGGGCACAAATTCGCATGCGGACCATCTGCCAGTGCGAAAGGCAACGAGCACGCGACTGCCAAGCGCGCCCCGTCTTTCGAAAGGCCCACCCCTACCGTCCTGGTCTACAATCGAGGGCACGACCATTCCGTCCACCCAAAGGACCGTTCTTGAACCTGAGCAAGCCTAAAATCAACGCGCTTTTGGCACTCGCGCTCTTCACCTTCGCCTTTCTTGCCGCCGAGTTTCGCTTCGACATCAATGTCGGGCTGCTCGCCGGCGCCGAGCGCGTCGTGATTGCGCAGGGTCTTATCCTGGGCGCCAGCGTGATCGGCTTTATCGGATATGCGCCGCTACTCGCTTTCGCACAGCGCAAAGGCCAGCCCCAGGCAGCCATCAGCGCCGCCGTCCCCATCGCCATCTTGGGATTGACCCAAATTCAGTCACCCACCGGCCCGCTTGCGCTCGAGATCCTGGGCTGCGTGGCTTTCCTTGGGCTCGGCCTGCTGGGTGCCGCGGCTCACCACACCTTCGCGATGACCTTCCAGGACGATCCCAAGCTCGCCACCGGCGCGGGAGCAGCCTATGCCGCTGGCATCCTGATGCAATTCGCGGTCAACTTACTCGATTGCGGCGGCATCGTCGAGCTCATCATTCTTGGTGCGGCGATGATTACCATCTCCGCTCTCAGCGCCGCTCCCCAAGAAACCACCGAGGGCACAGCGCCTGCCATCAACCCCTTTGTCGAGCCCTCGCATACCCTTGCCAAGCAGGCGTGTTGGAGCATCGTGCTCATCATGATTTTGGCCTGCCTGTTTTCCACGCACGACAACGTGGTCACGTTCTCTAACGCCCACGGCACCATCGCCGTACAGACCTGGCCGCGCCTCTTTTTAGCAGCGAGCGGCCTGCTTGCCGGCATCGTCTTTGACCTTGCCGAGCGCCGCTACATGGGCCTTGTTATGTTTGGCGTTGCGGTGCTCTCTACCATCTCCATCTTGGCAGTAGAAGCCGGAGCCGACCCCAACCTGGGCCTGATCGTCTTTTACCTGAGCTCGGGCTTTTTCGTCACGTTCTTTACCGCCACGTTTACGCAGTTGGCACCGCGCATGCATGCACCCGCCCTTTGGGCCGGAATGGGCCGCGCCGCCAACAACGTGTGCGCGTTCACCATGTCGGGCATCTCGCTAGCGCTTGTGACCTCGGGCAACGTCGCCCTCATCATGATCGTCGCGCTCGTGCTGCTCGTCGCCGCCTGCGTGGCGTTCGTTGCCGCCGGTCTGTTCCGCCTACCCCAAACCGAGCAGGAGCGCGAACATCAACAGCTTGCCGAGGAAGCACTCGCCGCGCCCACCATCGAGGAGCAGCGCCAGACTTTCATCACCGACCACGGCCTCACCTCGCGCGAGGTTGATGTGCTCGTAGCCGTGACCCAAGACGAGCGCCCACTCAAACAGGTCGCCGAGGAGCTCGGCATCTCGATGCGCATGGTGCAGCGCCACCTGAGCTCTATCTACCAAAAGACCGACACGCAGACGCGTGCCGGTCTCACCAAAGCCTTCCCCTCGGCCTAAAGCAAAACTACCACAAAGGTGCCTGTCCCCTTTGTGGTAGTTTTGACCATCTAGCCTTCGAGCTGCGCCAGCTTGTAGCGATAGGCTGCGGCGATGACATCCTTGCAACCCTCGCGGCCCAGCTTAGCGCGGTTGACGACGATGTCCTTACCGCTCGTCATCTTCCACTTTCCGGCGCTGTAGCGCTTATAGAACGCCTCGCGCGCCTTCTGCTGCTGCTTGACCAGCTTGGCGCCCTTCTTTTTGTTAAGGCCACGCTTCTTGCGCACAATCTCGACGCGATCCTCAAAGGGTGCGGTCACCAGCACGGCAATGTGATTGGGGTTGTTGCGCAGCAGGTAATCGGACAGACGGCCTTCAATAATGCAGCTCTCGGTCTCGCCCAGGTCCAAAATCACCTGGCTCATCTTTTGGAACAACTTGTCCGAGTACGAACGGGCATCGTAGCGGTCGGGCAGAAACGCCATGTTCTCCACGGCCAGGCGCTCGTCATAGGCGGCCATCTTATCGAGCGACTCGCCCGCGCGCAGCGACGCACGCACTAGCAGCTCGTTATCGTACAGCGGAATCCCCAACTCGTTGGCAAGCATGCGACCAATCTCGTGGCCCTCGGCGCCAAAGTCACGCGCGATGGTAATGACCACGGGGCTCTTTTTGTTCTCCAGATCGCTCATCGCGATTCCTTTCTAACAAATGAGAAATAGGCGATTCCTGATTCCCATTTTGTCACTTACGACCGTCCTGGTTTCCCAAGTGCGGCAGATTGCCCCGAAAGAGGAGCGCCGCGTACTAAATGTACGCAAGCGACGATTGAGGGGCAAGATGCCGTGCTTGGGGAAGCAGGACTACGCTGCCACAATACGGCGTTGATATGCTCGAACCAGCAGCGAGATACCAAAGTTGAGCACAAAGTACATCGCGAAAACCAGGCCGTAGAGCATAAGCACCTGCGCCAGATCGATCGCGTGGGCCATCACGACGTTTGCCGTGTACATGAGCTCGGCCACGTTAATGCCCGAAAGATACGAGCTGTCCTTAATGACAGTCGTGCACTGGCTAAACAGCGCCGGAATGATCGTCTTAAACGTCTGAGGCAGAATGATGTAGCGCATGGTGGCAAAGAAGCCGAAGCCCTGGCTCTGTGCTGCCTCAAACTGGCCGCGCGGAATCGAGTTGAGGCCGCCGCGCACAATCTCGGCCATAACAGCGCTGGTAAACAGCGTAAAGGCGATGGTCGAAATCACAATGTCCAAACCCTGCACCGTAAAGTAGATAAACAGGATCCACAGCAGGTTTGGCGTGCAACGGAACAGCTCAATGTAGGCGCTCACCAAAATACGGAACGGGCGTGGCGCATAGCTTTTAACGAGCGCCAGCACCGTGCCAAAGATGAGCGAGAAAAAGATCGACAGCGCTGAGATCTCGATCGTCTTAACAAAGCCGCCCCAAATGTAGAGCAGGTTGGTCGCGTTAAAGATTTCCATGCGCTAGGCCTCCTCTACGTTGTCGAGCCCCAGCTCGGCCAGGCTCACGCCGCGCGGACGCTCCTTGGAGCGGCGCTCGAGCCACTGCACCAGCATGGCGAGCGGAAAGCAGATGATGAAGTACATAAGGCAGCAGACGATGTATCCCTGCAGGTAACCGTACAGACTCACAAAGTTGTCGGAACGGTACATAAGGTCGCCGCCGGCCACGAGCGCCAGCACCGACGTGTTCTTGACCAGGTTGAGCGCCTGGTTACACAGCGGCGGCAGAATGATCTTGAACGTCTGGGGCAGCACGATGTACCAGTACGCCTGCGCACGGGTGAAGCCCTGGCTCTGGGCCGCCTCCATCTGACCGCGCGGAACCGCCTCGATACCAGTGCGGATGACCTCCGAAATGTAGGCCGCGTGATACAGACCCACGCCCAAGAAGCCCAGCACGAACGGCGCGATGCGCACCGGCTGGTCGGCACCGGTTATGGCCTGCAAAAACTGCGGACCGGCCATGTACATAAAGAGCACCTGCACGGGCAACGGGGTGTTCTGGTAAAACTCCACGTACACGCGGCTTATGGCGCGCAGCACGCGCGAGCGAGTGGTAGAGAACACGCCCAGCAGCGTGCCCAGCACCAGCGACAGCAGCAGACCGGCAACGACCACCTGCAGCGTCACGCCAAAGCCCTCCCAGAAGGGCCCCATGTTTTGAAATGTCGTCGACCAGCGGTCGGCGTCAAACAATCCTTCGAGCATTTGATTCCTTCCTTGGACGATGCGCCTATACAAGACCCCAGGTCTTGACCTCTTGGTCGAGCCAGCCATCGGCCAGGCGATCGCAAATCACCTGATCGACCACGGCCGAAAGGTCGCAGCCCTTCTTGGTCGCCACACCGTAGCCCTGCTCGCCAAACTTGACCTCGGGCTGCAGCAGCTCAACGGTCTCGTTCATGTAGCCGGCCAGCGTGGAGCGGTCCATGGCAAAGACATCGATATTGCCGGCGTCGAGCGAACTCTTGATGATGGGGTAGCCGCTAAAGGCCCTAAACTCGGGCTTACAGCTAAAGCCGTTGTCCTTGATCATCTGCTCGATCAGGCCCTGCGTGGTGGCACCCTGGCTCACGCCGATGACCTTGCCGTCCAGATCCTCAATCGAGGTAAAGCCCGAACGCTTCTTGACCATGAGTCCCACGTAGTCGGTGCGGTACGGCGTCGAGAAATCCCAGCTCTTCTTGCGCTCGTCGGTGATGGTGTAGGTCGCCGCGACCACGTCGAGTTGGCCGTTATCGATCAGTGGGCCGCGCGTCTTGGGCGTTACGTCGGTAAACTCGACAAGCTCCTGGGCACGAGCCTTCTTGTAGCTCACACCAAAGACGGCAGCGGCGATCTGGTAGCACAAATCGACTTCCATGCCCTCAAAGCGGCCCTTGGCGGTGTCGTAATAGCCGTAGCCGGGAACATCCTTCTTAACGCCGGCATTCAGATGGCCACGCGACTTGATGGCCGCAAGCTTGGACCCCTTGTCGGAGCCCTCACCGCTGGTGGAGTTGCCGCAACCGGTAAGCGCGGTCCCCGTCAGCGCGAGCATGCCGGCGCCAGCCAGCTGCAAAAAGTGACGGCGCGACACGGCCGCCCTCGTCATATCCGTCATGTCCATCACCGCGCCTAGTGCAGAATCTTGGACAGGAACTCGCGGCAACGCGGGTTCTCGGGGTTATCGAAGAAGTGCTCGGGCGTGCCCTCCTCCAGAATGCGGCCGTCCTCCATAAAGATGACGCGGTCGGCCACCTGGCGCGCAAAGCCCATCTCGTGCGTCACGCAGATCATGGTGATGTCCTCCTGCGCGAGCTCAATCATAACGTCCAGAACCTCCTGGACCATCTCGGGGTCGAGCGCCGAGGTCGGCTCGTCAAACAGGATGATAGGCTGCTTGGTGCACAGGGCACGGGCGATGGCGATGCGCTGCTGCTGACCGCCCGAGAGATTCTGCGGATACTCGCCAGCCTTATGCGCCATGCCGACGCGCTTGAGCGCGGCGATGGCGATCTCGGTCGCCTCCTCCTTGCTCTTCTTTTGCAGCTTGATGGGTGCGAGCGTCAGGTTGCCCAGCACCGTCATGTTGGGATACAGGTTGAACTGCTGAAACACCATGGAGCTGTACTTGCGAGCCATCTCCAGGTGATTCTTTTTGGTGAGCGGCGTACCGTCGATGACGACCTCGCCCGACGTGGGCTCCTCCAGATAATCGACGCAACGGATGAGCGTCGACTTACCCGAGCCGGAAGGCCCGATCATTACGAGCTTCTCGCCGCGCTTGACGGTGAGATTGATATCTTTGAGCACATGCAGGTCGCCAAAGTACTTGTTGAGATGCTTGATCTCGATCATGTCTGCCATGAATGTCCCTTCCCTGCGTTTACACGAGTTGAACTATTGTACGGAAAGAACCACATTTCCGCAGCCCACACCACATTCCCGTAAAGAACCCGCAACCTTTAACCCACTCATTGGGGACAGCCCAGCAAAAAAGGGCGCGACCATGACGGCCACGCCCCCTCAACATCAACTATGTACCGCTCGGCCCCTACGCGAGCTTGGCGCCGACGATCTTTGCCGCGGCCGGCTTATCGAAGTTGCCGCCGGTGGCCTTGCCGAGTGCACCCATAACCTGGCCCATCTGCTTCTTGGACGTGGCACCCAGCTCGGCGATAACCTGCTCGATCAGGGCCTCGAGCTCCTCACCCGAAACCTGCGCGGGCAGCAGGCTCTCCAGAATCTTGACCTGCTCGGTCAGGTTGTCGGTACGCTCCTGGTCGGTGCCGGCCTTGATGGACATCTCCAGCGTCTCGCTCGTCTGCTTAATCAGACGCTTGATCATGCTGTTGACGTCTTCCTCGGTCACGTCGCGGCGCTCGTTAACCTCGATATTCTTCACCTCGGCCTTGACCTGGCGAATGATGGACAGGCGAACCTTGTCCTTGGCCTTCATGGCCGCGATCATTTCCTTCTGCAGCTCTTCGTTGGTCATCTGCAAATCCTCCTCAATAGCGTGGGCGGCACTCGCACGGGTACCGCCCCATGATTACTCAGTTGTCGACGCGTCATCGGTCGAACTCTTGGTGACACCCTTCAGGCTCACGTTGTACGGCACGTCCTTGGGCATGGGGTTAACGGTGATGTCGGCGTCCTTCTTGTACTGCTCCAGCCACTCGCTGTACGCAGTGCTTACCGCCTGCGTCTTCACCACGTTGGAGACGTACTTCTTGATGTCCTTGGGCACCTGCTTAATGTCATCGACCTGATTATCGACATGGAAGTAGTCGGTGCACTTGATGATGTGGTAACCATAGGTCGACTCGACGACGTCGCTCACATCGCCCTTGTTGAGCCCCTCGAGCGCCGCCTGGTAGCTGTCGACGAAGGTGGTGAGCTTGTCCCAGCCCACATCGCCCTTCTTATCCTTGGAGCCGGTATCGTCGGAGTACTGCTTCACGGCGTCCTCAAAGCTCAGCTCGCCGGAGTTGATCTTGTCCAGGCACTCCTGCGCCTTGGCCTTGGCGGCGGCCTTGTCCTCGTCGGAAGCGTCGGAATCGACCTTGATCAGAATATTCGACGAGCGACGAGCGTCATTGTAGTTGGACAGGTTCTCGTTGATGTAATCGACAATCTCGCTGTCCTTGGGCTTGCTCGTGGGTGCTACCGCATCCTTGAGTTTCTGCTGCGCCAGGCTCTCCTTGAGCGAGTCCTTGTAGGTGTCCTCGTTGTAGCCATAGGTCTTAAGCGTCTTCTTAAAAGCCTTGGCGCCGCCGGCACTCTTGCAGGCGTCCTTCCAGGCCTTCTCGACCTCCTCGTCCGAGACGGTCACGCCGTTTTCCTTCTGCGCTTGCTGAAGCAGAATCTGCTGCGTGTAGGAGTCGATGAGCTGCTTGCGATACTTCTTGGGCGTGAGGTCGTTATCGACCAGGTACTGCGCCCAGTCCTTGTCCTTGGTGTAGCCGTAGGACGTACGCATGCTCATGATCTGCTTGGTCACGGTGTCCTCGGTGAGGTTGGTGCCGTTGATAGTAGCAGCAACACCGCCAGTCAGCTTGTAGCCCGAGGTGTCCTCAGCCTGCGACATAAGGCCGGAGCACGCCATCGCCGAGACGGAAAGCAGCATCGCCAGCACGCCGATGACCACCAGAACGATCTTGACGGTCTTAGACACGTACGTCTTGCGCTGCTTCTTGCGAGAGCTGGAGGCAGCGCGAGCCTGCTGCTCGGGCGTCGGCGCGGCCTCGGAGTTCTTTTTCTTGTTTGCCATAGTTGGCCTTTCGCATAACGAATCGAACAAACGCCATTGTGTCACAACGCGGCCCCCGCGGCACGCTTGGTGCATTGGGGACAGGTTAATCTGCACCATTTTGGTGCAAAGGGGACAGCTCTGGCAGCCGGCAGTTAGGGACAGTCCCCAAGTGCCGGCTCAGCCCCACCTTAGAAGTGACGGCGGATGGCGTCGACCATGCCCTGGGGCGTGGTCTGGCCGAGCACGTCGGCTGCGGCATCGGCGTCCATAAAGATGTTCATGAGCGCCTGCAGGGCCTCGACCTGACCGCCCGGCTCGGCGATGCCCAGATTGATGACGATCTGCGCCGGCACCGGAGCGCCCATGCCAGCCATAGCGTTAAATGTCACGGGCGCGGCGGGCTTCACCACCGCGATATAGGGCTTGGCCACAAACCCCGGATCGGTATGTGGAATGGCAATGTTTGCCGCCGGCATGGCAAGACCCGTGGGATAGGCCTCCTCGCGCGTGCGAACGGCGTCGAGCCAACCGTCGGCAATGTAGCCACGTGGTGCAAGCTCGCCCTCGAGCCGCGCAAACACCTCATCCGGCGTTGCACACTCCCAATCAAAAAACACCAGCTCAGGCGTAAACAGCGCTTCGTTATTACCAGACATAAGCCGCCTCCTTCTTTTCATTCCCTGTCTTTAGGCCCAATACGGAATATACCTTTTGTATTTGGAACCCGCGTCCTCGTCCTCTTCCTTTATCAATGCCTCTTCCAGACACTCTTTGATTAGACGAGACATCGCCACCGTGTTTTTCTTTTCATCGGAAAGTCCAAAACGCTCTCGCAGCGACTGATTGCTCATCGACTCACCTTGGGCATACAAAAGACAGGCATGCCAGTACACGGCGTTTTTTCGCTCACTTTTTTTCATTCGAGTATACGGACAGTCGCAATAGAGCGTCACGAGCGTTCCCAGCCCGCCCTCACTCTTGATAACCGGTGAAGGCATGCCGGCTTTTTCGAGCGAATCTACGATTAAATCCCAGCCCGTACCGCCTTCTTCGCAAAGATCCATTTGGCGCATGAGGGACGCCATCATCGAATTTCGCGTTTTCGGCTGAGCGTTGAGCACTCGTTCTGCCGGAATAAGCGTTGTCCCGGGATTAGAGAACTCAATGCGATTGTCGTAAATCGCAACAAGAGGCCCCGCCGTATTGTCAGCAATGTCTTGATGAATCACGGCGTTTGATAGCAACTCGCGAATCGCCCTTTGAGGATAAGCCGTCTGAATACGTCGAAATGCGCCATCCAGTGCCTCAACAGCCGGAATCATCGACATGACCAGCTGTTCAGCCTGTGGAAGCGCCAAAGCGTAGCCCTTGTCGATTTCAGTATCCCCGACAATGTCAAAACTGCCTTTTCCCGCATATCGCACGATTCGCAGCATGCGTTTCCTGAGCTCCGGGTAGCGAGAGAGCTTTTTTCCCACCAGAAGCATTCCCAAACGCGTCACACTATATCGGCCGTTATCTTGACGACGAATCAGCTCTTGTTCACAAAGAGCAAGCATCACTCCGTCCAAATCGACAGGTCTTCTCAATCTGCACAACTCAAAATACGCATCAACATCTAGTATTTCGGCGACCTCTCGAGATGTCAGATCTCTCTCAACTACAGCGAGCTCCGCGTTCCCTGACTGTAAGCGACGCCACAGCTCCGCCTCTCGTGCACTACCGGGAACCAGTTCTGCCGTCGAAGAGCCCTCTCGAATGTAGGCTGTCTTATCAAAATAGACCGGCTGAGCGCTCGCGGCGTGCACTTTCAGCACCACAAAGTGCTTTGTCTCATGATCAATAACCGCAAACTCGTAATTCGCATTGTTTGAGAGCGCAAGCTTGAGCCACATCAAAAGCTCTTGGTTTCCCTTACCCTTTGCGTGATATGGGTTGAACTGGGTGCCCACAAGCTCATGCGTACCGTCGCTCACGCCCCAGATCTTATAGGCATATGCGCGGCCGCAGTAAGCGGCAGCATTGGCAAGCGCCGAGATGTCACGCCCCGTTCTAACGGGATCGCTATTGCCTTCTTTAAATTCAAGCCACTCGGTTTCATCAGGATAACCGACGAGTGAATAAATCAGCTCCATGCCATCTGCTTCACCCATTGAGCCAGCCTCCTTGCGCTCATTTTTGATAACAAAATGTTAAATAGATGATAAATAGAATTATGCGCAATTTGAAGCCGAAGGCCAAGTTTTCTGGTCGTTTTCCCAGATAATCTCATGCCGGAAGCTCGGCATTCCACATGAGAGTCGACTACTGTAATTGACAGGCAAGAAGAGCAGCCCATTCAATTCCAGCTAAATCAAACAACATAAAGCGCAATAAAAAAGGCGGTTAGGCGTCTTCGATGTGCCTAACCGCCTTTACAAGCGGGTAATTATTTCACAGGATCCACGGCGACCTTGCCGCTCTCCAGCACGTGGACGCGGCCGTCGGCGAGCATCTGCACGACCTCGGGGTACAGCACGTGCTCAATCGCGTGGATGTGCTTCTCAAGCGTATCGACATCCCAGCCCTCCTCAACAGCCAGCGCACGCTGGGCGATGATGGGACCGTTGTCGTAGATCTCGTTGGCAAAATGCACGGTCACGCCAGTTACCTTGACGCCGCGCGCAAAGGCGTCGTCAATCGCATGCGCACCGGTAAAGCTCGGCAGCAGCGCCGGATGCAAGTTGACCACGCGGTTGGGAAACGCCGCCAGCAGCGGCGTGTGCACCATGCGCATGTAGCCGGCCATGACCACATACTCGCAGCCGCGCTCGAGAAGCTCGTGCGCGATGATCTCGTCGGCGGCAATAGGGTCGGCATAGACATCCTTAGACAGCGTGAGCGTCTGGATGCCCGCGCGCTCAGCGCGCTGCAAACCCTTAGCCGAAGGACGGCTCGACACCACAAGCTCGATCGAAGCGTTGAGCTTGCCGGCGGCAATCAGATCGATCAGCGCTTGCAGGTTGGTACCCGAACCGCTGATGAGCACACCGATCTTAAGCGGCTCGGCCGTATCGGTGCCGGTCGGACGGGTATAGGGCACAAAGTCCAGGCCCTCGGCGGCAGCCATCTGCTCGTTAGCGCTCATCGGAGTACACGACCTTACCGGAACCCTCGACGCACTCGCCCACGCGGAACGGCTTCTCGCCCAGCGCGACCAGGGCCTCGGTAACCGCGGCCTCGTCCTCGGGGGCGACGATCAGGCACAGGCCAACGCCCATGTTGAAGGTCTTGCACGCCTCGTTGGGCGCGAGCTCGGCCTGGCGCGACACGTAGGTGATGACGGGCGGAACGTCCCAACCCATCTCGGCGCCGTTGCGGGTGACCACGGCGTCGACGTCGTCGGCGAGCGCGCGGTTGAGATTCTCGGTAATGCCGCCGCCGGTGATGTGGGCGATGGCGTGCACGTTGGCGCCGCCGCGCAGCAGCTCAAGAACCGGCTTCACATAAATGCGCGTGGGGGCCAGCAGGGCGTCAGCCAGCGAAGCGCCGCCGAGCTCTTCGAGCGGACGGCTCAGCTCCTCGGCCTTAGCGGCGGCCTCGGGCGTACCCGGCTTGATGCCATCAACGCCGATGACCTTACGCACGAGCGAGTAGCCGTTGGAGTGCACGCCGGTGGAAGGAAGGCCCAGAATCACGTCGCCGGGGCGGACGTTGGCGGGATCGAGCATCTTGGGACGGTCGACGACACCCACGGTAAAGCCAGCGAGGTCGTAGTCGGCGGGGGCCATGACGCCCGGGTGCTCGGCCATCTCGCCGCCCACGAGCGCGCAGCCCGCGAGCTTGCAGCCGTCGGCAACGCCCTTGATGATCTTTGCCATATGCTCGGCCTCGATGTGGCCAATGGCAACGTAGTCCAAGAAGAACAGCGGCTCGGCGCCCGAAGCCAAAATGTCGTTGACGCACATGGCGACCAGGTCCTGGCCCACCGTCTCGTGACGGTCCATGATCTGGGCGAGCACGAGCTTGGTGCCCACGCCGTCGGTACCGCTGATCAGAATCGGGTCTTCCATATCCTTAAGCGCGGCAGCCGAGAACAGGCCACCAAAGCCACCGATACCGCCGATGACCTCGGGACGGTTGGTGTCCTTAACCATTTGCTTAATAGCGTCGACGGCGCGGCCGCCCTCGGCGGTATCGACGCCGGCGTCCTCATACGTCACATGCTTGCTGTCGCTCATCTGAGCCTTCCTCTCCCACTACCGTCCGCCGCCCGGGCGCCAAACGGTGCTCATAGTTGCGTTCATTTCGGCGCGCGCCATAACAACGCGCACCGCTCAATCAACAAAACAGCAGGTAAAACCTACCAGAATAAACCTGTCCCTACATGGCAGGTTTTAGGCCTCGCCGTGCTCCTCTTCCCAGCTGCGGTCGTCGTATTTCTCGACCACGGCGTCGTCGTCAAAGTGCAGCGGCTTATCCAGGTTGCGAGGCTTAAAGCCCTCCATAAACTTGTCGCGGCCAAAGCTCTCGGGAATCGCCACGGGGTAGCGGCCGGTAAAGCACGCATCGCAGTAGCCGCCCTTGGGCATGACCTTCAGCAGGCCCTCGACCGAAAGGAAGGCCAGCGAATCGGCGCCGATGTACTCGCAAATCTCGTCGACCGTCTTGTTGGCGCTAATAAGCTGCGACTGCACGTCGGTATCGATACCGTAGAAGCACGGCCAGATGACCTCGGGCGAGTTGATGCGGATATGAATCTCCTTGGCGCCAGCGTTGCGCAGCATCTTGACGAGCTGCACCATGGTGGTGCCGCGCACGATGGAGTCGTCGATGACGACCAGGCGCTTGCCCTCGATGTTGTCGCGCAGCGGGTTGAGCTTCATGCGCACGCCCATGGCGCGCAACTCCTGCGTAGGTTCGATAAACGTACGGCCCACGTAGCGGTTCTTGATAAGGCCCTCGCCAAAGGGAATACCGCTCTCGTGCGAATACCCCTCCGCGGGCGGCAGGCCGGAGTCGGGCACGCCGATGACCAGGTCGGCCTCGACGGGCTCCTCATGTGCCAGCTGACGACCCATGTCGTAACGGCAGGCATAGACGCTCTTGCCGTTCATGATGGAGTCGGGACGGGCAAAGTAGACCTGCTCAAAGATGCAGTTGGCGGGCTCTTCGGCTGCAGGCACGCCCTGCTCGGATACCAGACCCTCGGCGCTGATGCGCAAGATCTCGCCGGGACGGACGTCACGGACGTACTCGGCACCCACGATGTCGAGTGCGCAGGTCTCAGAAGCAACGACCCAGCCGCCGGCGCGCGTGACATGGACGGCGGAGTCGACCGTCGTGGCGCCGTCTTGCGAGGGCAGCTGCGAAACGGATGCGGCATCGGCCTGGTCCAAACCCTCGTCCACCAGCTTGCCCAGCACGAGCGGGCGAATGCCGTGCGGATCGCGGAATGCGTAGAGCGCCTGCTCGTTGATGAGCGTCATAGCGTAGCCGCCGCGCACGAGCTCCATGGTCTTGCGAATGCCCTCGCGCAGATGGCCCGTACGCTGAGTAAAGTAGCCGATAAGCTTGGTCGCGACCTCGGAATCCGAATTGGAGAGGAACGGCACGCCCAGCTCGATCAGCTGGCGGCGCAGCTCGTCGGTGTTGACCAGAGTACCGTTGTGCGCGAGCGCGATAATGACGCTATTGATGGTAGAGAGGTGCGGCTGCGAGGCTTCCCAGCTCTTGGCGCCGGCGGTGCCATAGCGCACGTGGCCCACGGCCAGCTGGCCGGAGAGCGTCGACAGATCGGCGTTGGAGAACACGCGGTCGAGCAGGCCCAGATCCTTGCGGACCATAACCGTGCCGCCATCACCCACGGCGATTCCCGCCGATTCCTGGCCGCGATGCTGCAGCGCGCGCAGACCAAAGTACGTCAGTCGAGCCACATCGCGATCGGGTGCCCACACACCAAAAATGCCGCATTCCTCATGCAGCTGGTCGGAGTCCGGATCATACGTCGACATGGTCTTCACCTGTCCCGCGGCACGCTCGGCCGCGCGGATGGTTTCTTGAGACATGGCATCCCCTCAGAGCCTCGTTATTTGGCGTTACCTGCCCTATTATACGCACGGCAAGACAAGCACTCCCGCGCATGAACAGCGCTTTTTAAAAGCCCACCGAGCTTATAATCCGTTTTGCAGCCAAACATTTTATTGGGCAACCGCCTCGGGGCCGACGATCCCGCATACTTCCGTTGCGACGTGTCTCGCCCGCCGTTGGGGCTTACATTGTTGCAATTGGAACGTTCGTCCTGTCTTTTGGCAGGTCGGCGGCGTATCCTTGTACCTACAGCAAAACGAGAAAGGTTATGTATGGATCGAAACGAACTCGACCCCGGCGTCCCCAGCGCCACGGAGGTCAAGAAGATCCCCCTCATCATTAAGGTGTACGCCGTCCTGTGCATCCTGTCCGGCGTGGGCACGCTCCCTTCGGTCGGCGCCTTTATGTGGCAGGTCATCACCGCACTCATCAACGGCAACGCCGCCGCCAAGCTCGGCGACAACACACTCGTCGCGGTCGGCCTTATCGTCGCCGGCATCATGCTCTCTGCGGCAAGCGCCGTCATCCTGATTATCTTTGGCCTGGACCTTATCAAAAACCAGCGCCGCAACGCTGCCCGTCTGTCCTATATCCTTATCGCGTTTACCGTCGTCGAGCTTTTGGTTGACGTGATGCTCCAGGGCATCGGGCCCTTCTTGCTGCGCCCTGCCATCCAGCTCGGCATCCTCGTCGCGCTTTCGGCCACCGTCGACCCCACGCTGCGCCAGGAGCGCGAGCTGCAGCGCCGCCTGCAGGAAATGCTCGATCGCGACGCCGCCGCCGAGGGCATGCTCGGGCGCGATGAAACCGGCGAAGGCTACATTAAGCTCAACTACTTCAACCTGTTCTGGGTATTCTTTGTCTGCTGCATACTCGGCCTGATCGCCGAGGACATCTGGCACATGACGGTCGACGACCCGGGCGTCTACCAGAACCGCGCCGGCATGCTGTTTGGCCCCTTCAGCCCCATCTACGGATTTGGCGCCGTACTCATGACCATGGTGCTCAACCGCTTCTACAAAAAGAACCCCATCATTATCTTTTTGGTGAGCGCGCTGCTCGGCGCAAGCTTTGAGGTGTTCGTGGGCTGGTTTATGCAGACCTCGTTTGGCGTGGTCTCGTGGAGCTACTCGCATATGAAGCTCTTTGGCATGCCCGATCCGCTCGCCGTCCTTACCGGCGGACGTACCTGCACGGGCTTCGCCTGCCTGTGGGGCCTGGGTGGCCTCATCTGGATCAAGCTGCTGCTGCCGAGGCTGCTCAAGCTCATCAACATGATTCCGTGGAAGAGCCGCTACTCGGCTACCGTCATCTTCACCATCATTATGCTGGTCGATGGCGTTATGACGCTGCAGTCGCTCGATTATTGGTATCAGCGCGTCAACGGCACGGAACCGGATATTCCCGTTGCGCAGTTCTACGGTAAGTACTTCGATAATGACTTTATGGAGAATCGCTTCCAGAGCATGACCATGAGCCCCAAGGATGCGACGCGCGTGTAGCGCCAACCGCGCCCAAAACGCAAAATGCCCGCCGGTATCACACGTACCGGCGGGCATTTTTATAAACGAGCCTTCTATCGACGCAAGCCTCTACGCCTCGCGCTCGACCTCACTCACGCATTCATTCTTGATGGTGCCAACGAGCGCCTGCAGCGCATCGACCACGTGCGGGCGAATGTCCCCGCCGATGAGCACGAGCATGATGTCGTCACCCACGGCAAGCTCGCCGCTTGCCAACCACACGCGCACATAGCCGATACCTGGCATCGCGCGCGTGACCTCGATAGCAGCCTGCACTTTCTGAGCATCGAAGCCGAACACCATGCCGCCCACCCTGCGTCCGGGAGCTACGCCATCGGTTTCGATCCCGCGGACCTCGGACTTGGGCGTCGCGCGCACCACGCCGTTATGCGTCAGATACATCCCACAGCCTGCCGCCGAAGCATCGGCCTTGGCCTCGCGCAGCCAAGCATCAACCGAAGGCATCGTTTTGCCATTCTCGAGCATCATTTCCCCTTTCACCGTCATTGAGTAGCCCATTATCTATTCCTCGACCGGCGTGAGCACCATGACGGCACGTGTGTTGCTCAGCGATAACGAACGACAGGTCACAAGCGTTACGACCTTGGTTGCCGAAGCGGCACGATCGGTGGCATCGCTCGCCACGGCAGAGGCACCGTCGAGCATCTCGGACAGGTAGTTCTTGAGCCCGTCGTCGCCCTCAAAATTGGTCGTGCGCGCCTTGGCATACGTGTCCTCGACAACTTTGGTCGCCAGTGGTCGCAGTTTATACGTAGCATCCCGTGTGATGTAATACACGAACTCGATGCTATCGAACGTTGCCTGATCAGTGGTGTCCGAAATCACGTTGAACATCGACCCGTCATTCATGTGGTGGCCGTAGATCGTGGTCTGCTGGTCAACCATTCCTGGCGCGGTATCGTCGCTGTCCAAGAAGATCGCACCCGATGCATTGGACGTACCGTCAAACAGCGTGTTGAGGTATTTGGAGTTGTTATTGGTCTGCACCACGGGATAGTTGATGTTGGTTCCCGGCGCGTAAATCCAACCCACAACCTCGGGATTTGTCTGGGCAAGTGCATCGAAGTCGATAATCGGCACGCCACTGGCGTCCTTATCGCTTATATATTGCTTTTCGATCTTTTGGTACGACTCGCTCGCCTGCTTGTAACCAATCTGCGCATTGATAAAGATGGCAGCGGCGGCGACAATCAGACCGATGCCCACGATAATAAGCAGAATAGGAATGATGGAGCGGCGCTTTTTACGCGGCTGCTCGGCATAGTTGGACGGCGCGTCGCTCAGCTGCCTCGTCGTCCGAGCCTGCTTCTTTGCCGTGCCATATGACGAAGGGCGATACGCAGCCGGCGTATCCTGGCGGCGATGGGACATCGGCGTTACGGGGCGCGGCGCGCGCGGCTGCTGAGGAGAGGATGTCCGACCCTGCTGTGCCCCATGGGCAGCACTCAGCTTCGACGGATCGGGGATCTGAGAAGCCTTGAATCGTTTTCCCTGATAGTCAGACATGGCTCTCCTTATACTGCGGTGAAACGGCGGAACGCCTAGGCGTCGGCCATCTCCTTCTTCATCTTCTCGATAACCTTGCGGTACTCGAGGCCGCAAGCGCCTAGAATCTGCGTGGCGTAGATGGCGGCGTTCTTGGCGCCGTTGATGGCAACGCAGGCCACGGGCACGCCCGAAGGCATCTGCACCATCGACAGCAGCGAATCCATACCGCCCAGGTCACTCGTCTTCATAGGCACGCCGATGACCGGCAGCGGCGTAAACGCAGCCACGACACCGCCCAGGTGAGCAGCCTTGCCGGCGGCGGCAATGATCACCTTAATGCCACGGTCGGCAGCAGTCGAAGCCCACTCGTGGACCTTCGCCGGCGTGCGGTGTGCGCTCGCGATCACGAGCTCATAGGGCACACCCAGCGCCTCGAGCTCGGCGGTGCAACTTTCCATAACGCCCAAATCGGACTTGGAACCCATGATGATCCCGACAACCGGCTTTTGATCTGCCATAAACAAAGACCTCCTGTTGAGAGCGGTGACGCGGCGGATCCGCGACCCTTAACTACTGAGAGTAGTATAGCTGCTCCCGTCCCTGCGGTCTTTGTGGTGGCGGCTGAGCCTTTCCCTCGGGAACTGGGCTTCGCGAAGTTTCCCGAGGGAAAGGCTCAGCCACCACCCTGCGACCTACCGGGGATTGCTATGACGTACGTTGGCTGATTTGGGTTGGAATGAAAGGTTTGCGGAGGGTGGTGGACAGTTAGTTCAGATACGTATTTTTTGGCCGTGCCTCTTGGCGCTAATAGAGTGGTTTGAAGTCACTTTGAGCCCCATAACGACCTTTCTCACCCATATATGAGCGTCTCCACCAGTTCAGATAGTCAAATTCTGCCCAATCGGGCTCAGATCGGCCTTTACACACCCTCTGAAAAATACGTATCTGAACTAACTGTCCAAGGGTATGTTTCGCCCCCGGCAAAAGGCCTCCTGGCGAATGAAAATTCGCCAGGAGGCCTCCATACAAACCGTGGGCCCTGCCGTGCGACCGACCGGCTGGGCCCACACTCATTTTCTATTCAGCCCTAGTCATCGCGCAAAGCCCCTTCGGCAGCACACGGTGCTACCGAGTCACCGCAGGCCGGGGCGGGAGGGGCCGAGTTTCCTCCTGAGCGACTCTGCTTGCAGCCGGAGCGAAAGGGGGAAATCTCGGCCCCTCCCGCCCCGGCCGGACAGGTCAACTACACCGTGTGCTGCGGCAGGTCCTGCAGGGCGATGACGTCCATGCCCATGTCGTTGGCGCTGCCGTGACCCTGCTGGTCCTCGCGCACGGCCTCGATGGCACTCACGTACGTGTTGGCCGCAGACATCGCCGTCACGCAGGTCACGCCGCGGCGCACCGCCTCGGTACGCAACAGATAGCCGTCGCCACGCGAACCCGGGCCGTACGGCGTGTTGATGATTACCGCAATCTTGCCATCGGCGATCAGGTCACCGATGTTGGGACGCTCGCCGTCGTGCGGGCCGCTAATCTTCTCCACGACCTCGCAGGTCACGTTGCCGCCGCGCAGCACGCGCGCCGTGCCCTCGGTGGAGCAGATATCAAAGCCCAGGTAGCGCAGGATACGCGCGACCGAAAGGATGTGGCGCTTGTCACGGTCGCACACGCTGATGAACACCTTGCCGGCGCTCGGGTCGGGCAGCTTGTAGTCAATCGCCAGCTGCGTCTTGGCGTATGCCTCGGGATAGCTCTTGGCGATACCCATGACCTCGCCCGTCGACTTCATCTCGGGCCCCAGGATAACGTCGGCACCGGGGAAACGACCCCAGGGCATAACGGCTTCCTTCATGCAGAACCAGTCCAGCTGACGCTCGTCGCTCGGCAGGCCCAGGCTCGCGATGGAATCGCCCGCCATGATACGCGCCGCGCACTTGGCCAGCGGTACGCCGGTGGCCTTGGAGATGAACGGCACGGTACGGCTGGCACGCGGGTTGGCCTCGATCACGTAGACGGTCTCGCCCTTGATGGCATACTGCACGTTGACCAGGCCGCGTACGCCCAGCGCCATCGCGATGCGGCGTGTGGTCTCGCGAAGCTTTGCCTGCAGGCTCTCGCTAAAGCTGAACGGCGGGATGCAGGTCGCAGAGTCGCCGGAGTGAATACCGGCCTCCTCGATATGCTCCAGAATGCCGCCGATGTAGACCTCTTCGCCATCGCACAGGGCGTCGACATCGGACTCGATCGCGCCCTCCAGGAAGCGATCGAGGTACACCGGGTAGTCGGGGCTAATGCGCGCAGCCTCGGCCATGTAATCGCGCAGATGCTCGGCATCGTAGGCGATCATCATGCCGCGGCCGCCCAGCACGTAGCTCGGACGCACCAGCAGCGGGTAGCCGATGTGTGCGGCAACGGCCTCGGCCTCCTCAAACGAGGTGGCCTGGCCCGCCGGCGGATACATGATGCCCAGCTTGTCGAGCAGGGCGGCAAAGCGCTCGCGGTCCTCGGCAAAGTCGATGGCATCGGGCTTAGTGCCCATGATGTTCACGCCGCTCTCCTCGAGCATGCGCGCCAGCTTAAGCGGGGTCTGGCCGCCGAGCGTCACCACGACGCCGTCGGGGCGCTCAACATCGATAACGTCCATGACGTCCTCGTAGGTGAGCGGCTCAAAGTACAGGCGGTCGGACGTGTCATAGTCGGTCGAGACGGTCTCGGGATTGCAGTTGACCATGATGGTCTCGAAGCCGCGGGCCGCCAGCGCGTAGCTCGCGTGCACGCAGCAGTAATCGAACTCGATGCCCTGGCCGATACGGTTGGGGCCGGCGCCCAGGATCATCGCCTTGGGCTTGTCCGCCGGCGTGGTCTCGTCGGGAGCCACGCACTTCTTGGCATCCGGGCTCGTGCGGTAGATGTTCTCGTACGTCTTGTAGTGGTACTCCGTGGCGCTCGAGAACTCCGCAGCGCAGGTATCGACCGTCTTCATGCTGGGAACCACGCCCAGGCCCTTGCGATAGGCGCGCACAAAGCGCTCGTCCGAGCCGGTCAGCGCGGCGATCTCGGCGTCGCTCGTACCGTACTGCTTGAGCAGGCGCATCGCGTCGGCGTCGATATCCTCCACACGCAGGCCGCGGATGCTCTCCTGGACCTGCACCATATCGTTGATACGGTTGAGGTACCACGGATCGATACCGCAGATGGCATGGATGCGGGCGATGTCCCAGCCACGGCGCAGGGCCTCGACCACAAAGAAGATGCGATGCTCGGTCGGGGTTGCCACGGCCTGAGCAAGCTCGTCGTCGCTCAGCTTGTCAGCACCCTCCTTGCCACCGGCGCAGATGCCCTGGTGACCGTCCTCCAGCGAGCGCATGGCCTTGCCAAAGGCCTCCTCAAAGGTGCGGCCGATCGCCATAATCTCGCCCACGGCCTTCATGCGCGTGGTGAGCGTAGGATCAGTACCCTTGAACTTCTCGAAGGCAAAGCGCGGCACCTTGACCACACAGTAGTCGATCGTGGGCTCAAAGCAGGCGGGCGTTGCCTTGGTGATGTCGTTGACGATCTCGTCGAGCGTGTAGCCCACAGCCAGGCGCGCGGCGGCCTTGGCAATGGGGAAACCCGTGGCCTTGGAGGCCAGCGCGGACGAACGGCTCACGCGCGGGTTCATCTCGATGACGATCAGGCGGCCGGTGTTGGGGTTCACGGCAAACTGCACGTTGGAGCCGCCGGTCTCGACGCCGATCTTCTCCAGAATGGCGAGCGAGGCCACGCGCATGCGCTGATACTCAAGGTCGGAGAGCGTCTGCGCCGGCGCCACGGTGATGGAGTCGCCGGTATGCACGCCCATGGGGTCGAGGTTCTCGATGGAGCACACGATGATGCCGTTGCCGGCGTGGTCACGCATGACCTCCATCTCGTACTCTTTCCAACCCTCGATGGACTCCTCGACCAGCACCTCGTGGGCGGGCGAGAGTTCCAGGCCCTGGCTCACGATGGAGACGAGCTCCTCGTGGGTGTGAGCGATGCCGCCGCCGGCGCCGCCGAGGGTAAAGCTCGGGCGCAGTACGCAGGGATAGCCCACGCGCTCGGCGATGGCCTCGGCGTCGGCCACGCTGTAGGCATAGCCCGAGCGCGCGACCTCCAGGCCGATCTCGGCCATGGCCTCGTTAAAGAGCTTGCGATCCTCACCGCGCTCGATGGCGGCAAGGTCGCAGCCGATCATCTCGACGCCATACTTGTCGAGCGTACCGTCCTTTGCCAGCTCGACGGCGGCGTTCAGACCGGTCTGGCCGCCCAGTGTGGGCAGCAGCGCGTCCGGGCGCTCTTTCTTGATTACGCGCTCGATAAACTCGGCGGTGATGGGCTCGACATAGGTGCGGTCGGCAAGACCCGGGTCGGTCATGATGGTCGCCGGGTTGGAGTTGACCAGGATGACCTCAAAGCCATCCTCCTTGAGCACCTTGCAGGCCTGGGCGCCGGAGTAGTCGAACTCACATGCCTGGCCAATAACGATGGGGCCCGAACCAATAACGAGGATACGCTTGATGTCAGTACGTTTCGGCATGTTAGTTCTCCTCGGTCTCGGTCGCGGCGGTCTCGGCGAAATTCCAGCCAGCCAGGCGGTCCTTCGCGGTGTCGATGTCCAGGTAGTTCTCCTCGCCGTCCATGAGTCGCGTAAAGGCGGTAAAGAGATAGTGGGCATCGGTGGGGCCAGGCGAGGCCTCGGGGTGGTACTGGACCGAGAAGCACGGGGCGTCAAGCAGCTGGATACCCTCGGCGGTGCCGTCGTTAAGGTTCACATGCGTCAGGCGAATGCGGCCAAAGCGCTCGTTCATCACGACCGGCGCGATTCCGCGGCGCACCCAGACGCGCAGATCTCCATTGGCCGCATGCTCGGTCTCGCCGCCGGAAAGCTCGGGGACAAGCTTGCCCAAGCTGGGGAACAGCAGGCCAAAGCCATGGTTTTGCGCGGTGATCTCCACGCGACGACTTACCAGGTTCATGACCGGCTGGTTGCCACCGCGGTGACCGAACTTAAGCTTTTCCATCTGGGCGCCGCAGGCCAGGCTGATCATCTGGTGACCAAGACAAATACCAAAGACCGGCACCTTGCCGATCAGCTGCTGCACCTGCTCGTAGGTCTCCACCACGGCATCGGGGTCGCCGGGGCCATTGGACAAAAAGACGCCGTCGGGATTCATGTCGAGCACCTGCTGGGCGGGCGTATCCCACGGCACGACGGTAAGGTCGCAGCCGGCGCGGACGAGGCCCTCCAGAATGCCGCGCTTGACGCCGCAGTCGTAGGCGACCACTTTGTGGCGGGCAGGAGCGGCAGGGGCAAGCGCAAAGTCATGCGTGGCAGGCAGGTCGGCGGCCACAAACTCGTGAGGCGCGGGGCAGCTCACGGTCTTGACCAAATTCTCGCCCACCAGTGTAGGCGCTGCGGCCAGACGTTTGGCAAGCTCGTCGACGTCGAAGATCTCAGTCGAGATAATGCCCATCTTGGAACCATTGTCGCGCAGATGGCGCACCAGAGCGCGGGTGTCGACACCCTCGATAGCGACGATGCCGTGAGCGCGCAGGTACTCCGGCACGCTGACGGCCGAGCGCCAGTTAGAAGGCGTGGCGCACATATCGCGAACGATCATGCCGCGCATAGCCGGAGCGCTCGCAGGGCGCACGGCGTCGCCGGGGAAGGCCGACTGGACGTCGGTCTCGTCGATACCGTAGTTGCCGATCTGCGGATAGGTCATGGTTACGATTTGGCCGGCATAACTCGGGTCGGTCATGACCTCAAAGTAGCCCTCGAGCGAGGTGTTGAAGCAGACTTCGCCGGTCGCGGTGCCCGCGGCGCCGCATGCACGTCCATAAAAAATGGTCCCATCCTCAAGATACAGGATGCAGGGACCGCAGGTGCCCTTGCTGGTTTTGGCCAGCATACGCTGGCAAAGCTCGCTGGGCGCGAAGGTGCGGGCGGCAGCGCCCGCGGTATGGTTGTTCGCCATAATTCTCCTTCCCGGTCTCACAGGACCGGCTTAAAGGTGTGTAGTTAGGCCTCGCGGTATTGTAACCGCAAGCATGCCTCATGGCGTTAATTTCATCGAAATGTTTACGAAATGATAATTATGACTTTCTATGCATAATGATTTTTTAATCCCCGTCCCAGAAAAATCATCCCGCGTGGGCTTGTGGCTCACGCGGGATAATGGCCTCTTACTTTTTCTTGTCCTGCTCCAGCAGTTCGGACGGCGTTCGGTCGGGCTTACCTCCGCGGAAAATCTCGCGGCCATGCAGACGATGTTCCAGGTCACGCTCGGCCTTTTCCTCGTCAATCTTGGTCTGGCTCACCACCGGGTCCTCAATCAACGACGACACCGAGTTCACCTGCTTCTGAATGCGCTCGGCGATGGTGTCATCCATACTCACGATGCGCATCTTCCAGTCGATATTCGTGGCGTTGGATGAGCTCTTGGTCCACACGAACGTCAGGATGGCGCTCTGGTGGCCCCGGGCGGGGAACATGCCAAAGAAGGAATCGTGCTGAATGTTGCTATCCTCGTCGATATAGGCGTGCACGTTGTACACCACGCGGTCAATCTTATCGTTGAGCAGCGCGTTGGTCGCAAGTGCCGCGGCCTGGATCTGCCCGTTGGACAGCAGCTCGAGCTCGTTGGCAGACGATGTGTCCAACACCGTCACCTCGACCGTGCCCGTACGCTCATCGGCTTCATCGACGGTAAAGTCGAGCGGGAACTGCGTAAAGCCGTTGCCCCACTCGAGTCCACCCTTGAGTGCTGTAGAAACGGTATCAACCGAAACGCTCTCGGACAGGTTGGCGGTATTCAGACGACGCATCACGCCGTAGCCGATCTGCATGCCCACGATCAGCACCAAAATACCGATGACCACGGCCATCGCGGTCTTCGTAATGGTATGGCTCACCTGCGAGCCCGAAGGATCGTCCTCGGACAGCGGGTCGATATGTTTTGCCTGGCTCGCGCGGTCCTCGCTGCGCAGCTGCGCTAGCGCCGCTTTGTCACCGCGCTTGGCCGCAGCCTCCTTCTCACGCATGCGCTCGGTTCGCTTTTTGGCAAGCGTGGGATCCAAGACACCGGATGCATCGATTTCGGAGAATAACTCCGTCACTTCTTCCGGAGTCAAAGGGTTCTTGTCAGCCATAAACTTCCTGTCATATCAATCAGTCGAGCTCGTGCGCACGCGCACCTTCGAACTGCATTCGATAGTAACGGGCATAGGTGCCGCCACGGGCGAGAAGCTCCTCGTGCGTGCCACGTTCCACAACGCGACCATGCTCAACGGTCGCAATCTCGTCAGCATGCTTAATAGTCGAGAGGCGGTGGGCGATGATGATTGTGGTACGGCCGCGTGCCAGCTCTTCGAGCGACTCCTGGACCGCCTCCTCGCTCTCGTTATCCAAAGCACTCGTCGCCTCGTCCAAAATCAGGATCTTGGGGTTCTTGAGAAACACGCGCGCGATGGCAACGCGCTGCTTCTGTCCGCCCGAAAGACGGCTGCCGCGCTCGCCCACGACCGTGTCATAGCCCTGTGGAAGCGACTCGATAAAGGCATCGATGTTGGCGCGACGGGCGGCCTCGGCGATCTCTCCTGCCGTAGCGCCCGGCTTGCCGTAGGCGATGTTCTCGCCAATCGTACCGTCAAACAGATAGACATCCTGCTGCACCAGGCCGATGGCACGACGCAGGCTATGCTGCGTCACGTCACGCACATCTTGGCCGTCGATGCTAATGGATCCGGCAGCCACGTCGTAAAAGCGCGGCAGCAGCGAACAGGTCGTGGACTTGCCACCGCCCGAAGGGCCAACCAAAGCGATGGTCTGCCCGGGCTTGATGGACAGGTCCATATGGTCGATAACGGGACGCTCGTCGGCATCGCCCTCGCCCAGCTCAACATCCTCGTAGTTAAAGCACACGTCGTGATACTCCACGGCGCCGGCAGTCACCTGCAGATCCGTGGCGCCCGGCTTGTCCTGGATATCCGGCGCGGTCGAGAGCACCTCGTCCATACGCTTAAAGCCGGCGATAGCCTTCTGATACGTTTCGGCCGAATTGACGAGTGTCTCGAGCGGCGTGCAGAACAGCGAAATGTAGAGCGCGAAGGTCGCCATATCGACCGCCTGCAGCTGTCCCTGGGCGACCAGCCAGCCGCCCAGCAGCACCACGATCACGTACAGCACGCCCGAGAGCAGGCCATACGTCGCAGTGTAGACGCCCATGGCGTGATACATGTTCTCCTTGGACGAAAGGTAGCGATTGTTGGAGGCGCGGAACTTGAAACGTTCGGTCTCCTCATTGGCAAAGCTCTTGACCACGCGCATGCCCGCCAGCGAATCCTGCAGCTGTGCATTGATGCCGCTGATCTTTTTGCGGTTGTCGCTAAAGACCTCGCGCATGCGCATGTTCTGCCAAAACATGATGACCGCAAACGCCGCCGTCACCACGGCCATGGCAAGCGCCAGCACCGGGGCGATGGTAAAGAGGATCACAAACGAGCCGATGATCTCGATGCCGCAGATGATGATCCACTCGGGCACGTGGTGCGCCGCCTCGCAGATATCGAACAGGTCGTTGACCACGCGGCTCATCATGTCGCCCGAGCTGTTGTGGTCGAAGTACGCAAAGCTAAAGCGCTCATACTGGTCGAACAGGTCCTCGCGCATCTTGGACTCCATGCGTGCGCCCATCACGTGACCCCAATAGCTCACAAAGTAGCGGCAGGCGCAGCGGACGGTGTACATCAACACCAAGCCCACCGCAATAATACCGAGCGCCTGCATAATGGCAGCCTGACCCTGGGTAAACAGCCCACCGGTCAGATTGCGCAGAATAATAGGAAACGCCAGGTCAATGGCGGCAAGCACCAGAGCACAAACAGTATCAGCAACAAAAAGCCCCATCTGGGGCTCGTAATACGAAAGAAACCTCTTAAACATGCAGTCCTCGGAGAAAAATAAATAGCGTGATAAATCCGGTTGAGCCGGTCGGGCTGAAAACAAAGCGTCCCAACAAACATAACGCCGATGTTCTAGCAACGTCAGCGAAAACGTCCCTAAGCGAGCAAGGTGCCTTGAAAGAGGAGCGACGCGTACTTCGGTACGCGAGCGACGATTGAAAGGCAGATTGCCGCTTAGGGGCGTTTGCAGCGTCGACTCGTTACGCGGTTTGGTAAAACCGCGTAAGCTAGAGCTCCGTGCCCCCAAGGCGGTGCGCGACGCTATCGCAAGCCAAAGCGCCTACGACGGTCTTGGCGTCTTCGATCTTGCCGTCGAGTACGGCGTCGATCAGCTCGTGCAGCGGCACCAGGTCCACGTTGACAAACTCGTCATCATCGGGGTTGGGCGCATCAAACTCGAGCTTGGTAGCCAAGTAGATGTGGATAATCTCATCGCAAAAACCGCAGGACGTGACAATCGACGTCAAAAAGCGAATACGACCAGCCCTAAAGCCCGTCTCCTCGTGCAGTTCGCGCTTGGCGCAATCGAGCGGGTCCTCGCCCGGATCGAGCTTGCCGGCGGGAATCTCGACCGTCACGCGGTCGATGGCGGTGCGGTACTGACGCACCAGTACGATCTTGCCGCTCTCGGTCAGTGCCACAACGGCCGCCGCACCCGGATGGCGAACGATATCGCGGGCGCTGCGGTGACCGTTGGGCAGCTCAACCTCAAGACGGTGGACGTCGAGGATCTTGCCCTTCCAGGCGCACTCCTCCGAAAGAATCTTCTCGTGCAGCTCGGCATCGTGCGGGTCGTCGTCGCCCAGCACCAGCGCCGGCTCGTCAGCGACCTCGCCACCAGGCTCGCCCTCGGCGTGCCCATACATGCGGCTGTCCTCTTCGACGATCTGCGCGTCCACGAGCTCTTCGTTCTTCTCGTCCATCCGTCTCATTCCTCTCGGATTTTAGGCATCCCAGGCGTCGCGGCCGCGCAGCGCGCGCAGGCCGATATCGTGACGCAGGGTCTTGCCCTCAAAATCAATCTTCTCGCAGGCCTCGTAGGCAAGGTTGCGAGCGTTCTCGAACGTGTCGCCCAGAGCGGTCACGGCAAGCACGCGGCCACCATTGGTCACGAGCTGGCCGTCCACCACGGCAGTGCCCGCGTGGTACACGGTCACGTTCTCCATGGCCTCGGCATCGGCGATACCGGTAATGACCTTGCCTTTCTCGTAGCTGCCGGGATAACCCGCACTCGTCAGGACAACGGCCACGGCCCACTCGTCACGCCAGTCGAGTTCAATCTGGTCGAGCTCGCAGTTGGCACAAGCCAACATGACCTCGACCAGGTCGTTCTTAAGGCGCGGCAGAACGACCTGCGTCTCGGGGTCGCCAAAGCGGGCATTGAACTCCAGCACCTTGGGGCCGGCAGGCGTGAGCATAAAGCCGCCGTACAGGCAGCCGCGGTAGTCGATACCCTCGGCAGCGAGCTCGGCCACGGTCTGCTCCATGACCTTCACCATGGTGGCGTGCTCCTCATCGGTCACGATGGGCACCGGGCTGTAGACGCCCATGCCACCGGTGTTGGGGCCCTTGTCGCCCTCGAGCGCACGCTTGTGGTCCTGCGAGGTGGCCATGGGGCGCACGGTCTTGCCGTCGGTAAAGGCCAGCAGCGAGCACTCGGGACCAACGAGCATCTCCTCGATGACCACGGTATTGCCGGCATCGCCAAAGGTGCCGCCAAAGCACTCGCGCACGGCCTCCTCGGCCTGCTCAAGTTCGGTCGCCACGATAACGCCCTTGCCCGCGGCAAGGCCGTCGGCCTTCACGACCAGCGGGGCGCCCTGCTCGCGCACGTAGGCGAGAGCCGAAGCCTCGTCGGTAAACGAACCATAGGCTGCCGTCGGAATGCCCGCACGCTCCATGAGCTGCTTGGAGAACAGCTTGGAGCCCTCCATCTGGGCGCCCTCGGCACCCGGGCCAAAGCAGGGAATACCCGCCGCGCGCACGGCGTCGGCCACGCCCGCCACGAGCGGAGCCTCGGGGCCAATTACCACGAGTCCGCATCCGTGGCTCTGCGCAAACGCCGCCACGGCCGCAGGATCGCAGTCGTCGAGAACAACGTTCTCGCCGCAGCTCGCGGTGCCGCCGTTACCCGGCGCGATGTAGAGCTTGCCGGCGCGCGGTGATGCTGCGAGCTTAGCTGCCAAAGCATGCTCACGGCCGCCGCTGCCCAACAACAGGATGTCGATGGTTTGAGTGTCCGCCTTCAAGGGTGCCTCCTCTATGGATGAACGGCCCGCTCCGCGCGAGCCCTTTGCAAGCAAATATACCCCTCGGCCGCCCGTCCGGGCTGCAAAGGGGTATATCGCAATAACCAAATAGTCCCGATTACTTCCAGAATCGGTTGATGATCTGCTCGCGACCAGCGCCAACGCCAATGAACGTCACGCGGGTGTGTGCCAAATCCTCGATAAACGCCACGTAGTCCTGAGCCTCCTGCGGCAGCTCCTCAAAGCTGCGGCAGCCGGTGATATCGCACTTCCAGCCAGGAAGCTCCTCGTAGATGGGCTTGGCGTGCTCAAAGCGAACCTGATGCTCGGGCACGCTGGTATAGCGCTCACCATCGACGTCGTAGGCCACGCACACCTTGATGGTGTTGAAAGCCGAAAGCACGTCGAGCTTGGTCATGGCGATATCGGTGAGGCCGTTGACGCGCGAGGCGTAGTTGGCGATGGGGCCGTCGAACCAGCCGCAGCGACGACGGCGACCGGTGGTCACGCCGTACTCGTAGCCCTCCTCGGTCAGCGTGTGACCGGCCTCGGACTCATAGGAAAGCTCGGTGGGCATGGGGCCCGAACCGACGCGGGTGATATAGGCCTTCATGACGCCCAGTACGCGGTCGACGTTCTTCATACCGACGCCGGAGCCGGTGATGGCGCCGCCGGCGGTGCAGTTGGAAGACGTCACGTACGGATAGGTACCGTGGTCGATGTCGAGCAGCGTCGCCTGGGCGCCCTCAAACAGCAGGTCCTTGCCCTCGTCAATCATGTTGTTGAGCAGCAGACTCGTCTCGGTGATGTAGGGACGCAGGCGCTCGGCCATCGGCAGGTACTCGTCGCAAATCTGGTCCACGGTGTAGGTGGGCAGATTGTAGATGAGCTCGAGCTCGGGGTTCACGCGGGCGAGAGCGGTCTCCAGCTTGTCGCGGAACAGCGTCTCGTCCAGCATGTCCTGCATGCGCAGACCAATGCGGGCCATCTTGTCCTGATAGCACGGACCGATACCGCGCTTGGTGGTACCGATGTTCTTCTTGCCGAGCTTCTGCTCAAAGGCGCCATCCAGATCAATGTGGTACGGCATGATGACATGCGCGTTGCCGCTGATCTTGAGGTTCTTGGTGGTGATGCCGTCGGCCTCGAACATGTCGATCTCCTCAAGGACAACCTTGGGGTTGACGACGCAGCCGTTACCGATCACCGACACGTGGTCGGAATACATGATGCCGGAAGGCACCTGGTGCAGGCCGTACTTCTTGCCGTTGACGACGATGGTGTGACCGGCGTTGTTGCCGCCCGAGTAGCGCACGACGGCATCGAAGTCGCCGGCGACCAGGTCGCAAATCTTACCCTTGCCCTCATCGCCCCACTGGGCACCGACCAAAACGGTTGACGGCATGTTTACTCCTTACATTCATGGCCTGTCTACGCGCCATGCCGGCACGCAGAAGCACAAAACATTCCCAGTATACCCGTGCAACGGGCGCCTGTCCTACTCCTCGGCGTGTGCCCCATCAAGCTCATAAAACTTGGTGGATGCCGGCAGGAACATCAGGTCGACGTCGCCGATCGGGCCCGAACGGTTCTTGGCCACGACGATACGTGTAACGCCCTCGTCGGGTCGATCGTCGCGCGAGGCTTCGGCCTCGTCGGCGGAGCGGTCCAAGAACATAACGATATCGGCGTCCTGCTCGATAGAGCCCGATTCACGAAGGTCGGAAAGCTGCGGGCGCTTGCCGGTACGGGATTCGACCTGACGCGAGAGCTGTGACAGCGCGATGAGCGGGATCTTGAGCTCCTTGGCCATGATCTTCAGACCACGCGACATCTCCGAAACCTCGACGGTACGGCTCTCGGAGCGGCGTCCCGGCGGAGGACTCACCAGCTGCAGGTAGTCCAGGATGATGATTGCCTTCTCCTTGTTATGGAGCATGCGGCGGCTCTTGGCGCGAATCTCGGTCACTGTGGTGCCGGGCGTATCGTCAATCAGAATATCGAGCTTGGACAAGGTCTGCGTGGCCTCGTTGATATTGGCCCACTGCTCGGGGCTAATGCGGCCCATGCGGAAGTCACTGATCGAGATCATGGCGTAGGCGCAAATCAGACGCTGGGCAATTTCCTTGCCCGACATCTCCAGCGAGAAGAAGCCGACGGTATAACCAGCAGCGGCAGCGTTGAGCGCCAGGTTCAGAGCGAACGACGTCTTACCTACAGCAGGACGGGCGCCGATGATGATGAGCTGGCCCTCGCGAAAACCCATGAGCATGCGGTCGAGTGACGGAAAGCCCGTGGGCACGCCCGCCGCCTGACCACCGGCCTGGCACACTTCCTCGGCCTCGTTATAGGCCTCGACCATAAACTCGGTCAGCGTCTTGTAGCTCGACTTGACCTCGCGCGCCGTAACCTTGAGCAGCTTGCTCTCGGCCAGCTCGACAACCTCTTTGGTGTCGGTGGGGGCGTTATATGCCAGCGCGTTGATCTCGTTGGTGGCGCCGATCAGCTCACGCAGCATCGAATCGCGGCGAACGATGGCGGCATGGTGCTGCCAGTTGACGAGCGACAGGGTCTGACCCATCAACTCCAAAATGTACGCTTCGCCGCCCACGGCATCGAGCTTGTTGATGCTTCGTAGGTAATCGATCAGCGAGATGGAGTCGATGGGAATGCGGCTGTTGTACATATCGACCATCGCGGTATAGATGGTCTTATGAATGGGCCGGTAGAAGTCATCGGGCTGCAGCTCGACCTGGGCTTCTTCGACCACCTCGGGCGATAGCAGCATAGCGGCCAGTACATTGGCCTCTGCATCTTGGTTTTGGGGAAGACCCAACTTTGAGCCGCGGTCCTCAACCGTCAGCCCGGTCTCCCTATCGTCATATGCCATGAGCATCCTCATTCATATCGCTTGCGAGCATCCATAGTATCAGCCACGGTCCCAAAACGCGCCGCGCGCCGCCAATCATCACCGAACCAAACGGATGAACGGTCCTGTATATAGGACTTCGACGCAACGTCCACCATGACACTCACTCAGCGCAAAAAACAAAAGGGCGCCCTGGTTTCCCAGAGCGCCCTTCTTAGAACAAGATTGTTGCGTTGCAGCAAATGCTACTCGGCAGCAGCCTCAGTCTCGACCTCGGCGGTCTCGGCCTCGGCGACCTCAGCGGCATCCTCGACCTCAGCCTCGGCAGCGAGCTCCTCGGCGGTAACGCCGACGAGAACGACAACCTCGGCCTTGATCTCGCGGTACAGCGAGATGGCAACGGTGTGGGCACCGGCAACCTTGATGGGCTTACCGAGCTCGACGCGCTTGCGGTCGATGTCCATACCGAGCTGAGCCTTGATGGCGTCAGCGATCATAGCGGCGGTAACGGAGCCAAAGAGGATGCCCTCGTCGCCGACCTTGACGTCAACGGTGACCGTCTTGCCCTCGAAGGCAGCCTTGGTCTCGTTGGCAGTAGCCAGACGGACGGCCTCGCGCTTGGCGATGTTGTTGCGACGCTCGTCAAGCTGCTTGAGGTTGCCCTTGGTGGCGGCAACAGCGAGCTTCTTGGGGAACAGGAAGTTCTCAGCGTAACCCTGAGCGACCTCTACGACGTCACCCTCGCCGCCCTTGCCCTTGATCTCATCGAGAAGAATAACCTTCATGATGCGTCTCCCTTCTTAGCCGCGGTCGCGGTTGCCACGAGAGGAAACCACGGGGACGGTGTACGGCAGGAGAGCCATCTCGCGGGCGCGCTTGATGGCGTTGGCGATGTCATGCTGATGCTGCGTGCAAGCGCCAGTGACGCGACGGGGCTTGATCTTGCCACGGTCGGTCATGTACTTACGGAGAAGCTGAGTGTCCTTATAGTCGATGAACTCAGTGTTCTCCTTGCAGAACTGGCAGTACTTACGACGCGGCTGACGTGCAGAAAAATCATTAGCCATGTCAAAATACCTTTCATTTGGCAACTTCGGCGAACCGAAGCCGCCTCTCACTCAAAAATAGGTGAACAACCCTTAGAACGGGATGTCCTCATCGTAGACGTCGACCGCGGGCGGCGTAGCCACCGGTGCGGCAGGACGTGCTGCGGGCGCGGGAGCTGCGGGGGCGTAACCGCCCTGATCGTAGCCACCCTGGCCACCACGGGAGCTCATAAACTCGATCTCATCGACGATGACCTCAAGCTTGCTCCGGCGCTGGCCGTCGCGCTCCCAAGAGCTGTAGCGCAGCTTGCCCTCGATCGCGACCTTGTTTCCCTTTGCCAGGAAACGGCTCACGGCCTCGGCGCGGGTGCCGAACATGGTGCAGTCGACAAAGTTGGGATAGTCCTCCCACTCGCCAGTCTGCGCGTTGCGGCGACGATCGTTCACGGCGACGCCAAAGGACAGAACCTGGGTTCCGCCGGCGGTGGCGCGCAGCTCGGGATCGCGGGTGAGGTTACCGGTGATGTTCACTCGATTGATGCTCATAACTCACTACTTCCTCTTGGGGCACAAGCCCAGTCCAAAACGACAGTCTTACTCCTGGTCGTCGCGACGGACGATCATGTGGCGGACCACAGCGTCGGTGATGCGCAGGACGCGATCAAGCTCGGCGATCTGGGTAGGATCTGCGTGGAAGTTGATGAGGGTGTAGTCACCATCGGTGAGGTCGTTGATCTCGTAGGCGAGCTTGCGCTTGCCCCACTCGTCAACGGAGTCGACCTTGCCAGCGCCCTCAGCGATCGTGGTATCGATACGCTTCATAACAGCGAGACGAGTCTCGGGGTCGAGCGACGGGTCAACAAAGAACAGCAGTTCATAAGCCTTCATATTGTCACCTCCTCTGGGCAAATGTGGCTTCAGGTCGTGAAGGTGCGCCTGAAGCAGGAAAAGACTTAGTAATAATATCTTTCAACCTCCCAGGCCGCAAGAATATGCAGCTACAACCTCATGACCTCCACATATGTCCATACTCGCACGACGTTTCATGCGCATTCCAACCAAATGCCGACCAAGAGCTTGACGGATTTGTGGACAAGATACGATGCCGCGGGGACAAGCTGAGCCAAGCCGCAGGTCGATGGGCACAAGGCTGTGGTCGCAAAATGCATACCAGTGGCGCACAGCACCAACCAAAGATTTTTAAATTCATTGCCAAGTCGCTTATGAATACCCCTTTTGAACAATTGAGTTGATCAACCACGCTGGTCGGAAGCCGTTTTTTGGCACCTCAAACCCCACTGCAACGCCAAGTGCGGCCAAGCGTTTTAAAAAATGCTAAGTTTTCGGCTTGCACCTTGCGATTCCTCGTGTATACTAACTTTCGCATTTAACGGAGAGTTGTCCGAGTGGCCGAAGGAGCACGATTGGAAATCGTGTAGGCGTCAAAAGCGTCTCCAGGGTTCAAATCCCTGACTCTCCGCCAGTTAATTCCAAAGCAGGCCTTCGAGCCTGCTTTGTTTTTACCCCACGCGGAGGGGTGGCAGAGTGGTTGAATGCGGCGGTCTCGAAAACCGTTTGGCCTGTATAAGGTCACGAGGGTTCGAATCCCTCCTCCTCCGCCATTTTGATTGAGAAAGCTCCCAAGAATGGGAGCTTTTTTGTTATCGAAATACATCTCGATCCCGCGCTTCCCCAAACGTGTACGTCAGCCTCCAAAAACGACATTTTTCGACATCTTTGGAGGCTGACGTACACGTTTGGATCGGGCTCGTGGGAGCGACGCTACTCGATAAGCGTCTCTTCGCCTTGTACGCTCTTCCAGTTGCGGATAAATGCCTTGCGCAGTTCATTTTGCTTTCGTTGGTACTCGGTATCGGTGCATCGAGGCATGCCGAGTGCTTCGCGAATGTTGTTCATGGCGCGGTGAAAGGCGAGCTGGCTGCCGAACTGAGCCGAAGTGAGCGTAACGATTCGATATCCCATTTGGGAGAGAACGGCCTCTCGCTCCGCATCTGCTCCCTTGCGCTCGAGCTCATCGTGAAAACCGCCCTTATATTCGATACCGAGCTCCCTGCGTTTATAGGTCACGAGCGCATCGATTTTGAGTGTTCGAGCTTTGGCGCAATGCCAGAGACGTTGAGGGATCTCGAGCGGTTTGTTGAGTTCGATACCTCGGATGCCAACGCCGCCTTCGCTTGTTGGGAGCGAGAGGGCGATTGCCGAAGCGGTCTCCATAGGCGAGGCCGAGTGATCGTAGATGTGCCTGAGCGCGAGCCGTGCACGTGTGGCACCGGGTTTGCCGGGGTGCCGATCGAGCAGTTCGGTTATTTCATCCTTGGAGGTGGTGGCTGGTTGCTCGGTATAAGGGTCGGCGGGATTGAGCCTCATGCGATAATCGGCGCAAACTTCATAGCCATATTCGAGATATTCGATCCTATCCATCCACTCGGCAGCGAGCACGAAGGTGAAGGCTTCGTCGGTGATGAAGATTCCGGGCGTCAACTCGTTAATATGCTCGTAGGGAAGATTTTGTCCAAGAATGTGGCAAACGACGCCTTTGGTACGAATTCGCTCAAATTCGAATACAACCGCGATATCGATAGTCTTAAGCATATCGGACGGAATGCCGCAGTCGGTAAGGGCCTGTCGTATGCGCGCAACACGTTGCTGGGTGGAGATGCCTTGTGCGCCTATCTGGTAGTCGTGCCGCGCAAGAGACTGAACCAAATTCTGGGGTGCATGATGGACAAGCCATGCGGTTTTATGCGAAATGAGAACAGGGGTATCCATTGAGGGCCTCTCGCTCTGAGCCGGTATCCAACTCTTATGTCCGTTGAAGTGGGGAAATATACCGGATGTGAGTAAATCAACTCACTCATGCTGTGAGCTCAATCCAAACATGTACGTCAGCCTCCAAAGATGTCGGAAAATGTCGTTTTTGGAGGGTGACGTACATGTTCTGGACCCCTGGCATTCCAGCAACGCCATGCCCCCAACCAGTCCCGACCGTTTACCGAGCAATAGGGTCGCCACGCCCGCCAACCATGTACTATGTACGAGCATTTGTCTAAACCCGCAACCAAAAGGACCCCATCTTGCCCGTCGTCGCCGCTATGACCATTACCTCACATGCCTCGGATGCCATGGTCGCTATTCCGTTTTGGCTCGAGATGTTCGCCGTTGTCGCCGCATCAATCTCGGGTGTACTGGTTGCGCGCGAGCACAAGCTCGACCTGGTGGGCGCGGTCGCGCTCGCGGTGGTCTGCGGTCTAGGCGGCGGTCTCTTGCGCGACATGACGCTGCAGGTGGGCAACGTCTACATCCTCAACCAGCCGATGGCGCTGCCGCTCTCCATCGCCACGGCGGCCATCATCTATATCTTTCCGGCAATCGTCGACAAGCCCGAAAAACTCATTCCCCTGCTCGACATCATCTCGGTCGGCATCTATGCCGCAACCGGCGCGGACAAGGCGCTGGTCTACGGATTTGCACCTGCCGTATGCATCATGATGGGCTTTTTTACCGCGGTGGGCGGCGGTATGCTGCGCGACGGCTTTATGGGCGTTGTTCCGGGCATTTTCCAACGTACTAACTTTTATGCCATCGCCGCCATCGCCGGATCGACAAGCTACGTGTGTCTCGTTATGAGCGGCATCATGAGCAATGTCGCCGCGCTGATCGTATGCGTTGTCGTGACCATGGGTCTGCGCTGGCTCTCGCTGCGCTTTGACATCAAAAGCCCCACCGAAGAAGACATCGCGCGCTTCTTGCACCGTAAAAAGTAGACAGCACGGCACGACCCTTCGAAATGCAACCGAGAGGTTCTTTTAGAGCGCCCACGCGTTGGGTACCCTGTTAGATATATGCCGAACACCTAACAAAAGGATCAACCATGGCTTTCAATCAAACCGCGGCGGCACCGTCACACAAGATGCGTCGCTGCCTGCTTATGGCATTCGCGCTCATCGCGCTGGCGATCACCGTGCTTCCCACGGCGTCGTTCGCCGACACGGACACCGCAGGCAACGTACTTGCGACCGACAATGACGCCAATCCGTCCGGCGTCGAAGGTGACCTGTACTGGGTAGGTCAGGCCCTCAACTTGGACGACACGTCCATCGACCGCGATATCATCGCCGCGGGCGATACTCTCTCGATCCGCGACTGCACGGTGGGCGGCGCCATTCGTCTTGCGGCGCGCACCATCGACGTTGCCAAGACCACGGTTGATGGCAGTGTGACGGTAGCCGGTCAGCATGTCGTGCTCAATTCCGACAGCACCGCCAACTGTTTCTATGCGATAGGCGAGACGGTTGCCCTGCGCGGCTCCACCAAGTCGGCAGCGCTTGCGGGCGATACGGTGACCATCGATGGCACCGTCGAGGGCGATGTCGAGGTTTGGGCCGACAAGCTCATCCTGGGCAAGAACGCCCACATCACCGGCACCGTGAACGCGCACGTCTCCGAGGACCCCGAGCGCGCCGCGGGAGCCGAGGTCGGCGCGCTCAAGATCGACCGCACCGAGAACGAGGATACTTCCACCGTTAACGATGTCATCGGCGGCATCGTCGCCGCGGCACTCTCGACCTGCTTTGTCGCTCTGCTGCTCGAGCTCGTCTTTCCGCGCGCGACCGCCGGCGCCGCCGGCATGCTCCACCAGCACCCCACGCCTCTGTGGGTGAGCGGTCTTCTGGCTACGATTGCTATCGCCCCCGCCGTCCTACTGCTGATTATCTCTATCGCTGGTCTGTCGCTTGCCGGAACCCTCTTGTGCGGCGTTATCGGCATCGCATTGGTGTCGAGTGCCTTTGCGGGGTGCGCGATCGCCCGCATGGTCGGACACAGCCAAAACTGCTACGCCATGGCAGCCATCGGCGGCGTGATCGCCGGCGCCCTCACGGGGCTTCCCCTCGTAGGCGGCTTCATCAGCGGCGTGGCCTTTGTCTTTATGCTCGGCTACATCATCCAGATCATCTGGCGCAACGCCCACCTCAAGCCGCAGCAGCCGGCTAACACGTCAGAACTCCCCACCGCTTAGCCGCCAACCACCACAAAGGGGCCAGGCACCTTTGTGGTGGCGCAAAAGGGTCAGGTTACTTTGCACTAACAACCGAAGCGGGGCACCCGATCGCATCGACCGGGTGCCCCGCTTTTCTTGGAGGGTTCTCTAGTAACTTTTTCAAAACCAATGATCATCAGGTCGGTAGACCTGCGCGTCACTCATTACGGAGGCAGTACGCCAGTGAGCATGGAAGGCAATTATTTTTCACGGCGACCTCCTCCCCGCTTGATGACGAGCGCGACAACAATAGCCGCCACTCCGACGGCAGCCAAAACCGCCACCAGCACCAACGTTCTATCTCCCGTCGAGGGCATAAAGCCTCGACTTGCTTCTCTACTTGGGGTGTTGAGCACCGACAGTTCAATTAAACCCGTCCCGGCATCGGCGGCATCAACCCGCAGAGGGCTTTCGGCCGATACAGTCACCTTGGGCTTCGCGGCCGCCACCTGTTTAACGTCCAGGCCCTCGGCCGTAACCGTCACCGTACGTTTGCCCTCAAAGGCGGTGTAACCCTTGGGAGCCGCGACCTCCTCGACGGTGTAGACACCTGCGTCCACACCGCTCAATTCCACATGGCCATCCGCGCCCGTGGTGACGCACGCGTCGGCATCCGTCGACCACGAGCCGTCAGTCGTTAGAATGTGCCCGCGGTCATCGATAATGCGCAGCTTGGCGCCCGCGAGCGGCTTATCGTCCGAGCTTGAGCGCTTGATCAGACTGAGTCCCCAGGTGTAGGCGCACGCGTCATCGCTCGGCGTGCGGGTGAAGCCGGCGTCGCCGGACTGGTCGGCGAGGGGAGAGCGCGGGTGCGCAGGTAGACCTCGTTGGGGTTGCCCTTCGCGATGCCGTGGTTGCACGCGCTGTTGAGCGGAGCGTTGTACACGGCGACCGCGCGGGCGCCCGCGATGAAGGCGTCGGCCCCGCCGAGCGCGGCGATCAGGTCGCCGGTACGCACGGTGAAGGAGCACCCCTCGACCGAGACCTTGCACTGTGAAGTAATGTCCGCCCACCCTTTAACCGGCGTCGAGCTGGCGTTACCGCCCTCACATGCGACGGCGTCGAAGCCGCCCTCGGCGCCCGCCGCCGCGTACACGCGCATGCTCGCGGCGACCTTGGAGGGGTCGAGCCCCGCGCTCATGGTGTCGACGAACCGCACCGTATAGGTGTCGTAGGCCGTGAGCCCCGCCGGGACCGTGGCAGAGAGGCGCCAGTACAGGTCGTCGGCGACCGTGGCGTCGGCGGCCTTCTGCCAGGCGGCGGTGCTGTCCTCCAGCACGTGCTTTTGGACCTTGGGCGTCGCCGCCTTGGGCTTGACGGTGACGGCGCTGCCGCCCACCAGGGCCATGATCGGCGCGGTGCCGGCCTCGCCCCGGGCGATGGCGTCGTCGTCGGCGACGATGAGCCAGTAGCCGCAGGGCAACTCGGCCGCCGTGCCCGCGTTAAGGGCCACGGAAGTTGCGTCGGCATTGCAAATCGCGCGGGCAAGCTTTGCCGTCAGCGCGGTCGTCATATGCCCGTCGGCATTCATCCATTCGGCAGTCTCTTGCGCCGCCGATGCCGAGTTATCAAGCCCTGCATCATGAAACACGGGAAGGGCAGCTTGGCGAACCGTGTCATTCGTCCACGCTACATCAGTTGCGACCTTTTGGCCGGCATCGGCATCGTCGACAACGGTCGCCGAAAAGAGCTGGTACGCGTCGTAACGTGTCGCGACTGTACCGTCCACTGTAATGGCTCCGGTGTCGGCAGCACGGGCCGTTCCAGGGGCGATCGCAAAAGCGAAGACGACGGCCATGGACATCACCACGACGGCCAACATATGACGGAGCACTTTACTCACGACGACCACTCCGATCAAGATCACGATGGCGGCGAGCATGCACCCACGTCGCGGCAAAACACAGCATCGAAGCACCAGCTAAATACGTCATAGTCAAACCAGCCCCGCCCGCCTCAGGTAGCGTAGTCGAATACTTGTTGGTAAAGGTCGGCGGATCCTGAGAGCCATCGCCATAGGTAACTACGGCGTTGAGTTGGTCCGTGCCATTAGTTACCTCAACCGTGACTTTGCGCGGGGTCGTGTCATAGGTGATGTGATCTTTAACATGGTCGACGGCACCCTCAGGCTCGACCTCGGAGATGGTGTAGGTATAGATTCCCGCCTTGTTGTACTTGACGTCAAAGGAGACATTTCCCTTGTCATTATTGGTCACCGTCTGGAGCACTTTGCCCTCGGCGTCCTTGAGCGCGAACGAGAACTGACCTTCCCTGAAGGTTCCGCCTTTAAGCACTTTCTTTGCTTTTATCGTCGCTTTGCCTTCAAGGGGCGCGTCATACACCCAAATCTCTGCATCTGACGTTATCTCCGTATTGGCATCAAGCAGAGATTTCGCCCTGCTCATGGCTTGCTCGTATTGCTCGTCGGGCGCGTTGCCCTTGAGCAGAATCCATGTTGGTTGGGCGGCGCGATATCCAGGAGGCGCCGTCGTCTCTTCGAGGCAGTAAAGCTTGCAGGAAGCCATGGCGTCCGAACTCGTTCCCGAACTCGTTCCAAAAGTCACACTTCCGTCAGGGTCAGTCGTTCCGTCAGAAAAAAACGTCTTTGCGCCCTCAACGCCGGCACTGCCCTGCGCCTTATCCATGTCAATCGCATAGAGTGTGAACGTAGCGTCAGCCAACGGCGCGGTAACGTCCTTTTCATCCACTTTGTGGACCACAATGCCGTGCCCCGTTCCGCCTCCCGATGCGCCGGCATCTATGTCATATTCACGCTCGTGTTTCACATACCCGTCTGCAACGCCTTCAAGCTGTGCCTCGTTGGAAAGGGAAACTGTACCAGACTCACCGGACAGAACTTCATATTCGACTTTCAGGTATTTCTCATCGGGAAGCCTCAACGTCAATCGCTGCTGCTTTCCAGCACCCTCGCCAATCGAGCCAAGAGCCGTCCCGTATTTTTCTTTTGTCAGCACACGCCAATCGCCGTTATCGCGCTCAGATACGTTAAGCGACGAGGGAATAAACGTACACTTAGAATCCATCACATCGAACAGATCGAGGTAGTCGGTTCCGACCTTTAAGTCTAATGCCGATTCATTAACGAAAATCGTGTAGTGAATTCGTTTGCTATTACTTACCGACGTACCGGTCTTTGACAATACGTCGTTCTTGATCTGTACGGTATCAGAGCCCGCCTTAAATTCCTTATTATCCGAGCTCGCACTCGCCGAGTTCGTAAGCTCGCCGAGGTTCTTTGACGTGTCGACCACTGACCTCTTGACAGCAGTTGCATACGTCAGCTTCACATAGCCCGTATTGTTACCCAACTTTTCCGTTGGAATCGAAAACGTAACCTCTTGACGATCAACGGTAGGCGTCAGCAAGACACCCGAAGCCTCGGTTTTTTCTCTCTCATGTTCCCATTCGTGACCGGGCACCGCCGTCCCGTAGGGATTTGAATACAAAGAATATTTAGCCGAACCGGGGATATAACTCATTCCATCAGGAAGCTCATCTTTAACAACGACATCTTTACCATTAAGCTTGCCCGCGCCATAAGATTCATCGGCAGGCGTCTTAACTCGATTGGCATAGACCGTCCAGTCGACAATCCACGCACCTTTGTCGTTCGAACCATCCAATGATTTCCAGTCAAACGCCTCAACCCACCGTGCCTGCGAGCCGTCTTCATTTATTTTTACGCTTTTCTCGACCGAAGGCTCCGTTTCGCCTTCAACATAGTAAAAAACGAAATCAGAATAGCCACTAAACCCATCAACAGAGGCAAAGTTAGAGTACCAACCAGGAAGTGCATCAGTCACCGTTTTATACGTAATAACCACTTCAGGGGACTTATCCAGTGCTTCCTTGACTTTATTCGTAATGGTTATTTGAATATTGCAGTTATGCTTGTTGCTCTTCTGTGACGGATCTTTGCCTCGCTCAAAGTCCCAGTCGACGCCTTGCTCCAGTTTGGTATCCCCGATGGCAACCACATGCGATTGACCGCCAGTGACATCCGGCCCCATAGTCTGGCTCCAAGCCGCCAGCATGGTATCTTTGATAAGAACGGATTTTGGGTTTTTCGCATTTACGTAATCACGGAGCTCTACGCGTAATTGCCAAGTTGCTTTTCCGGTCCGAGATGCCTCATCCGGATTAAGCAGTGTTTTACTAATGGTCTTGCCCGTCCAGGGGCGAGTATAGTATTCGGTATTTTCTCCAGAGGGCTGATCTGAACCTTCTTTTTTCACGCTTGCCGTGTTGCCTACCTTTTCGTAGGAATTCTCATCTTTCAACTTAGTTTGATAGACGATGCAATAGGTCGTATACCGATCTTCCTCTTTTGGATTAAACGTATATCTAAATGAATCCTCCGACTCACCCGGTGTTCCCTCGTCGATCTTTTTAGTTTCGTCAGCATTCTCACCCTTGTAGACCGTGTAGTTGCCAACATAAGCTTGTTTGCCATCGAGCGTATCGGTGAAGGTATAGCCGGTCATATCAGCCTTAAGCGACCCTTTGTTAAGCACAACCTTCCAAGTAATGGCAGACGGCGTTCCGGTACCGGGCTCTTTTTTAATCATGTCATACTGAAATGAATTCGAGACGCCTTCAATCGAAAGAGATTGTTGGGGATTTGCCTTCCCCCAGGTTGCTTGCACACCGTTCTTGCCTTGCATGGGTGTGCCGTTAGAGAGCGGCAGGTTTGTAGTAATCGTTGTCTCGTACGTAACGATATGGTCACCCTGAGAAAGATTTCCCAGCGACAGTGATGCGTTTTTCCCGTCAGCACTTACATCCGACTCAAGCGGTTTGCCATCGAGTTCGAAACTGTCTTGGTCAAATTTCAGGTACTCGCCAAGGCTGTCAACCAGTTTTACGTCAGTTGCGTGCGACTTAACATTCAGATTAATAGTCCAAGTTATCTTGGCAATTCCGGTACAGCTATCCTGAGAAAAGATACCCGATTTACTACCCTCAACTGCGCCATCTTGAATCTTGATTGGCACAGCTTCGCCAACGCCTGGAAATTTCAGTTCGACTTTTTTGCCGCCATCTACATCTTTGTCTTTAAGCTCAAACTCAAAATAAACCCGCACATAGAGCGAAGAGGGATGATCGCTGAGATAGCTGGCATCGTAATTAAAAACGACTTTGTTATCCTTTATGTACCAAGTTCCCATCCTTTGTGCATTCTCGGTATCGTCCGTCCATAAGACACCGCCCTTGTTGTTCTCCACAGCAATCGAATCGGGAAAGGTATAAATCGTCTCAAGCCTTTCAGGTGTAGGCCCACAATTCTCACGAAAATGAGCTTCCATAGAACCGTAAATGGTATCGGCTGTCGTAATCGAGGATGAGCTCTCTTTACCGAGAGGCTGCTGACGTTCCTTATCGGCATACAGCCCAACCGTAACGTCCGCCGTCTTCTCATCAATCACAATCGGCGTCGGCGTCGTCGCATCCTCGGCGCGCACGGGGGCTGCGCCGTGAAAAACTGCGGCGGTGAGGCTAATTAAAATGAAGATCAGGGCCGCCATACCCAGCGACCGTGAGCGGTGTGCGTCCATAGTTGTCCCTTAATTCCTACAACACAGTGTGGAATACGGCGAATCGTCGGATCGAACACAAACCCCAACATCAACAAGAACCCACCTAGCGCATTGCAAGAACCCATTGGGGAGCAACTTCTAAGACGGTTCGTCTATGCCACAATGCATAAAATACATTATAGATACCAGTCATGTAAACCGCAGGTAAAGATGTCTTTTAATTTAATACCAGTTGATATTTACCTGTTAACAGTTTTGTATCAAAGCGGTTGTATTTCAATGATTCCTGTATATGTTTAAACAACCTAACTTTACCCGGAATAGCCTAGAAAAGGACATCGCCTCCGCCGTGGTGCAAGCCAATCTGCCCCCCTTACACCAAAAAGGGCGCCGACCATTGCGGTCGACGCCCTTTCTTATTGGCGGCTATAAAGCTCAGCGCTTATTTGTTGACCTGGCCGGCGCGGACGGCAGCCTTCTTGCGGTCGGTGGCGTTGAGCAGACGCTTGCGCAGGCGAATGTTCTTGGGGGTGATCTCGACCAGCTCGTCGTCGGCGATGTACTCCAGCGCCTCCTCCAGCGAGAAGGTGCGGGGCGGCACCAGCTGCACGGAGATGTCGGAGGTCGAGGAACGCTGGTTGCCTAGGTTCTTGGTACGGGCGATGTTAACGACCATGTCGCCGGCCTTGCTGCGCTCGCCCACGATCATGCCCTCGTAGCACTCGGTGCCCGGCTCAACAAACAGCTGGCCGCGCTCCTGCAGCGTACCCAGAGCGTAGGCAACGGCCTTCTCGGTGGTCATGGAGATCATGGCGCCGTTCTGACGGTTGCCGATCTCGCCGGCGTAGGGGCCGTACTCCAGGAAGGTGTGGTAGAACACGCCCTCGCCGTGAGTGACGTTCATGATGCGGTTCTTAAGACCCATGATGCCGCGCGTCGGGATCTTGAACTCGAGGTGCGTCACGATGCCCGAGGTGTCCATGCTCGTCATGATGCCGCCGGAGGTACCGAAGACCTCAACGACCTTGCCCGAGTACTCGTCCGGGCACTCGACGACGGCCTGCTCGACAGGCTCCATCTTGTTGCCGTTCTCGTCCTTCTTAAACAGGACGCGGGGACGGCCGACCTGGAACTCAAAGCCCTCGCGGCGCATGGACTCCATCAGGACGGACAGGTGCAGGATGCCGCGGCCCGAGACCTCGACGCCGCTCTTGTCCTCGAGCTCCTCGATCTTCATGGTCACGTTGTTCTCGGCCTCGTTGAACAGGCGCTCCTTAAGCTGACGGGCGCCCACGATGTCGCCGTCGCGGCCGACGAGCGGGGAGGTCGAAGCCTCGAAGACGATGGACAGGGTCGGCGGGTCGATCTCGATGGGCTCGAGCTCGACGGGGTTCTCGGGGTCGGTGTAGACATCGCCGATATCGGTGCGGTCGATGCCCACGACGGCGGCGATGTCGCCGGCGCCGACTTCCTGGCACTCGGTGCGGCCCAGGTAGTCGAAGGTAAAGAGCTGCTTGACGGTGGCGGTAGCGCTGGAGCCGTCGTTCTTGACAACCAGGATCTGGTCGCCCTGGTGGATGGTGCCGGAGTACACGCGGCCGATGCCGATACGACCAACGAAGTTGGAGTGGTCGATAGTCACGCATTGCATGGCCAGCGGGGCGTTCTCGTCAACCTCGGGCGCGGGCATGTCGTCGATGATCATATCGAGCAGCGGATACATGTCCATATTGCCGTCGTTGGGATCAAGGCGGGCAAAGCCATTCATAGCGCTGGCGTAGACCACGTGCTCCATGGCGAACTCAAGCTGGTCGTCGGTGGCGCCCAGGTCGGCCATAAGGTCCAGGCAGTCGTTGTAGGCCTTCTCGGGGTTAGCACCCGGACGGTCAATCTTGTTGATGACGATCATGATCTTGAGGCCGGTGTCGATAGCGTGACGCAGCACGAAGCGGGTCTGGGGCATGGGGCCCTCAAAGGCGTCGACCAGCAGCAGGGCGCCGTCGGCCATACGCAGCACGCGCTCGACCTCGCCGCCAAAGTCGGCGTGGCCCGGGGTGTCGATGACGTTGATCTTAACGTCCTTGTACTCGATAGAGATGTTCTTGGCGAGAATCGTAATGCCGCGTTCGCGCTCCTGGTCGTTAGAGTCCAGGACGCGGTCCTCGACCTGCTGGTTGGCACGGAAAGCGTCCGTGGCACGCAGGAGCTTGTCGACCATCGTCGTCTTGCCGTGGTCGACGTGGGCGATGATGGCGATGTTCCTCAGATTGTCTACGCGCATGTAGTTCCCCTATCTTCTATCCATATACAAACGGCACGCGTATGCGGCCCGCCCAGCGATACAACGCTCAGCGGGAATATTGAGCCTTTTACCGAAAACTCGTTTATTTTAGCGATTTTAGATAAGAGGGGTTTCCTCACCTGCAGGTTCAGGGTCGCTCCACATAAAACCATCGCCGGCGCCCATGCCCTCATACAGCACATATGCCGAAAAACCACTCTCGAGCGTGGTTTCGAAGAAGCTCACGAGCAGAGCATCGTGATAGCCGCCGTCAATCTCGACGCAGCCAGTATAGCCGATGGCATAGCGGGCGATACGGCCCAGGCCCTCGTCCTTAAGACCCATCTTGTGCTCGGAGATAAAGTTGGTGGCCGCCTCGAGGCACGCCTCTTCGCCATCCTCGTCGAGCGCCGCCAGATAGCGGTTGGAAGCAGCGTCCTCGATCGCCACGACCACGCCCGGGTTCTCGCCCGCGGCCAGGTCGTCCAAGAAGGCGCCGATCAGATCGCACACCATGGCGTCGAGCTCGGCGGAGACGTTACCGGCGTCCTGCATATCCTGTGCCATCTTTAGACCTTCCCATCGAGTCCGGCGTCGTTACAGTTCCTGTGCCTCGGCGGCGATCCTGGCGGCAGCGTCGCGGGCGCGCATCATATCCATCGCGCGCTTGTCGAGCACCTTGATCTGACTGGTCAGCATTACCGCGTCGACCACACCCCAGATCACCAGGCCCGTAGAGATCGAAAACCCAAGCGCACCAACTGTACCACGAAGGCGTGAACAGATTGCCGCGACAAGGGCGGAGATGACAACCATCTTGATAAACGAGCCGCGGCGTTCGCGAAGCGTGCGGGCCTGCGTCACATAGGCAATGCGCGCCGCCTCAGAAGCCTCAGAGCGCATCTGGGCCTCGCGCGCGATAGCCGCTGCCTCGGCCGACATGCCGCCGGCCATCAGCGAACGCTCCACAACCTGGCCGCCCCGCATTTAGAAATCATCAGGGGAGAGCGTATGGACGAACTCGTCGAACTTCTCGAACTCCTGCTCGTCGTCGACTTCCTCGGCGTGGGTAGAAACAGTGCCCAGGCGATTCATGATGTCATCCTCCACAAACATGGGAGCATTGCTGCGCACGGCAAGGGCAATGGCATCGCTGGGGCGGGCATCGATCTTGCGCTCCTCGCCATCGGCCAGCACGACGATCGTCGCGTAGAACACCGGCGGCTCGGCGCGAACGATCTCGATGCGCTCGAGCTTGGCGCCCAGGGCGTCAACGGTATCGAGCAGCAGGTCATGGGTAATCGGGCGCTCGGCGCGGCCGCTATCGATGCCACGGCTAATGGCAGCAGCCTCAAACGAACCAGTCTGAATGGAAAGGGAACGCAACGGCGCGGGCGAGTCCGATTTGCTGCAGCGCTCGCGAAGCACGATAAGCGATGGCACGGGACCGGCGGCCATGACGATGGTCTCTATGTCGACACGAACCATGGAACACCTCCGGTACGTAGCGGTTAACACGCGGCAGGGTCGCCGCATTGAATAGCTATACTACCCAATCTTTCGCACAGCACACAAAACCAAAATGAGATTTATCACAGACAAGAAAAAAGCCCCGAGGCAACGCCTCAGGGCTCTTCACAGTTTTGATGGTGGACCTGACAAGATTCGAACTTGTGACCTCCCGGTTATCAGCCGGACGCTCTAACCAACTGAGCTACAGGTCCATCATGGTGGAGGTTAGGGGGATCGAACCCCTGACCTCAGGCTTGCAAAGCCCGCGCTCTCCCAGCTGAGCTAAACCCCCACGGAGACAGTAATAAACACCCCAGCGGCGACTCGGCTCTCGCTGGGGTGTTTATTGCGAAAGAAAGTGGTGGACCTGACAAGATTCGAACTTGTGACCTCCCGGTTATCAGCCGGACGCTCTAACCAACTGAGCTACAGGTCCATCGCGCAAGGGATATATTAGACGAGTCGTTACGCGCGCGTCAACAACTTTTTTGAAAATCTTTGGGAGGGGTGGTCGCTGGGATGGCGAGATGGTTTTGGTTTGCTGCTCGGACAGTCCTGCGCAAGACGAAGGCCACATTAAGTGGCCTTCTTTGCGTGCGGAACTCGCGACAAACCAAAACCATCTCGCCAGCCCAGCGACCATGGGGTCCCAAGGTTTTCAAAAAAGCGGTCGGCGCGCAGTGCGCCGACTGCCGATATATGGGGTCTGATGTTTTTGGCCGGAAAGGACTACTTACTCGTCGAGGAGATCCTCCGGCATGTCGTTGCCGTCGCCTAGGTCGACTGGAGCCTCTTCGGTGTCGACTGCAGCCTCGGCACCTTCGCCTTCGGGCTTCTCTTTGGCGGCCGTCATGCGGGCTACGGCGCAGATGCGGTCGTTGTCGTCGACGGTCATCATCTTGACGCCCTGGGTGGCGCGGCCAGTCTGGCTGATTTCGTCGGTCTTGACGCGAATGACCGTCGCGCCCTCCGTCACGATGAACAGCTCGTGCTGCGGGCCCACCGTCTTCATGGCCGCGAGGTTACCCTTACGCTCGGTCATTTGAATGGTGTAGACGCCCTGACCGCCGCGATTCTGCTCCGGGTAGTCCGCGACCGGCGTGCGCTTGCCGTAGCCGCGCTCGGTGATGACGAATAGATCGCCGTTGCCGTTAGTGACTTCCATGCCCAGAACGCTCACGCCGTCCTTCAGACCGATACCGCGAACGCCGCTGGTATCGCGGCCGGTGGCGCGCACCTGCTCCTCGGAGAACATGATCGCCTTGCCCGCGGTGGTGGCCAGGATAATCTTGTCGCCCTCGCGCACGCGGCGCACGTTCAGCAGCGCGTCGTCGTCACGCAGGTTGATAGCGATCAGGCCGTCGCGACGGCTGCGGTCATATGCGCTCATCACGGTCTTCTTGACCATGCCGCTCTTGGTGGCAAACATCAGGTACTCGTCGGCCGGGAACTCGCGGCAGCTGATGACGCTCGCGATCTTCTCGCCGTCCTCAAAGGGCAGCAGGTTGACGATCGCGGTACCGCGCGCCTGGCGCGTACCCACCGGCAGCTCGTGCACCTTCAGGCGATAGACCTTGCCCTTGCTCGAGAAGAACAGCACGTACTCGTGCGTGGACGCGATGAACATCTCGTCGATAACGTCGTCCTCTTTGAGGTTGACGCCCGATACGCCCTTGCCGCCGCGCTTCTGGGCACGGTAGGCAGCCACTGGGATACGCTTAACGTAGCCGGTGTGGGTGATGGTCACGACCATATCCTCGTCGGCGATGAGGTCCTCGACATCCAGGTCCTTCTCAACCTGGCTGATTTCGGTACGGCGCTTGTCGCCAAACTTCCTGGAGATCTCGCGCATCTCTTCCTTGATGACGCCCAGAATCTTCTCCTCGTGCGCCAGCAGGTCCTCGTAGTAGGCGATGGCGCGGCGCAGGCCGTCCAACTCTTCTTGGATCTTGTCGCGCTCCAGGCCGGTCAGGCGGCGCAGCTTCATCTCGAGGATGGCCGTGGTCTGCTCGGGCGTAAAGCCAAAGCGTTCGATCAGTCGGCTGCTGGCCTCGGAGTCGGTCTGCGAGGAGCGGATGATGCTGATGACCTCGTCGATATGGTCAAGGGCCATCAGGTAGCCCTCGAGGATATGCGCGCGGGCCTGGGCCTTCTTAAGGTCGAAGCGGGTGCGGCGGGTGACGACGTCGACCTGGTGGTCGATGTAGTGCTGCAGCATCTCGCGCAGGCTCAGGCATTTGGGAACGCCGTTGACGAGTGCCAGGTTGTTGGCGCCAAAGGTCGTCTGCAGCGAGGTGTACTTATACAGGTTGTTGAGCACGACCTGCGGAATGACGCCCTTCTTGAGCTCGATGACCAGACGGATGCCCTTCTGGTTTGACTCATCGCGCATATCCGAGATGCCCTCAATGCGCTTGTCGTTGACGAGTTGGGCGATCTTCTCCTGCAGGGTGCCCTTGTTGACCATGTAGGGAATCTCGGTAAAGACCAGGCGGCTGCGGCCGGTCTTGGTGGACTCCACATGTGCCTTGGCACGCACGGTAATGGAGCCGCGGCCGGTCTCGTAGCTCTGCTTAATGCCGGCGCTGCCCATGATGATGGCGCCGGTGGGGAAGTCCGGACCGGGCATGATCTGCATGAGCTCGTCGACGGTGGCGTCGGGGTTGTCGATCAGGTAGCAGGTGGCCTCGATCGCCTCGGTGAGGTTATGCGGGGCGATGTTGGTGGCCATGCCGACGGCGATGCCCTGGCTGCCGTTGACCAGCAGGTTGGGGAAGCGCGCAGGCAGTGCCACGGGCTCGGCGAGCGATTCGTCGTAGTTGGGCTGCCAGTCGACGGTATCCTTCTGCAAGTCACGCAGCAGTTCCATGGCGGGCTTGGCCAGGCGGCTCTCGGTGTAACGCATGGCCGCCGCGCCGTCGCCATCGATGTTGCCGAAGTTGCCGTGACCGTCGATGAGCGGCGTGCGCATGGAGAACCACTGCGCCAGGCGGACCATGGCCTCGTAGACCGCAGAGTCACCGTGCGGGTGGTACTTACCGATAACTTCGCCGACCGTCCAGGCCGACTTTTTGTGTGGGCGGTTGGGGTAGATGCCGCTCTCGTTCATCGCGTACAGGATGCGGCGGTGTACCGGCTTTAAGCCGTCGCGCACGTCCGGCAGGGCACGCGCTGTGATAACCGACATCGAATACTCGATGAACGACTGCTTCATCTCGCGACCGAACTCCGAAATCTGGAGCTGGCCGCCGTTGATGTCCTCGCCGGCCGAGGCGCCACGATCGACTTCGCCAAAGCTCTCCTCGAGCTCACCGTCGTCGTCCTCTTCCTCATCATCATCGGCATCGGGGTTATAGGCGTCCGGATCGCCGTCCTCGCCCTGCTCAGCACGGGCAAGCAGGCGCTTCAGATCATCGGGCATACCGGCATCGCCGGCCTCGTCCATACCCTCGTTATTGTTGATATCGTCTGCCACGTTACCTCCTCTTAAGCGTCAAGGAATCGTGCATCATGTGCATGCTTCTCGATGTACTCGCGGCGATAGCCGACCTCGGAACCCATCAGCTCGCGCACGGCGCGGTCCGCCACCACGGCGTCCTCGATCGACACACGCTGCAGAATGCGGGTCTTTGGGTCCATCGTCGTCGAGGCAAGCTGTTTGGGGTCCATCTCGCCCAGGCCCTTGTAGCGCTGGACGGTATAGCCCTTGCGCTTTTTGGTGATCTTGCCGTCCTTGGCCTTGCCGTCCTCGTCGTTATCATCGGGGTTCAGGCCCAGACTCTGGATGGTATCGCGCAGGATCTCGTCTTCGGGCTGGCGGCCGTTGGGATACACGTAGTGGATCTTGTTGCGCACCTTAATGCCAAAGATGGGCGGGCAGGCAACATAGACGTAGCCGGCATCGATCAGCGGACGCATGTACTTGTAGAAGAACGTCAGCAGCAGGATGCGGATATGCGCGCCGTCGACGTCTGCATCGGTCATGATGATGATCTTGTGGTAGCGCGCCTTGGTGATATCGAAATCGCCGCCGTCGCCGGCACTCGTCGTGACGCCGCAGCCGATCGCGGTAATCAGCGACTGGATGGTGTCACTCGAGAACGCGCGATGGTCACCAACGCGCTCGACGTTCAAAATCTTGCCGCGCAGGGGCAGAATCGCCTGGATGTCTCGGCGACGGCCGTCCTTGGCCGAACCGCCTGCCGAGTCGCCCTCTACGATGAAGAGCTCGGTCAGCTCGGCATCGCGCACCGAGCAGTCGGCGAGCTTACCGGGCAGGGACGCCGTCTCGAGCAGGCTCTTGCGGCGGGTCGCCTCGCGCGCCTTGCGGGCGGCATTGCGCGCCTTGCAGGCCTGCTGCGCCTTCTTGACGATCTCGCGAGCGGGCTTAGGGTGCTCCTCGAGGTAATCGGCAAGGCCGTCGGTCACGATCTTGAGCGTCAGCGCGCGCATATAGGAGCTGCCGAGCTTGGCCTTGGTCTGGCCCTCAAACTGCGGATCGGGCAGCTTGACCGAGATAACGGCCGAAAGGCCCTCGCGCACATCGTCGCCGGTCAGATTGGCGTCTTTTTCCTTGAGCAGGTTCTGCTTGCGCGCATAGTCGTTGATCACGCGGGTGAGCGCGGTGCGGAAGCCCTCAAGGTGCATGCCGCCCTCGGGGGTGTAGATGTCGTTGGCAAACGACATGACGTTCTCGCCGTAGCCGCTATTCCACTGCAGGGAAACCTCAACCTCGCCCATCTTGGCCACAGGTGCGTCCGGGTCCGATTTGCCCTCGATGTAGATAGGCTCCTTAAAGGCCTCGGGGACGTCCTTGCCCTCGTTAAGGAACTTGACGAAGTCGATGATGCCACCCTCGTAGCAAAACTCCTCCACGTGGGGAGTAGACTCGCGCTCGTCGGTCAGCACGATTTTGAGGTTCTTATTGAGGAACGCCGTCTCCTGCAGACGGTTGTGCAGCGTATCGAAATCGTAGATGCATGTCTCGAAGATCTCGTCGTCGGGCCAGAAGGTGACGGTGGTGCCCGTCGAATCCGAGGTGCCCACGACCTCCATCTTCTTAACGGTCTTGCCGCGCGAGAACTCCATCTCGTAGGTGTTGCCGTCGCGACGAACCTGAACGACCACGCGCTTGGACAGTGCGTTGACGACGGAGATACCAACGCCGTGCAGGCCGCCCGAAACCTTATAGGCCGAGTTATCGAACTTACCGCCGGCGTGCAAGATCGTCATGACGACCTCGAGCGTCGGGATCTTTTTAACAGGGTGCTCGTCGACGGGGATGCCGCGCCCGTTGTCGACGACCGTGATGGAGTTGTCGGCGTGGACCGTCACCTGGATCTCGGTGCAGAAACCGGCCATGGCCTCGTCGACGGAGTTGTCAACGATCTCCCACACCAGGTGATGCAGACCGCTGGCGCTCGTCGAGCCGATATACATGCCCGGGCGCTTACGAACGGCCTCGAGACCTTCGAGAATCTTAATCTCGCCGCCATCGTAATCGTTTTCGTTTGCCACACGTCCTCCTTCAGTCAAGAAAATGTGTACAGCCTTACTAGTTTATCGTAAAAAAATACCCTCGGGAACGAGGGTATTTGGCTCTACAAGGCCACCAGATGCGATTTAAGGCTCTTTTTTGCTTTCTACGCCCTTGGCCCACTCGGCACTGGCTCTCATGGCATTCTCGAGGGCCTCGCGCAGTTTTTGGTCTTCGATGGGCGCCACTTGGCGCTCAATCTCGGTGCGCTCGGCCTCACTGAGGTCGGCGTGCGGAGCCGGCGGGCGCTCGGTCGTCGCCGGGCGCAGGCGCTCCCTGGCAGCGGGTGGCGTGTGACCGGGCGCGGTGGTTTTGAACACCAGGCCGTCCACATGTGCACCGGCGCGCTCCATACGTGCGCGGATGATCTCGCGCAACAGCGTCATTTCCTGCGTCCACGAGGGCGAGTCGAGGTACACCAGCAGCTCATTGGACTCGGGCAGGTAGCGCAGGCCCGTCACATGGCGCCCCTCGCGCGTGCCCGAGCACACCGCATTCCAGGCGCGATAGACCGCACGAGATTCCTCTGCAGCCTCCATCTGCGCGCGGCGCTCAGGCGTCGCGGCCGCCAGGATGCGCTGACGCTCTGCGTTCAAAAACCCACTGAAGGCGACCGTTTCGCTCTCGCGCTCGTAATTAGCACGTCTCACCCATGCTCACCACCTTGGCTCGATCAAGCAGGTCATCGGTAAAATACCCCAGGTTGGTCGTGGTTATGACCGTCTGGATATCATCGCCGATCAACCGCAGGAAAGCACCGCGACGCTCGCCGTCGAGCTCGCTCATCACGTCGTCCAAAAGCAGCAGTGGGGCGGTGCCCAGGACATCGCGAGCCACGGCCACCTCCGCCACCTTCCAGGCCAGCACCAACGTTCGCTGCTGGCCTTGGCTGGCAAACGAACGGGCGGAGCGACCCGCCACGGTAAACTCAATCTCGTCGCGATGCGGTCCCACCAACGTCACGCCGCGGCGAATTTCCTCGTCGGCGTGTTCATCAAGGGCGGCCAGCATGCGCTCGTACGCCCAGCCCTTCAGCTCTTCGCGATCCCCGACCTGGGGCAAATCCCCCAGCGTGGACGTATAGGTCACGTTGGCAGCCTCACCGGACGCCACTTGCCCGTAGGCAGTACGCACATGGCCCGCCAGCCGGTCGAGCAGGGCCAACCGGTGCACGAGCAGAGCCGCGCCCGCGCGGGCAATCGAATCGTTCCACGCGCCGAGCATCTCGCGGCAGCACCAGGCCTCCTTGAGCAAGGCGTTACGCTGGGTCACGCAGCGACCATAGGTGCTCGCAAGATCGGCATAGCGTGCGCTCAGTTGCATGCCAAAGTCGTCGAGGGCGGCGCGGCGCACACTGGCGCCTCGCTTAACCATGTCCAGATGGTCGGGGCAAAACAGCACGCTCGGCAGAACCCCGCGCACACCGGCGGCAGAGCATCTCTTGCCGTTGCGGCTAAACGAGCGTTTACCGTCCTCCGCGCTCAATCCCATATCAAGCACGCGGCCGTCGCCCTCGAGCCTCAGCTCGACCTTGCACGAGCCCACGCCATCATGGACGAGCTCGGCGGCGGTCGGATGCCTAAACGAGGCGCCGCTCGTCAGCAGCTGCAGCGCCTCTATGAGATTGGTCTTTCCCGCCGCGTTGGGTCCCGCAAGTATCGTCACGCCCTCGTCCAAGGCAAGGCGATAGCTATCGAAGCTGCGGTAATGCGCAACGGAAAGATCACGGGCGAACATGGTCATGGCGCAGCGCTAGATGCGGACCGGCATGACCAGGTACAGGTAGTTGATCTTGTCGTAGGACTTGAAGATGCCCGCCTGCGAGTAGCTCTTGAGCTCCAGCGTGATCTCCTTCTCCTTGGACAGGGCATTGAGGCACCCGAAGATGTAGTGGTAGTTGAAGGCGATGGTGCCCGACTCGCCCTCGGCCTCGACATCGATCGTCTCCTGCGCAAGGTCCTGGTCATTGGAAATGGAGGACAGGCCCATCTGCCCGTTCTCGACATCGATCTCGAACTTGACGGCGGGGTTGGCGCTCGCGATAACGGCCACGCGCTTGAGGGCGGCGTTAAAGGCGGCGACGTCGATCTTGACGCTCGTCACGCACGAATCGGGGATGAGCTGCTTGTAGTTGGGGTACACGCCCTCGATGCGGCGCGACACGTAGGTGGTGTTGCCGGCCTCAAAGACGACCTGGGTGTCGGTAGCCCCGATCATGATGGTCGCCTGGCTGGCCATGATGTTCAGCGCGTCGTTAAAGGCGTCGGCCGGAACGTTGAGCTCAAAGGAACCCTCGAGGGTCGAGGTCTCGACCTGCGTATCGCACACGGCCAAGCGGAAAGAATCGGTCGCCACCAGGCGAACGGTGTTGTTCTCGACCTTCATGTGCACGCCACCCAGGATGGGGCGGGCCTTGTCGGTCGAGGTGACGCGCCACACGCGGCCGACCATCTCGGACAAGATATCGGTCGGCAGTTCCACGGCGCTCTCGATGGCATAGGCCGGAAACTCGGGGAAGTCATTAGCATCGAGCGTGTTCAGGCGGAAAGAGCTCTTCTCGCAACCAATCAGCACCTGGCGCTCGGACAGCTCAAAGGTGACCGGGGCATCGGGGAGGGTCTTGGTGATATTGGAGAGCATCTTACAGGGGATAACCATCTCGCCCTCTTCTTCGACATGCGCCGCGATGCGATGACGGATCGAGATGGTGTAGTTAGAGGTCTGGAATTCCAAGATGCCGTCTTGGGCCTTGACGAGCACGCCCGACAGGATGGGAAGGGTGGATGCCGAAGCGACACCCTTCATAACGACGCCGATGGCTTGTGTAAGCGAGCTCTGGCTGACGGTGAACTTCATCTTTTAATACCTTTCTATAGATATAAATATCTTAATAATAGTAATAGCACTGACGAAACTGTTGATTACTCCCAAAGACGCAGGTCAGACCCAGAAAGAGAATCGACAGCAACCTGTGTGCAACGGGGGTGGTTTTCCACGTTCAAAACCAGCGCAAAACTTTTCATCACCGCGGGTTGGGTTTTAAACACCTTATGCCCGTGGTTTCGACAAGTTTTCAACAGGTGTCTCTATTTCCCTACGAGCGCAGTGTAATTTTATCGCGCAGTGACTTGAGGTCTTCGGTGACGGTGCGGTCTTCCTGGATCATCTTCTGGACCTTTTTGTAGCTCGTGCTGACGGTCGAGTGGTTGCGGTTGCCAAATTCGGCGCCCACCGCCGTGGTCGTCATCTCGCACATCTCGATGGCCAGGTAGATGGCGATATGGCGCGCTTTGGCGATATTGGCGTTGCGACGCGGGCCGATGAGCTCCTCGTGCGTCACGCCGTACTGCTCTTCAATGACGGACTGAACCGTTTGCACGTTGATCTTTTTGGCCGATGTGTCGAAGTACTGGCTGGCGATGGCGTCGATATCGTCAAAGGTGAGCTCTCCGCCCTCGCGCTCGCGGTCGCCCGCCTCGCCGGCGCAGCGCTCGCAGAAGCTCTCGAGTTCGCGGATGTTGGTGCCCGACACCTCTGCCATGTGTTTAAAGTGCTCGTCGGTCAGGTGCCCGCCGTCGCCCCCATAGGCCGCCAGCAGCGAGTCGTCGCCTGCCTCGGGAGCGGCGACGATGGTGTTCTCGTAATAGCGCTGCAAGATCTTGTATTTCATCTCGTAGCTGGGCTCTGCGACCAGGCAAAGCATGCCGGCGTTGAAGCGGCTGGTCAAACGCTCGTCCATGCTCAGGTCCTTGGGGGCGCGGTCTGCCGCGATGACGACCTTCTTGTTGTTGCGGATGAACTCGTCCATGAGCTGGAAAAAGTAGTCCACGCTCGCGCGCTTGCCGATGATGTTTTGGATGTCATCGATGATGAGTACGTCCACGCCGTGGTACGCCTGCATGATGGGAGCGTTGCTCTTCTTTTGACGGTCGAACTCGGTCATCAGGTCGTCCAGATACGCCTGGGAGTTGGCATACTTGACCTTGATCTCGGGCGACTTCTCGGCGAGCTCGTTTTTGATGGCAAGCAGCAGGTGCGTCTTGCCTAGGCCCGATTTGCCGTAGATGAACAGTGATGTGCATGTGCCGCGTTCGTCCGCGAGGGCGGCAAACTTGAGTGCCGAGCGATAGGCATGGCTGTTCTCGGGGCCGTAGACAAAGTTCTCAAAGGTAAATTTTGAGTTCGCGGCGAGCGGGGCTCCATCCGTATTCTGCTCGGCCGGCACGGTCGGTGCCGGTATGGGTGAAGCGGGGGTCGCAGCTTGCGTGGATTTAGTCGGCGCTCCGCCCTTCATCTGGTTCATCATGCGACGAAAATCATCGGCCGAGAGCGTGTTCTTGATTGCAATGCCCGAATCCGCGCCCGCCGCCGCGTCGTGAGCGATGGGCATGTGCGTGACGGGTGCGTTCGTTGACGTCGCCGCCGCGGTCGGCAACGGTGCCATGGTTTCACGGGAAACATCGCTGTGCTGGTGCTCGATCGTCGGTACGTCGCCTGCGGAGGCCGGCACCGCCGGGGAAGCGGCGGGAGCCGTGGCGGGCGCCGTCGTGGCAGCGGATTCCGCTGCGGCGCCTTGCGGTGCCACGATGTCGAGAGCAATCGGTGCAAAGGCGATTTCTTCCAGATAGGCCTCAATAGTCGGCTGATGCTTTTTGAGCTGCGCGATGGCAAAGCGCGAGGGGGCCTCGATCGTGAGCGTGTCTTCGGTCAGGCTTATGGCGCGCGATTGCCCCAGCATGTTGATGAGGCGTGCATCTTGGCCGTCGCGCTGGCAAAAGGCGATGGCATCCCCCAAGATGATGCTTGCTTCCTCGTCCACTGTCTCTCCCGTTCTTTAGCTCTGAGCTCGCACGCGAGCGGCGCCGAGTTCGGTCAGATGGTATTTCTGGCCATGCTTGATGACCAAGCCGGCCTGCGCCAAGTCATTGAGCGTGCGTGACCAAGTGGGGGCCGAGTTTCCAAACGCCCTCGCCAGATCGGTCGCACCGCACGCTTGATTTTGCGCCAGATAGCCCAGCGCGGCGTTGCCGCGATCGCTTACGAACACGTCCGGTTGTGGCTGCGCATACTGATTTGCTGCATTAGGATACATCATTTGAGCTGCTGGTTGTTGAGAACTCTGCATCGGCGGCATTTGCTGTTGAAAACTTTGAGGCCACTGTTGGTAAGGCTGCGGAGGCATCTGCTGGGCCCAGGGGTTGTACTGCTGCTGCGGCATCTGCTGGTACGGCTGCTGATATCCCTGCTGGTACTGCTGCGGGAACTGCTGGCCATACCCCAGTGGCGGCATCTGCTGATATGGATATCCCTGTTGGTACGGCTGATAGCCCATTTGCTGGCCACCCGGCGCCCCCGTCGCCTGCTGCATTGCTGCTGCATCCTGATCCGCCAGCGGCATGGTCTCTGGCGTGTTTGTCGGCATCGACATCGATGCCGCCCGGGGTTCTTGTGTAGGTAGCATTCCGGGCTGCTGCATCTGTCCCACGGGGGGCTGCATCTGCTGCGCTGCCATGGGCTGCTGCGCAAAAGCTCCCGGCAGGGGATATGTGGGCTGTTCCGTCTCGGGCCGCACGGCAGCGCCGCGTCCGCAGGCACGCTCGATTTCCTGCACGCGTTTAGGGTTCAGGCTTACCGTAACCACGGTGCCGTTGCCCATGTTGTCCTCGATGGATACGGCACCGCCGGCGTTTTCCAAATACTCCTGCACCATGGGAAACCCTGCTCCGGTTCCACGGATATAGCGCTTCATCTTGCTGTTTGCGCTGGTAACGCCAAAGTCGAAAGCACGTTCCTTGTCGTCGATGCCGGGTCCTTGGTCAGCAAAGCGGATGGTGTCTCCGCCGTCCAGAATCGAGATGATGGGCTCGGCAAAGTGTGCGTGGATAAGGTTTTCGACAATTTCGCGGATGACCATGAGCGAGATATGGCCACCTTGTTCTTTCATGCACTGGTAGACGGTGTTGGTCGTCTCTTCCAAATACGTGCGGACATCTTGCGGATCAATGACGATCACACGCGGTGTCGACAGCATGTCGTCATAGACGGCGATGCGTGCGGCGTACATGGCTTTTGGCGCCTGCGTGGTCGTCTGCTCGCCTTCCTCACGCTCTTCGCGCACGCCGGTGATGTGCTCGTTGTCGGGTGCCGGGTCTCCGGAATCGACCATGGTGTAAAAGTCGTCAGACATGCCGCTCGCAATCTTTCAAAAGGTTTCGAACAAATAGTAGCTCACTGTGCAATGTTTCTCATCTTTCGACAACTTTTCAAAACCTGTTGAAAACTTTGGAAAACGGACGAAAAGTTCTCAACATTGCCAACATGACCTGTTGAAAACTCGATGAAATATCGTGAAAAGTTGCCATACACCGCTAAATCGAGCTCGGCTTATGGGGGAACCGTGTGAACTGCGCAACCTTTTACCTTTGATTTCTTGACATTTGAACATTGATTTCCCTACAATCTTCAAGCTCACGTGTCTATATCTGCGTCCGCGCCCCCGCGGACACTCGAAATGCAGCAGGAGGAACTTAAGATGAAGCGTACGTATCAGCCTAATAAGCGTAAGCGTGCCAAGACCCATGGCTTCCGTGCCCGTATGGCCACTAAGGGTGGTCGTGCCGTGCTCGCCCGTCGTCGCGCCAAGGGCCGCAAGCGTCTCACTGTCTAGCAGCGATACACACATCTCGCATGAAGACTATTAAGTCTCGGCAAGATTTCGAGCATGTGTTCAGTCAGGGGCGTCGTTTCAATCACTCTCTGATTCGAATGACCATATGTGAATCGGTTGGCGAAGGCGACTCCGGAAGGGTCGCCTTCGTTGGTGCTAAGCGACTCGGTTGTGCCGTCGTGCGCAACCGATCTAAGCGTGTGATGCGCGAGGCCGCCCGCAGCTGCGGATTTCCCGTTGCGGGTTATGACATCATCTTGTTCGCAACTCCCAAGACGAGGGTTTCCTCGCCGCAGGAGATGGACAAGGCGTTGCGTTCGCTTATGAAACGCGCCGGCGTTGCCGGGGAGGAGCGATGAACAATCACGTTTTGCGACGTGTTGCCATCGCTCCTATTCGCATATATCAACAGGTTATTTCGCCCTTATTGCCTGACGCGTGCATTTATTACCCAACGTGCTCGCAATACGCCATCCAGGCGATTGAGAAGTACGGTTTTTTGAGAGGCTGCTGGCTTGCCGTGAGGCGCATCGCTCGCTGCAATCCCCTGCACGTCGGCGGTTATGACCCTGTGCCCTAGCGGGCACTCGCTATCGGAGGAAAACTTACATGTGGGATTGGATCGTTAACATCCTTTTCGAGCTGCTCAAGCTCATCCAGACCTTTGCGGTCGACTGGGGCCTGTCCATCATCATCCTGGTGGTCATCATCCGTCTGCTGCTGACGCCGCTCATGCTCAAGTCGACCAAGTCGACGGCTCGCATGCAGGTGCTGCAGCCCAAGATGCTCGAGATCCAGGAGCGCTATGCCGACGATCCCCAGCGTCAGGCCGAGGAGATGCAGAAGTTCTACAGCGAGAACAAGTTCAACCCCATGGCTGGCTGTCTGCCGCTGCTGATTCAGATGCCTATCCTGTTCGCCCTGTATACATTGCTGCGCAACCTGCCGCAGTACTTTAACGACGGCACGTTCTCGTTCTTCAACATCCTGCCCGACCTGACCACCACGCCGAGTGCTTCCTTTGCCGATGGCTTTATGGTTGCACTGCCTGCGCTGGTTTGCCTGATCCTGTTCGCCGTCCTGACCCTGATTCCGCAGCTCTATATGTCGCGCAACCAGACCGGCCAGCAGGCTCAGAGCATGCGTATGATGGCCGTTGTCATGACGGTCATGATGCTTTGGATGGGCTGGAGCCTTCCCGTTGGTGTTCTGCTGTACTACGACGTCTCGTCTGCTTGGCAGGTTATCCAGCAGATTTTTGTGACGCAGAAGGTCATCGACAAGGCGAAGGCCGATGAGGAGGAGCGTCTTAAGAACGCTCCGCTGCAGGTTGAGGTCACTCGTCGAGAGAAGAAGCCGCGCCCGCACAAGAAGAAGTAACGGGATATCAATCTTATTTAGGTACCTAACTTTTGGAGTACGTTATGTCTGAAGAGATCATCGAGGATATGCTTGAGGAGGTTGCCCCGCAGGTCGCGGGCGATTATCCCGAGATTGCACAGCGCTACAAGGCTGGTGAAGAGCTGACCGATGAGGAGCTCGACACCATTGCCGATGTTGCGATTTCCATCCTGCGTTCCATCCTTTCGCACTTCGATGCCGCCAACTCTCCTATCGATGAGTATGAGGGCGACGAGGGTGAGCTGATTTTGGATGTAACGGCTCCCGACCTTGCTGTTCTCATTGGCCGTCATGGTCGCACCCTTGATGCCCTTCAGGTTATGTTCTCTTTGCTGGTGAGCCGCAAACTTGGCTTTAGGTATCCGGTTGTGGTGGACGTAGAGGGATACAAGAGTCGCCGTCAGGACAAGGTTGCTTCCATGGCCCAGTCTGCTGCCGAGCGTGCCATCCGCACTCATAAGAGTGTTTCGCTTCCGCCCATGAATGCCTACGAGCGTCGACTGGTTCACATTGCACTTCGTGGCAATGATGCCGTCGATACTCATTCTGAGGGTTCTGACCCTGATCGCCATGTGGTGATTGTTGCTCGATAATCTTCTCGAGCTTATGCTAGGGGGACGTGGTTTCCACGTCCCCTTTTTTTTGTCAAAAGTTCTCGATACACTGATTTTTGTCAGAAAGGAGCTTTCGTTGTTAGTACTTACTGATCAGCAGGCTGACGAGATGTTGAGTCGTCTAACTTCCTATTGCAAAGAGTATTCCTTGAGCGTAACTGATGTTAAGCTGAGGAAATGTATTCAGCATTTGGATTTGGTTCTAGAAACAAATAAGACAACCAATCTCACCCGTATTCTTAACGTAGAAGATGCTGCAGTACTTCATATCCTCGACTCACTTGTTTTGCTCCCCTATATCAACAAGGCTCCTGAGGGAGCTTTGCTCGATATGGGAACAGGTGCGGGCTTCCCTGGTATTCCATTAACCATAACCACGCATCGTAAAGCTACTTATATTGACTCTGTTTGCAAGAAGGTTGATGCGGTTAATTCCTTTGTCCATGCTCTTGGATTGAAACATGCTCATGCGGTTCATGATCGTCTTGAAGAATATGCTCGAAGCCATAAGAAGCAGTTCTCCGTTGTAACCGCCCGCGCACTGGCCCCTCTACCGATTCTTGTTGAGTATGCGGCTCCGTACCTGAAGGATGGAGGGCTATTTGTTATCACCAAGGGCAATCCTTCGGATGAGGAGCTTGCTTCCGGTATGTCAGCAGCTAAGATTTGCGGCTTCACTTTGCTTCTGAATGACGCAATTGATTTGCCTGAAGGCTTGGGTCACAGGGAGTTCATTGTTCTTAAGAAGAGTCATTCAGCATCTGTTTCATTGCCTCGTGCAAATGGCATGGCAAAGAAGAATCCGCTTGCCTAGATGTTTCACGTGAAACATAATAGATACTAACAACTTGCTGTGTTTCACGTGAAACATGGCGGTTGATATTGAATCGGAATGTTTCACGTGAAACATCCTCCGTTTGACAGCTTCAATACACACCAGGAGGGACCGTGGGATTTCGCGACGTTAAGCGTTCTAAGAGCGCAAAAGACACGCGTATCATTGCAATTATCAATCAAAAAGGCGGCGTTGGTAAGTCAACGACGGCTGTAAACCTTGCGGCGGCACTGGGCGAGCAGGGTCGTAAGACACTGATTGTCGATTTTGATCCGCAGGGAAACAGCACCAGTGGATTCGGAATTGAAAAAGAAGACCTTGATCACTGCATCTATGATGCATTGTTGAATGATGTGCCGGCAGAATCGCTTGTTCTTGATACAAATTGCAAAAAGGTATTCGTAATTCCGGCTACAATTCAGCTTGCAGGCGCGGAAATTGAGCTCGTAAGCGCAATCGCTCGTGAAACCCGCCTCAAAGATTTGCTTGAGCCGATTCAGGACGAGTTCGATTTTATTTTCATTGACTGTCCCCCTTCGCTCGGCCTGCTTACTATCAACGCCTTGACCGCGGCAGACAGCGTTTTGATTCCGATCCAGTGCGAATATTACGCACTCGAGGGCGTTACGAAGCTGCTTGAGTCAATGAAGATGGTTAAATCACGTCTGAACAAGGGCTTAGACACCTATGGTGTGCTTATGACCATGTATGACTCGCGTACTTCACTATCGAATCAGGTTGTTGAGGAGGTTCAATCGTACTTTGGTGATAAGGCGTTTAAGACGTTAATCCCCCGTACGGTTAAAATCTCCGAAGCTCCGTCTTTTGGAGAACCGGTAATTACCTATGCACCTCAAAATAAGGGTGCAAAAGCATATATGAACCTTGCAAAAGAGGTGATCAAGCGTGCCTAGTGTAAAGAAACGTGGCGGATTAGGACGTGGACTCAATGCTTTGGTCTCAGAGGCCGAGTATGAGACCGGTGGTTCGGCTACATCGGCTGCAAATACCGCATCTGAAACAAAACTACCTATTGAGGATATCGTTCCCAACCCTAATCAGCCGCGAATTCACTTTAACGAAACTGAACTTCGCGAGTTGAGCGAGTCAATCCAAGAACATGGAGTTTTGCAGCCGCTTTTGGTTCGCAAGCATGGAAACGGCTATGAGATCATCGCTGGTGAGCGTCGTTACCAGGCGTCGAAGCTTGCTGGTCTTGAGGAGCTGCCTGTCATCATTAAAGAGGTTAATGATGAAGAGATGCTAGCTCTTGCTCTTATCGAAAACCTTCAGCGTTCTGATCTAAATCCCGTCGAAGAGGCTAAGGGCTACCGCCAGCTTATCGATGCCAGCGGTATGACCCAGGAGGCATTGTCGAAGGCGGTAAGCAAGTCACGCTCTGCAATTACAAACTCGCTGCGTCTTCTCGATCTCCCTGAAGTTGTTCAGCAGATGATTTTTGAGGGTAAACTTACTGCAGGTCATGCACGTGCGATTCTTGCAGTTCCCTATGAGGACGCGCGTATTCGACTTGCGGAGAAAGTTGTTGCGGAGGGCCTTTCCGTAAGAGCGACAGAAAATCTTGCTCCATTGTTTTCTGCCGGAGAGACACCTAAGACGCCGAGGCCTGCAACGCCTCAGTCTTTTAAAAAGGCTGCCCGTGTGCTTCGTCAGGTATTTAATACCAACGTACGTGTGAAGAGCTCGCGTGGAAAGAATAGGATTGAGATTGAGTTTAAAGACGAGGAAGAGCTATCTCGTATTCTTGGCGAAATGATTCAGTTTGATCAAGGAGGCCAGGATGAGGAATAAGATTTTAACAGCGATTGCATTGGCGACGACTGTCGCGGCTGGTGCCTTTGCTGGCTATAAGATCGCGACAGACGATGAACTTCGAGGTCGTTTGCTTCGTGGCGCGCAAGATATCGTCGATACTTCCAAAAAGAAAATGGATGTTATGACGGAAGATGTTGCCATGCGTACTGCTCAGGTAACGAAGAATCCCAAGATTATTCAAGGTTGGGTTAGCAACCAATGGGAAAATGTAGGCTATTAGGTACCTAACAATTACTCAACATATTTTGAGGGGTCCTTGTCTGATTCACGAGACAAGGACCCCTTATTTTGGCAGTAAAACATAGGGCAGGTAGTAGCTGATTCTAAATTAAGGTCAATAAATGAAACGTCCCCGGTTGCATATTCTGCAACCGGGGCCGTTCGATGTTTCACATGAAACGTTTTGGGGTGCGACTCCCCTATGCGTTCTTCTGAACTTTGAAGCGCTGCTTCAGCTGACCGCAAGCGGCGTCAATATCGTTACCACGGGAGTTACGAATCGTGGTCTCGATGCCACGGGACTCAAGGCGACGCTGAAGATCCTCAACCTTATGAATCGGCGACGGCTTGAGCGGACTGCCCTCGATGTCGTTAAGCTGAATTAGGTTAACGTGGCACAACGTTCCCTCGCAGAAGTCGCAGAGCGCCTGCATCTCGGGATTCGTATCGTTGACGCCTTCAATCATGGCGTACTCATAGGTCGGGCGGCGGCCAGTCTTCTCGGTGTAAAGCTGAAGCGCCTCGTGAAGTCGAAGCAGCGTGTACTTCTTAACGCCGGGCATGAGCTTATTGCGCGTCGACTGGATGGCGGAATGCAGTGAAACAGCAAGCGTGAACTGCTCGGGGATGTCGGCAAATTTGCGAATACCGGGAATAACGCCGCTGGTAGAGACGGTGAGGTGACGAGCGCCGATACCGATGCCATCGGGGTCGTTGAGGATTCGCAACGCCTTGAGAACCTCGTCGTAGTTGGCAAACGGCTCGCCCTGGCCCATGAAGACAACGCTCGTGGCGCGCTCGCCAAAGTCGTTAGAGACATGAAGTACCTGGTCGACGATCTCTTGAGCGGTCAGAGAGCGCTTGAGGCCGTTGAGACCGGTAGCGCAAAAGGCACAACCCATGCCGCAGCCTGCCTGGGTGGAAACGCAGACGGAAAGCTTGTTGCGACGGGGCATGCCGACAGTCTCGACGGAAACGCCGTCGTGGTACTCGAGCAGATACTTGCGCGAGCCATCTTTGGAAACTTGCTTGGTGAGTTCAGTGGGCGTGTCGAAGGCAAAAGCCTCTTTAAGCTGCTCGCGGAAAGCCTTGGGAAGGTTGGTCATATCGTCGAACGAACAAACGTTCTTCTCGAAGACCCATTCGATGAGCTGCTTCGCGCGGAAGGCGGGCTGGCCAAGTTCGGCCACGAGCTCGCGAATATCGTTTTGGCTCAAGTCGCGAATGTCCTGAGATTTAGTCCTGGGATTCATGGAAGCCTTTCGATTTTGGGGAAACGTAGAGGGTATCGCTACAATATGGTATCAGCTGCAGAAATTATAGAGGAGGAGTCTGCCCATGCCGGGTAAAAGCCTAGAGAACATGCACGTAGCGGTCTTGGCGGGCGGTCATTCCGCCGAGCGCGAGATCTCGCTCAATTCGGGAAAGAACGTTGTGGTGGCACTGAAGGAAGCCGGCTACACCTCGGTGGAGCTGCTCGACACGGCCGCTGATGATTTTATGGTAACCATGGCGACCGGCGGCTTTGACGTGGCGTTTATCGCCATGCACGGTGCCGGCGGCGAGGATGGCGCCATGCAGGGTGCCGTGGAGACCCTGGGTATCCCCTACACGGCCTCGGGCGTGCTTGCCAGCGCCTGCGGTGCCGACAAGGAAGTCTCTAAGCTCCTGTACGCCAAGGCGGGCATTCCCATTGCCCCCGGCCTTGCGCTCGAGGTGGGCGATGAAGTCGATATCGATCATATCGTCGAGGTTTGTGGCGAGCGCAGCTTTGTGAAGCCGGCCGTCAACGGTTCCAGCTATGGCATTTCCCTGGTCCATGAGCCCTCCGAGCTGCCCGCGGCAATTGCCAAGGCGTTTGAGTACGGCGACAAAGTGCTGGTCGAGAAGTGCATCGAGGGTACCGAGATCACCGTCGGCGTGTACGGCGAGGACGACGTGCGCGCCCTGCCGATTGTCGAGATTCGCAAGCCCGAGGACTGTGAGTTCTACGATCTGGACGTGAAGTATGTCGACCCTACGGACATCCATCGTATTCCGGCGCAGATTTCACCCGAGAATTACGCTCGCGCTCAGGAGCTTGCCTGTGCTGCTCACAAGGCCCTCGGTTGCCTGGGCATCTCGCGCAGCGACTTTATTGTGAGTGAGGACGGCCCCGTTATCCTCGAGACCAATACCATTCCCGGCATGACCGATACGTCGCTGTATCCGGATGAGATTCGCCACACCGACGACATGACGTTCCCGCAGGTCTGTGACAGCCTGATCCGTATGGGCCTTCGTCGAGCGGGCATTGCATGCTAATCGAGGACGCGGTTTCGTCAGGAACGCCGCAGTTTGTCATCGACTCCTATGCCACGCTTGCCGAACGCGCCAAAACGCAGTCCTTCGGCCTTATCGAGGAAGATGTGATTGTCCTCGATACCGAGACCACAGGTCTTTCGGTGCAGGACAACGAGCTGATCGAGATCTCGGCGGCCCGTCTTTCGGGCCGCGAGGTCGTCGACCGCTTCGATACCTTCGTGCATCCCAAGCAGCTGATTCCCGCCGAGATTACCGAGCTCACGAGCATTACAAATGCCGATGTGGCAGATGCCCCGTCGGCCGCTGAGGCCGTCGCCGCTCTCGCCGATTTTGTCGGTGGTTGCCCGGTGATCGCACATAACGCCACGTTCGATCGCTCGTTTATCGAGTCGGTCAAAGGCGGCGTCAACGTGAGCGATATCTGGATCGATTCGCTGGCGCTGTCGCGCATCGCGCTTCCGCGCCTGGCCTCGCACAAGCTGTCTTTTATGGCCGATCTGTTTGGCTGTGACTCGGTATCACACCGTGCCAATGCCGACGTCGACGCCCTGTGTGGCGTATGGCGTGTGTTGCTCGTGGCGCTCACCGACTTGCCCCAGGGCCTCATGGCGCGCCTAGCCGACATGCATCCGGATGTGCCTTGGTCCTATCGTCCTATCTTCTCATTCTTGGCGGGGCAGAACCATGGTTCTATCTTCTCTCTCAGCGCCGCTCGTGCTGACGTTCTCAAGGCCGATCGCGCCGACGATCGGGTGGACGCCGACGAACTGCCGGTCCTCAAGATGCCGAGTCGTGAGGAGATTGAGGCAGACTATGCGCCGGGTGGCCTGGTCAATCGCATGTATCCCACTTACGAGCCGCGTGATGAGCAGATCGCGATGGCGCTCGAGGTCCGCGATGCGCTGGTCACGGGCACACATCGCGTAATTGAGGCGGGCACGGGCGTCGGCAAATCGATGGCCTATCTGGTGCCTTTTGCCGAGGCAGCACGCCGTAACAACATCACGGTTGGTATTGCGACCAAATCGAACAATCTTGCCGACCAGCTCATGTACCATGAGCTGCCAAAACTTGCCGAGCAACTGGACGGTGGTCTGTCATTTTGCGCTCTCAAGGGCTATGACCACTATCCGTGCCTGCGCAAGCTTGAGCGCATGAGCCGCGGCCAGGTCGAGATTACCACCAAGCGCGATCCGGCGGACACGCTCACGGCGGTCGCGGTCATTATGGCGTACGTCTGCCAATCAGCCGATGGCGACCTCGACTCGCTCGGCATTCGGTGGCGCAGCGTCAACCGCCCCGACTTTACGACGGCCTCGCGCGAGTGTGCTCGTCGCCTCTGCCCGTTTTTCCCTGATAAATGTTTGGTCCACGGCGCTCGCCGTCGTGCAGTGCATGCCGACGTGGTGGTCACCAACCATTCCCTGCTGTTCCGCAATGTCGCGGCCGAGGGCAGGATTTTACCTCCGATTCGTCATTGGGTAATCGACGAGGCCCATTCCATCGAGCGCGAGGCGCGCCGTCAGTGGGCGCGCGTGGTGTCGGCGGACGAATCACGCGTTCTGTTTGAGCGCCTGGGTGGCTCGAGCACCGGTGCGCTAAGCCAGGTCTCCCGTGATTTGGCAACCTCCGAGGGCTCTACGCTCTATCTGGGCCTTACTGCCAAGGCGACGTCGACGGTTGCGCGCGCGAGCATGGCAATCGCCGACGTGTTCGATGGCGTTCGCGAGCTCGGCCGCCGTGCCCGTGGGGGTTATGACAATGCCAATCTATGGATTGGCCCCGAGCTGCGCGAATCTGACGACTGGCATGATTTCTTACAGTCGGCCTACGCTGCCATCGATGCATTGGAACAAGCTGACAAGTGCGTCGACGCGCTGGTGCAAGCCGTCGCCGCCGACAAGCCCGAGGCTGTTGTCGACTTGGGCGATATCTCGCGCCGCCTGCACGAGCTGGCCGAGAACCTCAAACTCATCATCGACGGCACCGATGAACACTACGTGTATTCGCTGCAGGTCAATCGCAGGTTGCGTGCCGGCGGAGAGTCAATGACCGCAGAGCGCATCGACATTGGCGAGGCCTTGGCAACCGAGTGGCTGCCCGAGGTTCACACGGCTATCTTTGCCTCGGCGACTATGACGGTGTCCAAAAGCTTTGAACACTTTAACCATGCGGTCGGCCTCGATCGCATCGGTGCTTCAACATCCTCATCGCTGCACTTGGACTCGAGCTACGACTTCGATTCGAACATGGCTGTAGTCGTTGCGGGCGATATCCCCGATCCGCGCGATCGCGAGAGCTATCTTACGGCGCTCGAGCGCGTGCTGGTCGACGCCCATCTTGCCATGGGCGGATCGGTGCTCACACTGTTCACCAATCGGCGCGACATGGAAGACCTGTACGCCCGCGTTGAGCCCAAGATGGCCCGTGCGGGTCTGGAGCTCAACTGCCAGCAGCGCAACTCATCTCCTCGTCGCCTGCGCGACCGGTTTATCAACGAGCCGACCTCGTCGCTTTTTGCGCTTAAGGCCTTCTGGGAGGGGTTTGACGCCAGCGGCGAGACGCTGCGTTGCGTCATCATTCCCAAGCTGCCGTTCTCGAGCCCCACGGACCCGCTCTCGTGCGAGCGCAACCTGCGCGAAGACCGCGCTTGGGCGCGCTATTCGCTGCCCGAGGCGGTGCTCGAGGTTAAGCAGGCGGCCGGCCGCCTTATCCGCTCGTCGACCGATTGCGGCGTGCTGATTCTGGCCGACCCGCGCCTGGTGACGAAGGGCTACGGGAAGAAGTTCTTAACGTCGCTGCCCACGAGCTCCTACCAGCGCATCGAATCGGCGCAGATCGGTCACTATCTGCAACTGTGGCGCGCACACCACGAGCGGCGGCGCTAAAGCGGACAGACGAGGGTTTTTGCCATATCGCACAGACGCTTTGACAGGGCGGGGTCATCCAAGATGCGGATGGCTCCGCCCGCTGCGATTATCTGGCTCAGTAGCCAACGCTCGGAGCCGTAATGCACGGTTACCGTTGCCATGTCTGCCCCGCTGCGCTCGATTAGGGTGATGCCGGCCCAGTCCAGATGCTCCGCCATATCGAATGGCATCAAGAGCTTTGCGCTACGCTGCGTCCGGGCAAGGGAATCGTGGAGGGATGCGACGCCCGGTGTGTGAGGCACGACGGAGTCTTCCGTCAAGGTGAGTCCCTCGATTTTATCCATGCGATAGGTGCGCTGCTCATCGACCGCGATGTCCCAGGCAATCAGGTATGTTTGGTCGCCGTTTACCGTAATGCGCAAGGGGTCGACCAGACGCTCGCGTGGCCGTGCATCGTCCATCGAGCGATACGAGATGCGGCAGCGAACGCCGTCCTGAATGGCGCAGCTCAGCTGCTGCCAGTGTGACCCGTGGTTGACGGTGTCAAAGACGCGCTGGTTATAGCCGAGCTCTTCGGGCAGAAGGGCATGTCGAATCCGAGCTGCCGTCTGCGGCTCGATCCCCAACGATTCAAGTTCGTGGTTGAGCACAGCGCCTTCGGCGGCACTCAGACGCAGCGGTAGCACACGTCCGGCGTCATCGGTGAGGACCACACGCTCGCCGCGGCATTCGCAGATGATGCGCGCACCCGATTCTCGGTCCGCGAGCGTCGAGACGATCTCGAGAATCTCGTCGAGCGATACTCCCGTGATGTCAAAGCGGTCGCAAATTTCGGTTCGTGTCATGCCGCTCTCGCCGGCGGCGTAGAGGGCCTCCATGATGTCGATGGCGCGCGAGAGTCTCTGCTCGCTGGTGAGTTTACGCACGGGCATGCTCGTGCACCGTCCTTTCAATGAGGTGGTTCCACGCCTGCTTGAGCGATTTGGGGGCCATGGGCCTCATGCCGTCCATGGCGTGGACCATGCAAAATGAGGCGGCGGCTTCAAGGTCGCGCACGTCAACGGTCCAGATCCATCCCGCATCGGTGTGTGCGAGCTCACCTCGCCCGCGCGTGAGGCCGTTGATCATATCGATCTGCGTCTGAGGGGCGAACGAGAACGTGGCTGCAACGGGCGGTCGGTCGGCAAAATCGAATTCAAAGAACAGATAGTCGTTGAGATTGAAGTCCGCAGGGATGGCGTAGGCCTTCGAAGGACGCCATGCGCGAACGATACGGTCGCAGCGGAATGTCCTGATGTCGTCGGTGACATTGTCGAGGCCGCAGAAGTACGCCACGCCCTCGCGTTCGAACATGCCGTAGACACAGACGGTACGTTCTTTCTGCTCGCCGCGTCCGTTCTGATATAAAAATCGCAGCGCGCATCGCTCGGCAAAGGCGCTCCATACCGCATCGACGGTGGGAGAGCGGCGGATCGGTACTTCGTCCACCGCCGACATGCCGGTGAGGTAGGCAATTTTGGAGCGAATATCGGCAAGCGGCGCGGCAAAGGTGGAAGAGCCGGCCGCTAGCGTCTGGTCGATGGCGTTGAGTAGGATATCGGCGTCGTCTGCGGTGATGAGGCCGCCTGCAGCAAACGTGTGCTCGCGGTCGATTGTCCACGAGCTTTCCTCGGTCTCCTGCGCACCGGCGGGGCGAACCTCCTTGATTAAGATGCCACGCTCGAGCAGTTTGTCACGATCGCGCCGAAACTTGCGCTTATCCGAGTCGATGTTGCCCGAGCCATATCCCAGGTCGGAATCCAAGACGATCTGCTCGGTCGTCAGCGGTTCGGGGGAGCTGTTGAGCACAAAGAAAAGATTGAGGATGCGCTGAGCCGTTTTATCGAAACCGGGCTCCGAATTCCCCTTTTTAATTGTTGCGGTCGCGTCGCTTGCCGTCATAGAGTCCTCGCATGAGAAGGTGGTTTGCTGCCATGATTTTAGTCCGATATGGAGATTAGGCTATATCCTTGTCCGCTCGGGGCGTTAAGATGGCCCGAATTCGGTCGTTTGCGCTCGCTCGGGGTATACTTTCGACTATATACGGTTCTAATGTGCATGCATTGGGCCTATTTGTCGGATTATGGATGTGGAGCGCACATGGCGAACACCCAGAACTATATTAACCACCTGCTGCAGAACACCGGCATTACGCCGGCATGCAGCGAAGAAGAGCGCTTGGCTGCCGAGGATATCGCTCAGATCTTCCGCAACCACGGCTTTGATCCCGAGGTTCAGGAGTTCAATGCCCCGGCGCCCAGTAGATTGGCATTTGCCGTTACCGGTATTCTTGCGTTTGCCGGCGCCCTGCTGATGGGTATCGGCGGCGGTATCGGCTTGGTCGGCACCTTGCTGGCCATTGTCGGTGCCGTTCTTTACGTGCTCGAGCGCACGGGCCGCCCCGTGGTTTCGCGCCTGGGCAAGACGGGCGTGAGCCAAAATGTCATCGCCTACCACAAGGCCTCGGGCCCGCTCGCATCTCCGCGCAACCGCCCGGTGGTCGTTGTCGCACACTACGACTCTCCCCGTGCTGAGCTGCTCGCCCGCGAGCCTTATGCCTCGTATCGTGCGCTCATCGCCAAGCTGTTGCCCGTTGCCACGGTTGCCCCCGCTGCCGTTGCCATCCTGCGTATCCTGCCGCTCCCCGGCGCGCTCAAGGTTCTGCTGTGGATTGTCGCGATCCTCGCTTCCCTCGTTGCGCTTGCCAACGCGGCAAACATCATCTCTAACCGCCACATTCTTCCCTATACGTCCGGCGCGGTGTGCAACAAGTCTTCTGTCGCCGCTATGCTCGGTGTTATGGACAACGTTGCTCCCTTCCAGGGCGAGAACGAGTTTCCCGACGATGTTCCGTTCGATACCTATTTTGGGGAGCAGAAACGTCGTGCCGAGGAAATGGCGCGCGCGGCGGCGGAGTATGCCGCGGCCCAGCAGCAAAACGACTACGGCAACACCATCGAGTACGAAGAGCCTACCTACGCCGAGGACGAGTTCGGTCAGCCGATTGCTCCCGACGCTCAAACCGAGCCCGAACAGGGCGAGGCTTTTGACGAGCAGATCGAGGGCTTTGAGGGTGCGTCTGCCGACGAGACGCTGATTGGCGCCATCGTGCCCGAGGATCAGAATCAGGCTGTCCAGGCCGAAGAGTTCAATGACGAGGTTCCCGCTGCTGAGCCGGCGGAGGAGCCTGCCGCGGCCGAGCCCAAGCTCTATCGCAACGCCGCCGGCAACATCCGCTTTGGTTCGGATGCCATCCGTGCGCTCGGAATGCTTCCCGAGTCCTGCACGCTCGATTACGAGGAGGGCGAGGAGCCGACGTTTGAGCCCGAGCCTGCGCCCGTTGTCACTGCGGATGATGAGTCTGCCGCGGTTACCGCTGCCGTTGCCGAGCCCGAGGCGGTGTCTGCGATCGATCCCGCGGCAGGATTGGACATTTTGGCTCCCGCCGCGCCGGCGCAAGACGTTGCGGACGAGTCTGACGACGATTACGTTGAACAACCGAGGCGCGTGTCTTACGAGAGCGATACTGATTTCTCGGCCGAGATTCCCGCGGCAACGCCGCATGCCGACATTGCATCCGCGTTCTCGTCGATTGGCGCCAGCGCTTCCAACTTCTTTAAGGGTGCGTTTGCAAAGGGCAAGAAATTTGTCGACGATTTCGAGGAGAAGCGCGCTGCCGCACGCGAGGCTGCCGAGCAGGAGGCTATCGCTCAGCAGCAGGCAGCCGAGGCGGCACGTGAGCTCGCGGCGCAAGAGTTCGAGCAGAACGAGGCTATGCAGTCCGCGCCCGTCGAAGCCGCCGAAGCTACAACGTCTTTCGAGGCCCAGCAGCACGTCGATAGCACCATGTCGTTTGATGCCGCGCAGTTCGATTCCACGATAACGTTTGAAAAGCAAGGCACCGCGATTGCCGAGCCCCTTCCTGCTTCCGATGAGCAGGACGACGTGGCAGACGATGACGAGCCCATTGATGCTGCCGAAATTCAGGATGCTGCTGAGGACGAGCCCGTCGAGGCCAACTCTGACGAAGAGCAGTACGCGGTAGCCGAGCAAGATGATTCGACCGAGGTCGAGCAGGAGGAAGTGTCTGCGGTTTCCGAGACTCCCGAGACGGATGAGTCGAGGCCTTACTCCACGCAGATTTTCACCATGCCGACCCCGAGTGGTTCCGGTGCCACGGTTGCCAATGTTGCTCCCACCCAGGACGAAACGGTCGATTCCCTTATGGCCCAGATTTCCTCCCAGGCATCACCGCGTCCGCAGATGAATGTTCCCGATCCGGCGTCGGCACCGTCGCCTGCGCCCTCTTCGTCTCCGCTGGCTTCGGTCCCCGATCCGTCGCTGCCGTCCATGAAGCAGGCAAACGTTGCGTCTCGCACGTCGCTGTTCGACCTTCCCGATCCCTCTGCCCAGGTCAACGACCCCTTTGCTACTGCCCAGGGTCCCGAACCCACATCGGCACCCGTTGCGCCTCCTATGCCCGTTGCGTCGGGCGCGCAGCCGATCGAGACCATTTCGCCTCCCGCCCCGGCGGCACCCAAGTCTCGCAAGCGCGGCCTGGGTGGCCTGTTCGGTCGTAAAAAGAAAAACGAGCAGGACAGCATGAGTGACTGGCTGGGCGTCGAAGACGATTACGATGCCAAGAAGTCCGGTCGCGGCATCGGTTCGTGGGATAATTTCGAGGACGATAACGATGGCTGGAAGGGCGGCGCTACGTCTTCCGACGGCGCTTCTTCCGAAGATATGCTCTCGGCTGTCGCCTCTATGGGCGATGATGAGCTGCTCGGTCACGATATCTGGTTTGTGGCAACGGGCGCCTCGGATTGTGATGGCGCCGGCATGAAGGCCTTCTTGGCTTCGCATCGCGACAAGCTCCGCGGCGTATTCTTCATCAATCTTGAATCCGTCGGCGCCGGTAGGCTTTCGGTGGTGACGGTCGAGGGCGAACAGCAGCTGCTCAAGGGCGATCGCCGCATCATGAACCTGGTCAGCAAGGTGTGCAAGTCGTTCCATGTCGATTGTGGCGCGCTCGAGATGCCCTATGCCAAGACCGATGCCTATGCCGCGCTCGAGGCGAGCCGCCGAGCCCTCACCATCGCCGGCGTGGACGGCACGCGTCTGGCTTGCGCTCGTACCGAGGACGACCTGCCCCACAATGTCAACCCGACGAACGTTGCCACGGTATCCGAGGTCGTGACCGAGGTTATCCGCCGTTCGTAGACGGAGCTCTAAGGAGTCAACGTGTTTTCGTATATTAAGCGCCATTGGCCTGTCTACGTGATTTTGACCTTGATTGCCATTGCGTTGGGATTTGGGGCTGCCTACATCGTGGGTGCAAAGGGCTCGACCCCCGCCTCCGCAATCAGCGAAGAGGTGGAGCAAGAACAGAGTACGGGTGCCGATGGGATTCCTGAGTCCGAGCAGGCAATCGTTGATGGTGGATCTTCGTCTGCAGAGTAGATACGGCGATTTACATGATTGAAAGCGGGCGAACCAGGGGACTGGCTCGCCCGCTTTTTCATCGCGCTAGCGCTTCTTTGGGATCGACCTAAGGCGAGCGAACCATAGGGCTGCGGCACCCGAGGTCAGGAGCGCGGTGATGCAAGCGGCGATGGGAACTGATCCTGTTGCCGGTAGGTCCTGCGGTAGGGTACAGCGTTGAATGACGTTGTCCTCGTCATGTGACTCAAGTTTATCGCCGCCACCGTTGCGGCAAAGATCGACGCGCGCGCTGTTGGTGAGTGCGGTTTGGGGCGTATAAGCCGACGTCGCCTGCATGTGTACGACTGCGCCCCGAGCGTCTGTGCCAAGGATTGCTTTGGCATCGTCAAGGTCGTCGTGCTCATCTTTGAGATCATCGCGGGTCCAAGAATCCGCATCGCTTCGAGTCGTAAAGTCGGCGGCTACCGCACCGTATTCAATTCGAATGCCTGTTACGACGGTATTGGATGCAAGGTCGAGCTCTTCCGCCTCGAGTGTGGTGGATTCCGTGGTCGAGACATCCGCCTTCCAGAGGCGCCAGCCGTCGTAATCGACGAGGCGGCAGTCCTCACCAAGGCTCTCTTTTACTTCGTCGGACTCAAGCCAAGGATTTTCGTGTCCATCGTCAAGTGTCGCGTTCGCCGGCTCATCGACGTCTGTCGAGTCCAACGGCGTCGTGCGATACCACACGTTGCACAGACCGTTGAGGTCGCCGATGGCGACGGGGGTTTCGATTGAGATGAATCTCGCCGTGCCGTCTTTGGCGCACTCAAGATCATCGGTAATCGTAAACTCATCAACCCAAGTAGCGGAATCGTTTCGAGCGTCGATGGTATAGGAGAAAAGTCCATCCGTATTAGTTTGCGTCGCGGCGCGATTTTTACCATCGCCGTTAGCCAACAGGCCCTTTTCGATAGGTTGGACAAGTTCCTGACGCTTGTCGACCTGTCCCTTGATCTCGATGGGCGCATCCTTCATCGCGACGGATTGGACTTCTCCCGTATCCTTTATTTCAAACGTTATTTCCTCGGCAAGGTCATAGGTCCGCGGAGACATCATTTCGCGCAACGAGTAGGTGCCGGGTGCAAGATGTTCGACGCGGTGTGGCTTGTCGGATGAGGTCCAGGAGTCTATTTCGGTTTTATCGGGACCATATAAGGCGAGTTGTGCGCCTTCCACTTCCTGCTCACCGCTTGCATCGACCTTGGAGATATCAACCTTGGTGTAATCGTCGGATACGTTAAGCCGTGCTTCTACAACGGGTGTTTTCTGGTCGGCATAAGTAAGGTCGACAATATGGGTTGTCCGATCGAGCAAGAAGCCTGCCGGCGCTTGAGTCTCGACAACCTCGTAGCGTGCGGTGCCAAGTCCCAGCGGGAGGTTGTCCGCGCGTGCTTCTCCAGTTTCATCCGTCGTGATGGTAGCGACAGTCTCACCGTCGAGCGCGGCAATGCTACCGTCGGGGCGCACGATATCACTCGAGGCACGGATCTCAAAGACGGCGCCCGCGAGGCTGCTGCCGTCTATGGCATCGGTTTTAACGATCCTGATGTTTCCGGTCGCGGCGTGGTCATAATACGAGGCGATTGCAACGGGCGTTAGGTTCATGTCGGCGGGTATGTTTACCTCGATCTCCTCGCCGACAAGATAGGGCTCTTTGGCCGAGGTTTCGCGTACATAATAGGTGCCCGGCACGAGCGATTCGGGCAGTGTGACGGTCCCGGTCGCGTCAGTCGTAAAGGTGTCCATTACGTTATGTGTTGGATACCAGCAAGTTTGTGAGACAGATTCGTGATTGCTGTCGAGTAGTTGGAAGGTGAATCCGGCTAGTGGAACAGAAGCGCCTGTTTGGGCATCGCGTTTTACAATCTGGAGATGCGTCGACAGCGCGTGGTTGTCCACGATATATTGAAGCTCGGCGCCGTTGGAAATCTGATTGGCCCCGACGGTCCATTCCCCTGCACGTTTAAAACCCTCGGGGACGGTTTCCGGAACCTCGCGAATCGTGTAGCCGGCACGGTCGTATGGGACAGCTCCGTGGACACCGGCGGGTCGCTTGCCTGTGCCGAACCATGCTTCGGGCTGATCTTTGGTGGAGGCAAAGCCATAGACGTTTGTGGTCAGTGTGCCAACAACCTGCTGAGAGCTGTTGCTGACAACCTCAAAGACAACACCTTCCGCCGGCTGCTCCAGGCCGGATTGGTCGCTATTGCCGTAATCCTTGAATTTGGAAATCTCAAGGTTAAACGCAATGGGGATATCGGAAACGCGAGATTCGATCTCGACCACGCCTGAATCGCCGAGCTGGTCGGCTCCAACGGTATAGGTCCAGCTGTCGTTGGATGGCAGGTAGCCCTCGGGGGCTTTTGATTCGTAGATGGTAAAGGTTCCTAAGGGGACATCGGTGAGGGTGGCCCGACCGCTTTCGTCGGTCGTGAGGATTTGTGCCCATCCAGGGGTTGATTGCGACACACACGTGAACTCTGCTCCTGCGAGTGAAGATCCCACCTGGGGGCCGGCATTCGTCGCGGCATCGAGTTTTACGATACGCAGGTTGATGGTGCCGGGCTGTTCATCAATGGCGACCCGCCCGCCGTCATTCCCCGTGGTAAAGGCGATGCGATCACGACGGGGGACATAGCCGGCCGGCGCCTTCGTTTCAATCAGGTAGTATGCCGTGTTGGGTAGGAGTGTTGCTTGCGCTCGACCGTTGCTGTCCATCTGGATGGTGCCAACACGCGCGCCGCTGCCGCTCTCAAAAATATCGAATGTTGCCCCGTCAAACTGATAAGTATTGTTTCCGCTGGTAATGGCGGCGTTTGCAGACTGCTTTTGGAAGGAAACAGAGACCGCCGGCAGTACATAGAGCATGTCTTGACGTCTGCTGCCGCCCGATACGGTTCCTAGATAGCGCCGCGCGCGGTGCGGTGCGGCTTTGATGCTTCCTGATTTTGCGCTGTCGTGGAGCCACCGCGCCGCCGCCACGACTTCATTGTCAGCGGTAAAGTGCCCACTCTTGGTTTTGCCCTGAGCGGTCGTGTAGGAGTAGGTACCGTCGACATGGGTAGTGCCGTTGAGCATCCATACGGCAAGCTGGGTTGCGGCGCGGGCGCGATCGGGTGAAAGATGGTAGCCGCCAAACGACGTGGCGGTAGGATATCCGTGACAAACGATTGCCGCGAACTCGTCGTCGAGCCAAACCCAGCCTTGATCAAAGTTGAGCCATGGGCCGCCCGGCTTGGTGGGGCCGGGGCGCTCCTGGTTCATGCAGTAGGCAATCGAGGCGTCTTGAGCTTCATACTTGCCGATAAAGAAGGGTCCACAATCATCGCTAATAGTGCGGAAGCCGAGCTGGTCGTAGCCATCGACGGCAAATGCGGCTCCCGGTGCCAGGCAGCCGAAAAGCAGGAAGAGGAGCAGGAGCAGCGGACCTGTTGCGATTGCGCTGTGGACAGAGTGCGTGGATGCGTTGGACATGGCTGCTCCTTATCCCTCGTGCGCCGCATGGGGAGGCTGCGACGCGTAGGATGAGGCTACCCCCGAGGTTCATGCGGGTAAGTACCGGAGCCTGACCAAAAGCTTGCCCGATTTCTGACAAATCGAGCTCAAATACAACAATCAGATAAAAGTGCAGGTAGAAGATGGTAAGAAAAGAAAGACAAAGGTCCTCATCTCCACAATTGACGCGATTTTCAAACGAATCTCCACAGCTAAAACAAGCATCACCACTCTTGTATCGAACAAGACAACCGCGTTATACTAGCCAACACACAAGCGGGCATCGCCAAGTGGTAAGGCATCAGCTTCCCAAGCTGACACTCGCGGGTTCGAGTCCCGTTGCCCGCTCCATTCGAATTTCAGGCACGGTAACGTTTCGTTACCGTGCCTTTTTCAATAAAGTGCCGGGACTCGAACCCGACAGGGTGCGAGCGTTAAATAAACGCGAAGCGTTTATAGCGAGCAGGCAAGGTCGCCGATAGGCGACCGCAGCCGGTGCGTATTTGCGAAGCAAATACGCAGACGTCCCGTTGCCCGCTCCATGGAGCAAGGAAGATTTCGGGAATGGTAGATTCAGCCTGCTTTGCTCCCACACTTCCCCGGATCTCGGTATGCCACTGAAGCCGGTGCGTATTTGCGAAGCAAATGCGCAGACGTCCCGTTGCCCGCTCCAATTCCAAAATGTTAGGTTAATGCCTACTGCCCATACTTGCACCTGCGCACGGTACAATGGTTGGGTTACGACCAACGTGCCAATAACCAAAAAGGAGCCGCTATGATCGATCGCTATACCCGCCCGGAGATGGGACACATCTTCTCCCTCGAGAACAAGTACGCCATTTGGCAGGAAATCGAGGTTCTGGCCTGCGAGGCCCAGGCGGAGCTCGGCAAGATCGGTATTTCCAAAGACGAGGCCCAGTGGATCCGCGACCATGCCAACTTTGAGAAGGCGAAGGTCGATGAGATCGAGGAAGTCACGCGCCACGACGTCATTGCCTTCCTGACCAACATGAAGGAATACATCGATGCCGATGTTCCCGAGGGCGACCCCAAGCCCAGCCGCTGGGTTCACTATGGCATGACCAGCTCCGATCTGGGCGACACGGCCCTGTGCTACCAGCTCACCCAGGCCTGCGACCTGATCATCGAGGACGTCAAGAAGCTCGGCGAGATTTGCAAGCGTCGCGCCTTTGAGGAGCGCAACACGCTCTGTGCCGGCCGCACTCATGGCATCCACGCCGAGCCGATGACCTTCGGCATGAAGTTTGGCTCTTGGGCCTGGGAGCTCAAGCGCGATCTGGATCGTCTTGAGGACGCCCGCACGAATGTTGCCTTCGGTGCCATCTCGGGCGCTGTCGGCACGTACAGCTCCATCGAGCCGTTTGTCGAGGAGTACGTCTGCGAGCACCTGGGCCTGGTTCACGACCCGCTGTCCACGCAGGTTATCAGCCGCGACCATCACGCCTATCTCGCCGGCGTTCTCGCCACCACCGCAGCCACCTGCGAGCGCATCGCTACCGAGGTTCGCAATCTACAGAAGACCGATACGCTCGAGGCCGAGGAGCCGTTTCGTAAGGGCCAAAAGGGCAGCTCAGCCATGCCGCACAAGCGCAACCCCATCACCATGGAGAAAGTCTGCGGTCTGTCGCGCGTCGTGAAGTCCAACGCCCAGGTTGCCTTCGATAACGTCGCCCTGTGGCACGAGCGTGACATTTCGCACTCCTCTGCCGAGCGCGTCGCCCAGGCCGACAGCTTCATCGCCCTCGACCACATGTTCCAGTGCCTCATCCGCGTTATCGACGGCCTGCAGCTGTATCCCGCTCGCATGATGGCCAACCTCAACAAGACGCGCGGCCTCATCTTCTCCTCCAAGGTGCTGCTCGCCCTCGTCGACACGGGCATCACCCGCGAGGACGCGTACGCCATTGTGCAGGAGAACGCCATGGCAACCTGGCACGAGGTACAGGATTGTGTCTCCGGCCCCACCTTTAAGGAGCGTCTCGAGGCCGACCCGCGCTGCACCGTCAGCCAGGAGAAGCTCGACGAGATCTTTGATCCATGGGACTTCCTCACCCGTATCGACACGGTCTTTGATCGTCTGGAGCAGCTGAGCTTCGAGTAGGTTCGGGCATAACGTTAGCTTTTTAGGGCGCTTTGCTGGTAATGTGTGTTACCGGCAAAGCGCCTCGTTGCATTTAGGGAAAGACGGGGATAATAGTCGTCTCGAATAACATTCTGAGAGGGGATCGCATGATTTCGTTTGATTACAAGCCTCAGGGCGTGTGTGCTCGCAATATTCACCTTGACCTTTCCGATGACGGCAACAAGGTGATGGGCGTTGAGTTTACCGGTGGCTGCGACGGCAATCTCAAGGCAATCTCCAAGCTGGTCGAGGGCGCTCCTGCCGATCGCGTAATCGAGGTTCTCGCCGGTAATACCTGCGGTATGAAAAAGACCTCCTGCGCCGACCAGCTTACGCGCGCCATCGAGGCCGCTCGCGCCGAGATCGCCTAATGGGTATCGCCGATCACATCAAGAACGGAATATCGCGTCGCGGCTTTGTACTCGGTGGGGCTGCCGCGGGCGCTGCCACGGTGCTTGCCGGATGCTCGAAAAAAACGGGTACCAGCGATGATGCCGCCGGCGAGCCGCAGGTTATCAAGGACGATTCCAAAATCATCTCGATTACGGATGAGTACGAGGCAGTCGACATCGATCTTGAGCCGGCGGCGTCGTGGACGCTGCCTCTGGGTACGCTGCTGTACTACTGCGACGGCGATTACGCCGCGGCGATGATGGCGCCCGCATCGGCATTGCACGCCAACACGCTCGGTGTGCTCAACCTGGGCGATGGCTCGCTTACCACATTAATCGAGGATCCTGTCGAGGGCACGGGATATGCATTCTACGATGTCCGCGCCGGCGACGGCGTATTCGCGTGGGTCGAGATGAACTTTGCCAATTCATCGTGGAAGCTCTACGCTCAAAATCTGTCGGGCGCTTCGCTCTCTGGCGATGTGGTTGAGCTCGATCGAGGTGGCAAGGACTATGATCCGCCCCTGTTTACGGCGTTCGGGTCATCGGTTATCTGGTATAAAATGCCTTCGACAGGTGGCAATAAAACGAGTAGTGATTCGTTTTGCTATCGTCGCTCACTTAATGAATCCAAGGCCGAGACAATTTGGAAATCGACGGGCCGCTTTGCATCGGCTCCGCGCGCGAGCGACGGCATTTTGACCATCTCGCCGCGTGTCCGCAACGACGAGGGCGTCTACTACGGCATAACGGCAATCGATCTGACCGACGGCAACAACACCAAGCGTGCCCAGCTGGTCCTCCCTTCGTCAGTTTCGCCTTTCGAGGCCGTGTATATGGGCGATACCTTCGTGTTTTCTATCGAGGCGGCCTATAGCGGCGTGGGCAGCCTGGGCAATATGGGCACGTATATCGGTAATGAGGGAGGGCCGTACCTCTTTCTGTCACGCGAGCCGCTCGCATGTGCGGCTGGCAAGAAGAATAAATACCTTGTTAAGGTACAGGCGTCGCATTTCCTGATCGACACCTCTGCCAAGACCTATGGCTCGCTGCTGTCGCCCGACCGCGCTTTGGAGTATGGCGATTATCCAGCTACGGCGGGAAAATCGGACTCATTCCTTACGTACGCCACGGTGCGCAACAGCCAGGGTATACCAGAGACGGTCACTGCACGTCTATTCTCTCTTTAAGCTTAGAGGGGTTAAAAAGGCGCCAACAGGGGAATAAACGCGTTGTAATTGTGAGTACCGCCCGCCGAGCTGCCGCGTCATAGCGGCATCCGGCGGGCTCAGGTGCGTTAAAATGGGCTTGTTCTTAGCTAATTGAGACAGGGGGGCCGTGTTATGGCTTCAGATGCAAAAAAGATTCTGCTGGTCGAGGATGAGAAGGCAATCCGTGACGCCGTCGCTGCCTATCTCGAGCGCGAAGGCTACTGGGTTGTGGGCGTCGGCGACGGCCAGTCCGCGATCGAGGAGTTCGAGAAGCATCAGTTCGACCTGGTCGTGCTCGACCTTATGCTCCCCAAGATTCCCGGCGAGCGCGTTTGCCGCACCATTCGCGATACCTCGGATGTCCCCATCATCATGCTGACGGCTAAGGGCGAGATCGAGGACCGTATTATCGGTCTTGAGCTCGGCGCCGACGACTATCTGATTAAGCCGTTCTCGCCGCGCGAGCTTGTCGCCCGCGTTCGCGCTCTGTTCCGCCGTGCCCATCAGGCCGACGAGCCCGCCGTCGAGGTACTCGACTTCGGCGATCTGGTCATCGATATCTCGGGCCACAAGATCTTGGTCGAGGGCAAGGAAGTCGATCTGACGGCTTCCGAGTTCAAGCTGCTCACCACGCTTGCCCGCCATCCCGGCCGTGTGTATAACCGCATGGAGCTGGTCGAGAAAGTGCTCGGGTATGACTTTGAGGGCTATGAGCGCACCATCGATAGCCACGTGAAGAATCTTCGCGCCAAGCTGGGCGATGATCCCAAGAAGCCCAAGTGGCTCTACACCGTCCATGGTGTCGGCTATCGCTTCGAGGCTCCGGCCAAGACCGATAAGTCGGACGAGAAATAGGGAAATCACATATGACACCTGCGCGCTTTGAAATCGGACAAAAGCACAAGCAGGAGAGCGAGGCGGGTTCCAAGGCTAGTTGGAACACGCCTCGTTCCGATTCACGGCCAACGATGAGCTATCCCTCGCGCATGGCACTTGCTTTTGCTCTGACATCGCTCATGACAGTATTGGTGCTGGTGGGCGTTGTCTCTGTTGTGTGGGGCACGGTCTTTTCGGATTACACACGCTCCAATATCGTCGAAATCGCAAATTCCGCTGCCGAGAAGTTGGCGACCTCATATGAGGAAAACGGCTCTTGGACCGCGGGAGAACTGCGCACGGTCGCAACGTCGAGTTTGGTTTCCGACGATCTGGGCATGCAGGTCGTCAATAAAAAGGGCGTGATCGTTTATGACGATTCCTGGCCCTCGGCAAGCGCCACCGCCGATGTACGCGAAAACCAGGCTACGACCGACGACACGAGCGGCAAGAGGGCATCGCATAGCCCGGTCTCGTCTGCTCCAACCGACTCCGATAGCGTTGCTAACGTCGAGATTGTAACGTCTTCCGGCGAGCATGTCGGACAGGTAAAGCTGTGGGCCATCGGCTCCGACGCTCTGCTCACCAAGGCGGACTCTGCGTTTAGGGAGAAGACCTTTAACGCCATGGCCCTCGCCGCGGTTGTTGCAATCTGCATTTCGGTCGTTATCGGATCGCTCGTGTCGCGCATGCTCACCAAGCCGATTCATCGCATCACCAGTACCGCAAAGCAAATCCGTGATGGCGACCTGTCGGCTCGCACGGGACTGCGCGGTGATGACGAGATCGATCAGCTGGGTGAGACCTTCGATGAGATGGCCACTTCGCTCGAGAAGGATATGAAACACGAGAAGCGCCTGACCTCAGACGTTGCACACGAGCTTCGCACGCCGCTTATGGCCATGCTCGCAACGGTCGAGGCCATGCAGGATGGCGTGTATCCCACCGACGATGAGCATTTGGAGACCGTTGCTTCCGAGACGCGTCGCCTGGCTCGTCTGGTGCAGCAGATGCTCGACCTATCGCGTATGGAAAACAGCACGGCTCCGCTCAATCTAGAACCGGTGGACATGGTTCCGTTCGTGCGTTCCATCGTCAATGCCCAGGAGCGCCTGTTTGTCGACCGCGATCTGCGCCTGCGTTTTGCGGACGAGACCCAGGGTCACGACGATGTCGTCGAGGCCGATCCCGACATGATCACGCAATGTGTTATCAACCTCATGAGCAACGCCATGCGCTACACCCCCGAGGGCGGTTGGGTCGTGGTGTCGGTGCTCAGTGACCGCAGGCACGTCAGCATTGCCGTTTCTGATACCGGCATCGGTATTGCCAAGGACGATCTGTCGCGCATTTTCGGGCGGTTTTGGCGCGCCGATGCCAGCCGCGCCCGCGAAGCTGGCGGCCTGGGCGTCGGCCTCGCCGTGACCAAGCAGATCGTCGAGCGTCACCATGGCTACATATCCGTGGAGTCGGAGCTTGGAAAGGGTACGACTTTTACAATTCATCTGCCCCGCGAGCACACGGCGGACGCGGCATCTACTACAATGGAGCACTAGCTTTTCGCTATTCGGTGAAGGAGGGGCCGCGTCCCTGCCGCTCCGAGTTTGCGAAAACATGCGGGAAAGAACCCGCATTTCTGTCGTATTTAGGTAAGGAGTGACTCACGTGACAACGATGGAGCGTCGTCCGGATTCCCGTGGCAAGGTTCGTGATATTTACGATGCCGGTGAAAACCTGCTGATGGTCGCCACCGACCGCATTTCTGCGTTCGACTTCATTCTTCCCGACGAGATTCCGTTTAAGGGAGAGGTGCTCAATCGCATCTCGGCATTCTGGTTCGATAAGTTTGCCGACATCGTTCCCAACCATCTCGTTTCCATCGACCCGGCGGATTTCCCCGAGGAGTTTGCTGAGTATCGTGACTACCTCGCTGGCCGCGCCATGCTGGTTAAGAAGGCCCAGACGATTCCTATCGAGTGCATCGTCCGCGGCTATCTGACCGGTTCGGGCAAGAAGACCTACGACGAGAACGGCACCGTCTGCGGCATCCAGCTGCCTGAGGGCCTGACCGAGGCTTCCAAGCTTCCCGAGCCGTTGTTCACGCCGTCCACGAAGGCCGAGATCGGTGACCACGACGAGAACATCTCGTTCGAGCGTTGCTGCGAGATCGTGGGCGAGGACATCGCCACGCAGATTCGTGACCTTTCCCTCAAGATCTACAAGGCCGCTGCCGAGTACGCCGCGACCCGTGGCATCATCATTGCCGACACCAAGTTCGAGTTTGGTGTCATCGATGGCAAGGTCACGCTGATCGACGAGTGCCTCACGCCCGACTCCAGCCGTTTCTGGCCTGCTGCCAGCTACGAGGAGGGCAAGATCCAGCCTAGCTACGACAAGCAATTCGTCCGCAATTGGCTCAAGGCCAACTGGGATATGACGGGGGAGACCCCGCACCTGCCCGCCGAGGTCATCGATGGCACGTCCGAGCGCTATCGCGAGGCCTTCCAGATCATCACGGGCTCCCAGTTCACAAGCATGAAGGAGAACGCATAAGTGAGTACCCGTAGCGCCACGAACAAGCGCACGCAATCCCACGAAGTTACCGGGGTTGCGCGCAAGTCTGCCGCATCTGCTAAGCCCGCCCGCCAAGCAGCGAGCTCCGTTCGCGTCGTGCCGGCTTCGTCTAAGGCACGCCGCAAAGAGCTCGAGAAGGGCGAGAACCTCGAGGGCCTCTCTAAAGAGGAGAAGCGCGCCCGCAAGGCTAAGCAGCGCGCCAAGGAGGACCGCATCTATACGGTGTCGAATATCCTCCTCAAGCAGGACGAGGACTACACCAAGCGCCGTCGCATCTGGTGGATTGTGCTCGCCATTGGCATGGTGCTCGTCGTGGCAATTTGGGCCTCGCTGTACTTCGCTCCCGCTGGCATGGTGTCCAGCCCTGTCCAGATGGTCGGCATCGTTTTGTCCTATGTCATCATCCTAGGTGACTTTATCTACGACTTCGCTCGTATTCGTCCCTTGCGCAACATGTACCGCGCGCAGGCCGAGGGCATGTCCGAGAACAAGCTCAACGCTCTTATCGAGCGCGCAGCTGCCGAGGAGGACAAGAAGGACTCCAAGAAGAAGTAGCGTTTGCATACATACTTATCGCTAAGATATAAGGCGCGTCGTTTTTGCGGCGCGCCTTTTTACTGTTCTATAGATAGATGGAGTGGCACATGATTCGAGCTGCCCTGACGGTCGAAGAGGCCCTGGAGGGTATGAAGTCCCTGGAGCCCAAGATTAAAAACTATGCGCGCCTGGTTGTCCGCAAGGGCGTAAACGTTAAGCCCGGCCAGGAAGTCGTCGTTCAGTCTCCGGTTGAGTGCGCGCCGTTTGCGCGCGTGGTGGTCGCGGAGGCCTATGCTGCCGGCGCCGGCCACGTGACGGTCATCTGGGCCGATGATGCCGTGACGAGGCTCACGTACGAGCATGTCGAGAAAAGCTATTTTGAGCAGACGCCCGAGTGGAAGCGCCTGCAGCTGGATTCCCTGGCCCAGGACGGTGCCTGCTTTATCTTTATCGAGGGTGCGGACCCCGCCGCCCTTAAGGGCATCGATCCCGCTAAGCCCGCTGCAGCTTCTAAGGCAAAGAACACGCAGTGCAAAGTTTTCCGCCGTGGACTGGATTACAACATCAATCCGTGGTGCATCGCCGGCGCTCCGGTCGTGGCTTGGGCGCGCGAGGTGTTCCCGGGAGACGCCGATGAGGTTGCAATCTATAAGCTGTGGAATGCGATTCTGCACACCGCTCGCGCCGATGGCCAGGACCCAGAGAGCGACTGGGAGCTCCATGACGCCGCATTCGAAAAGAACCTGCGTTTCCTGAACGGCAATCGTTTCGATTGCCTGCATTACACCGCGGCAAATGGAACCGATCTGACGATTGGCATGACGAAGGGTCACGAGTGGGCCGGCGGCAAGGGCAAGACGCCCGATGGGCACCCCTTCTTCCCCAACATTCCCACCGAGGAAGTCTTCACTTCGCCCGATCGCATGCGCGCCGACGGTATCGTGTACTCGGCCATGCCGCTCATCCACCACGGCAATAAAGTCGACGATTTTTGGATTAAGTTCGAGGGCGGCCGCGTGGTGGACTACGACGCCCGCGTGGGCAAGGCAACGCTCGCAAGTATCATCGATACTGACGAGGGCGCTGCTCACCTGGGAGAGGTCGCGCTCATTTCCAAGAACACGCCGATCCGCGAAAGTGGTGTTCTGTTCTACAATACGCTCTATGACGAGAACGCTAGCTGCCATCTCGCGCTAGGTGTCGGTTTCCCCGAATGCATCGAGGGTGGGTATGACATGTCCAAGGAGGAGCTTCTGGAGCATGGCGTTAACGTCTCGAGCACGCACGTCGATTTTATGATCGGCACGGACGACATCGATATTGTGGGCATTACGCCTGATGGACGTGAAGTTGTGATTTTCCAGAACGGCCAATGGAGTTGGGAATAGTCCCAGACCGTGGTACAATGCCACCCGCGGGCCGTTAGCTCAGCTGGCAGAGCAGGGGACTTTTAATCCCAAGGTCCAGGGTTCGAACCCCTGACGGCCCACCATAGAAAAGAAAGCGATCGACTCCGGTTGGTCGCTTTTTTGTTGCCGCGGCACGGGTTCGAACCCGAAAGGGCGCGGAGCTGAGGAAACGCGTGAGCGTTTGCCAGCGCAGCGCGCAAGGCGCGAAAGCGCCGCAGCGGGCGCCTGCGAAGCAGGCTGAACCCCTGACGGCCCACCCAAAGATTGTTGAGACGGTCAACTTCGGTTGGCCGTCTTTTTTGTTGCCGGTGCACGGGTTCGAACCCGTATCTATCTATATATAAGAACGCTTGGCGAACAAAACCCGCCTTTTACCGATGGGAAACAAATAGCTGATGCCTTTGGAGTAAAGTAGCGCTCCAGAGATGACCGATGTCTCAATACTCATAAAACAGCTGGTCATCGCCAATATCAGAAGCCAATGCTTCAGTTTTAACCTCAGTGACGCGACTGAGGGATCTATTCATTTGTGAACAAAATATGGAGTGCGCGATTCCCGCCCACGGCGCCCCTCCGGTCTGGCAATATATCTCCTTGCCGCGCGGC
>WGSK01000019.1:0-40074 GCA_014871655.1 Collinsella sp. | reverse complement strand
GGCATGAGCTCGTTCACCCGCTCGACGATGCGGCGCTGCTCGGCGAGAGGCGGAATCGGAAGAAATAGCTCTTTTAGCACTGCTGCTTTGATTCCTTTTGCGGTCGTCCCCGTAGCATGATCCTTAACTTGAATTTGGAACAGTGGAGATAGAATTATTTGGCAGAACAGGGCATTGTCTGGACCAACTGTGCCGTAATTCTGAAGGGTAATGACACGCTGTCCACAGCTGCAACGTTTCATTTCGCATATCGCGCAATACCCCATCGGGGCTTCGGTTGTAAACAGCAAATCGCCACGGTGGGTCTCTCCGCGAGACAAGCGTGTTGCATATTCGTCTTCTGAAATATACTCCTCGCGTGTGTAATCAATATAGCCTTGGCGAATGTTGCTCGCAGTCATTAGTCGAACACCTGAAGGTGATTTGTGAGGTGTTTTACCCCTGTAATCAATGAAGTTATATACGGTTTCCAGCCTTGCCCAAGCCCACCCCTCGGGCAGCTCCTCAAACGGCACTTCGTTCGCGATGCACTTATCGCTAGTCACGCGACCCTTGGCATCCACCTTCTTCTCATAGGGGGAGCCATCGGAACCGATATAGATAATGCTCTCCCCGCCCTTCGGGAATTTAGCCTTACCCTCAGCAATAAGCTTATGCTTCTCTTCACGAATACGCTCAAGCAGGACGCTTGCAGGCTCATCACTCGGGTCTTGTGGAACGAGCTTTCCCTCAATCGCCATTTGCAGGATTGAGTTCTTCAGGTCTTTTGCCTTCATCTACGCCTCAATCCCAAGAATCTCGCAAATACGAGCAAGCTTCTGGTCAATCTCGGCATCGAGCTTAGCGCGCTCTTCTTTGTAGTTCCTGATCAGTTCGTCAGGCGGTAAGATCTCCTCTTCCTCGTGAGGATAGCCGCACACGTCAAAGTTAAAACCGCCGTCTCGCAACTCGTCAACCGTATAGTACTTGGCCTTGGGATTGCCGTCTTCCTCGATATCCCGACGGTTCTCCCACCATTCCTTTACAGGTGCAAAATGTTCGATCCTAATGGGCTTGGTCTTAGAGAAGTGTTTATACCCCTCGGGCATGTCCATGCGATAGAACCAAACGCCCTCAGAGGCCCCCGTATTATCGAAGAACAGAACGTTAGTAGTGATGCTCGTGTACGGAGCGAAAACACTCTGTGGAAGGCGCAAGACAGTATGCAAGTTCATGTCCTCAAGCAGGCGACGCTTGATCTCCGTCTTTGCACTATCCTGGCCAAAGAGAAAACCATCCGGAATGATAACAGCAGCGCGGCCGCCTCGCTTAAGACGATAAAGAATGAGTCCAAGGAATAGATCTGCGGTCTCGGAGCTACGGAGTGCAACAGGGAAGTTGTTTTGCACCGATGCACTCTCGGACCCGCCATAGGGCGGGTTCATAAGTACGACGTCAAACTGGCCGTCAGGCTTGTGCTTCCACTCGCGAACATCCTTCTCGAGAGAGTTATCGTGAAAGACTTCAGGATTATCGATATCGTGCAACAGCATGTTGGTCACGCACAGCAGGTAAGGGAGCTGCTTCTTCTCGATGCCGTAGACCGATCTTGCATAGAGTTCACGATCGGCTGGAGTCTGAACCTGGGAGTCGAGAATCTTGAGGGCGCTCGTCAAAAAGCCGCCCGTGCCACACGCGAAGTCAGCCACAGTCTCGCCGAGCTTGGGCGCAAGTGCCTGGGCCATAAAGTCAGTCACCGCTCGGGGCGTGTAAAACTCGCCGGCATTACCCGCGGACTGTAAGTCTTTCAGGATGGTCTCGTAAATTTCACCGAAGGCGTGGCGCTCTTTGTACTCGGTAAAATCAACCGACTCGTCAATCTCGTTGATGACTTGACGAAGTAGAATCCCATCCTTCATGTAGTTGTTGGCGTCAGTAAAAGCAGCCTTGACGACGACGTGTCGCAAAGGCGCATCAGGTGCAAGCTCAAGACTCTCAAGAGTCTTGAATAGATCATTGTTCACAAAGTCGAGAAGCTCATCGCCAGTAAGCGCCTTGCCGTCTTTCGCATCGTGCGCCCAGCTATACCAGCGCAGGCGCTCGGGGATGATGGACTGATAGGAGTCATCGTGAAACTCCCACTCCTGCTCCTTGGCATCGTAAATCTTGAGGAAGAAAAGCCAAGTCATCTGCTCAATGCGCTGCGCATCGCCATTGATGCCGGCGTCTTTGCGCATGATGTTCTGCAGGGTCTTTACGAGAGATCCCAGTGCCATTTGCTATCGTTACCTTTCTCTATGCGATGTAGAGCTCGTCCTCGAGCATCTGCGCTGCCTGAATGTACTGTTGTTTGCCGCCGAATGCGGCGACGATCTTCATTGGGCTGCCAAACCGACGGAATTCCTCGAGGTCGAGGACGTGGGTGTCGTCCAAGTCTACGAGGTTCGACGTCGCATATTTGTCGAGAAGCGCTTCAAGGACCTCACGCGCGACGCCGGCATACTCATAGAGCACGCCCTTTTTCTTGACACTATTGGCTCTCTCGCTGCGCGTAAGAGGTCTCTGGTCGTAAGCAATGTGGCAAATGAGGTCAAAGTCGCTCATTTGCTCCTGTCCAGTCTCGAGCCGCAGCTCATCCAGGAATACGCCACGCGCGCGCAGCTCATCGATAATCGCTTGTTTCTTATGTTCAGAGTTCCACGCCGCTAGGAAGTGGTCAAGAGTGTCGTATTCGCCGAGAATGTTTTTTCGCGTATAGTCCTTAAGGCTCTCAGTTACAAGAAGGCCATCGGAGGAGTAATACTGCACCATCTCCGACACTACATAGACGTCGGCCCCATGAACGTGATATTTCACATGGGAGGACGGATCGTCCGGCGGCAATACGGGTGGGTCTACGATCGGAGACGGAGGCGGAACGGGACTGCCGCCATTGCCGCCGGGACCCGGATCCGCAATGGGGTCACCCGGATTAGGCTCAAACACAACAACAGGTTCGCCATCAAACTCGGGATCTGCAAACAAACGCGATGCGTCACGAAAATCGAGGATGGTGAAATAGAGTTTGTCGTAGTCCTCACAGATACGGGTTCCGCGGCCGATAATCTGCTTGAACTCCGTCATTCCGTGCTCACCGAACTTGTTGTCGAGCACGACTACCTTACACGTCTTGCAATTAACACCAGTGGTGAGAAGCTTCGAAGTCGTAACGATGGTCGGGTATTTCTCGTCGGGGTCGATGAAGTTATCTAACTGAGCCTTACCTTCCCTGTCGTCACCCGTAATCTTCATGATGTAGGTGGGGTGATCTCTTACGATATCGGCGTTCTCGTTTACAAGGGCACGTCGCATATTTTCGGCATGCTCGATGTCAACGCAAAAGACTATGGTCTTGGAGTAACGATCCGTCTCCTTTAGAAATTGAGTTATCCGCTTGGCAACTTCCTCGTAGCGCTCTTTGATGACAATCTCGCTGTCGAAGTCTTGCTTCTCGAAAACACGTTTGGGCAGAGCTTCGCCGCGATCATCTATGGTGCCTTCCTCAGTACGGTATCCGTAAATGTCGACGTTCAGCTTAGGACGAATAACTTTATACGGGGCGAGAAAGCCATCCTCGATTCCCTGTTTAAGGGAGTAGGTGTAGACAGGTTCGCCGAAGTAGGTAATGTTTGAAACCTCTTCAGTCTCCTTTGGCGTAGCCGTCATACCGATTTGAATTGCACAATTGAAATACTCAAGTACCTTACGCCATGCGGAGTCCGCCGCGGCGCTTCCGCGATGGCACTCGTCGACGATAATCAAATCAAAGAATTCCGAGTCGAACTCGCGGAATATTTCTTCACCGTTTTCTCCAACAAGCTGTTGGTAGAGCGAGAAATAGACCTCGTAAGCAGAATCGAGCTTTCGACCTACGACCTTGGTTGTAACCCTCTTGAGAGGCTTGAAATCGCCGTCTATGGTCTGATCGACGAGAATATTGCGGTCCGCCAGATAGAGAACCTTACGAACCTCGGTAGTCTGTCGCAAGCGATGAACGATTTGAAAAGCCGTAAAAGTCTTTCCCGTTCCCGTTGCCATAACGAGCAAGATGCGATTCTTACCTCGCGCAATAGCCTCAAGCGTACGATTGATGGCGATGCACTGATAGTAGCGAGGATGATTGCCGCCGTGCTCCTGGTAATACGGAGCGGTCACAATCTCCTGGCTATACGGATGTTCAAGCCCCTTAGCTTTTGAGTATCGTGTCCAAAGTTCCGCCGGAGTGGGAAACTCGTCCATGGCAAGAGCGCGCTCTTTCCCGGTAAGAAAATCGTGCTCAACAAAACCCTTTCCGTTTGAGCTGTACGCAAACGGAATATCGAGCAGCTGGGCATATCCCATCCCCTGTTGGAGACCGGCATCAACGGTGTGCTCCGTATCCTTAGCCTCGACGATTGCGATAGGGATGCCCGGAGCATACATCAGAAGGTAGTCAGCCTTCTTCTTGTCTTTACGGGTGACCATACTTCCGCGCACAACAATCTCGCCACTGGTAAAGAAATACTCAGTGAAGACTTGGGTATTGCGATCCCACGACTTCATAATCGCAGGATCAATGAGTTTAAGCCGTGTGTCAGACTCGTTCATACGTCTCGGAACCCCTCATTGCGCAAAGCGACAGCTATTGATGTTGAGTTGATTAATTTTATCATCACTATGCAATCTAGCAGCCGCTTTATACTAAATGAGACGAAGTAAAGTCAGCCCCGTGAGAAAGCTCCAAAGAAAGCAAAATGAGCCCCGTTGACTTGAGTCAGAGGTCATTCCCGGAGCCCCGCCTACCTCCCCTCCGCCTTCAGCTTCAGCAGCAGGTCGCCCAGCTCGGGGCACTTGTTGGAAAGGCGCATCTGGGCTCGATCGCCCATCCTCCACCGCTGGCGGATCTCCTGAGCACGCGGACTCACGCGATAGTCCCCGTCCATCACCTGCTTGAGCAACTTGGCGGTCACGCGCGCGTCGGCTAGGGCACTGTGGGCGTGACCCGTCGACTCGTCAAACTCGATGCCAAACCACGTCGCCGCGTCATTCAAAGAGACGCACTCGTGGCTGCCCACGTCCATGATCGAGGTGTAAAACGCCTGCAGATCGGCCCAGTCCGTAGGAAATGCGGCAAGGTCGATTTGCTTTGCCTGGCACTCGGTCATAAGCTGTCGACGGTCCGTCCCGCTCCAGCAAACTATCTGGGCGGAGTAGCGGCCGATCCAATCGCTGAGCCTTTTGATCACCATGTAGAGCGGGTCGGCCATCGCGGTGTCCACGGCCGATATACCTGTGAGCTCGCGGACGGGAAACGCAACGCCTTCGGTAAATTCCGTCTGCACAAACTGCGAGAACTCGCCCATAACGTTGCCGTGGTAATCGAGCTTGACGGCGCCGACCTCGATAATCTCATTGCGCAGTCCACGGCGCTGGCGCTGCTTTGGCACCGGCGCAAACTCAAAGTCCAGCACAATCTGGCGCGCAAAGTTCGTCGTGTCGATAGCCGAGATACCCGGCGTCTTTTCAGCTGACACGGTCATGGCCTTTCTCCGTCAACTGCCGCTTGCTACATAGGCGGCTACATTGCCGTAAGGATAGGCGCCCGCGCGGACATGAAAGCGGGGCGCAATACCATGCGCCAAGCACACGCCATGCAGACGGCCCCAAGAGAGTCGCCCGCTCTATTCAAATGCATGAAAAAGATTGAGGCCCGGTGACTTGAATCAGAGGTCATCCCGGGCCCATCAGAGCTCACAGAGCTCTTGGTTGCTTTGGTCTCGCTCTTCACGGCGCTTATCGAACTTTCCGAGGCACTCAAGCAGCATTCGAAGCATAACAAGTCGCTGCCATTAAGGCACTGACCTCTTGACCAAGCAACGGCGCTGCCCAGCTATCACCCTTGGGCTGCCGTCAACTTTATTCTATCCGCGAGCATCTGGTTTACCAAATGGATTTTCGGTAAAGGAAGCACGGCACGCCCGCAAAACCACTACGCCCCAAGTGCCGCCATGGGAATCACCGCCACGCCGTCGTCGCGTGTGTAGGCAATGCTCCCCTTTCCAACCACGACCGCCAAAAACGCCGGCGTGGCATTCTGGGCGGCAGGATTGGAGAGCACTTTCCTCTCCAGCTCCTTGAGATTTCTCGCTCCATCGTCTGCTTTCGCATCACTCAGCTTGACCTCGATGGCTCCCCAGCGCCCGTCGTGCTCAACGATCAGATCGACCTCAAGGCCCTTCTCATCTCGGAAATAATGGACACTGTTGTCGACACCGCCGTAGGTGGAAAGGAACACGCGCACGTCGCGCAGGACGAGATTCTCAAAGAGCATCCCCAGCGTTTGCATATCGCCAAGCAGCCGCTCAGGGGTAGCCCCCAGCAACGCCGCCGCAAGTGACGGGTCACAGAAGTAGCGCTTGGGGCGCACGCGAACGCGGGCCTTCGAGCGCATGGGCGGCTCCCATCCGCACAGGTCCTCGGTCAGCTTGAGCCTGTTGAAGAGGTCCAAGTACGCAGCGATGGTCCTCTCGTCGGGGCCCGCCTCACCGTACGAGGCGTCCTTTACGAGCGTCTTGTACGTGACAGCCTGGCTCTCGTTCATGGCAAGAGCTCGCAAAAGGCCGTGTGCAAGCTCGGGCGACATGCCCTCGTCCAGCACGTTGACGTCGAGCACCGAGTGCACGTACTGGCTTGCCGTCTCTCGCGCAAGATCTTCCGAAAGCCCAAGATTTGCAGGCCAACCGCCCCTGCAGCACCAGCGGGCGACGTCATCCACCGTGCTCTCGCGACGCTGAGGGGCAAAATCCTCGCCCTTAAAGAGGCTTGCCAGTGACACGAGCGGCTCGCCGTCGCCCGACTCACACAGGGCCATGGGGCGCATTGACAGACGGGCGATCCTACCCGTGCCGGAATGACGAACATGGCTGCGCTCCTCGCTTTTGAGCGCGGTCGAGCCCGTGAGCAAAAGTGTCCCCCGTTCGTTGCCGCTCGCGTCCACGAAACGCCGGGCGGCATCCCAAACCTCGGGCACCTCCTGCCATTCATCGACCAGGTGTGGCGCATCGCCGATGAGCGCCAGGCTTGGGTCGACCTCTGCCGCCGCACGCTGCGCAGGCTCATCGAGCCTGGAGACGCTCGCCGAGCGAGAGAGCGCCGTCCAGGTCTTGCCGCACCATTTGGGGCCGTTGATCTCCACACAGCCAAACGCCCGCATAAGGGTGTCGAGGCGCTCCTCTATGAGCCGGGGCCTATATCCCTTTTGGGTCAATCTCTTTGGTGCATCCATAGACGGCCGTCCCTCTCTATCACGCGATATGCGAAATTACGCCATTCTCAATGCTGATTTTACGCTACTTTCAATGTAGTTTTTACGCCATGACAGATGTAGTTTTTACGCCATTTTCATTGAAGGTTTTACGCTTGGCATCCTTAGCGCGACCCATTCCGAGCATCACATCAGAGCGTGCTTGGTTATCTCCGCTCGCACATCTCGGCAAACGAAATCAGCTTGGCATCTCCCCTGCTCGCCGCAGCTTCCTGACATCCTTGCGTAAAGCCTCGCTTCGAGAAGATCGCATAGCTTTTGTGCTGCCGCCTAAAGAGCTCGCTTCGATGCACGAGCTTTTGCAGCACGTCTTCGCCCACCGGTTCATTGCGCCATTTGCATTCCGCAAACAGCGCAGTGCCCTCGCCATCGTCAACAATCAAGTCGATTTCTTCCTGCGTATGCGTGCGATTATCCGTCCCCCACCAGCGCCCAACGCTTGCCGGAACCACATCAAGCTGGCCCGCCCGCGCGAGTTCGTACACGTATTGTCTGCATATAATCTCAAAGACCGTACCCATATAATCCGATACGTGCGGCTCAATGCGCTCATACGCCATCTCGGCCATATCGTTTTGAATCAGCCCGATGTTCTGCGGAACAAACTTGTACCAGAACCTAAACATCTGGTCGCTCAGCAGATACACGGCTCGCTTATTGCTCGTCTCGTTTAGGGGCAGCTCGCGCTCGACAATCCCAAGCGACGCCAGCTTATCCACATAGCTCTTTACGTTGCTCGCAGGGATTCCCGTAGAGCTCGCAATCTCCGAGATCTTCGAGCGCCCCTGGGCAATTGCTTGCACGATCGCATCATATTGCTCGGGATTGCGGCACTCCTGCAATAGCAGGTTACTCGGCTCCTCAAAGAGATAGCCCGTAGGAGTAAGAAAAAGACGTTTGATGTTGTCCTTGAGCGGTGCGGCAGGATCGACTTTCTCGATATATGCAGGAATGCCACCCGTCATGCCATAGCAAACTGCAGCGTCTTCGCGACCCATGCTCTGCCACAGGCCGAGGGTCGTCATAAAATCGAGCGGCATGATCTTAAACTGGGCCGTACGCCTACCGTATAGCGGACTCTCGTAGCCCAACACCTGCTCTTCCATAAACGAAAGCGACGACCCGCACAGGATAAGCATAAGCTTGGTCTCTTTGTACAAGTGATCGATCTTGTCTTGCAGCAACGAGCTGATCTCGGGATTCGATTGGGCGAGATAAGGATACTCGTCGATCACGACAATCAAACGTTCCGTACGAGCCATGGTAGCCAATGCATCGAACGCCTCGTCAAAACTACGAAACGACACGCCAGCAACACCAACGGAGCCCGCAAGTATCGCCTGGCTAAAGCCATGCAGGTTTGCCTCTGCATTGGTGCGACGAGCTTGAAAGTAAATAGCCTTCTTGCCTTGGATAAACTCTGTGATAAGACGCGTTTTGCCCACGCGACGGCGGCCGTAAATCACAGGCATCTCAAAGGAGCCCGTGCCATACAGTCGATTGAGCTCGGACATTTCCGCCGTTCTTCCGATAAACATAGGGCCATCCTTCCTTTACGTTATAGCTAGCTATATTATACCTTCCTATAATATAGCTAGCTATAACGTAATTCGACAAGCGGCGCACGCAAAAGGGTCGGTACACCACCGCACGTGGACCGTTCCGGAAAATGTATCCCGTTCTGGAGCCAAAAACTGGGCCGTAGTTTCCGCCAAACATGCCATCCGGAAAGCGTGTCCCGTTCTGAGCGCCAAATCCGGGACGCAGTTTCCACTCCAAACAAAGGGCCCCGGCTCGCGATGGAGCCGGGGCCAAAGGCGCAGCGTATGTAGTTGATGTTGAGCGCGAACAGCTCGTCAGCAATGGCCGTCCGCGCCCTACCCTACCCGCGGTTGCGGGCGCGGCTGTAGGGCGTATCCACCATGGGCAGATCCGGACGCAGCTTGCCGTCAAATGCGCGATAGGCGTTCTGTACGGCGGGCGCCGTGGGAATCGTTGCGATCTCGCCGATGCCCTTGCCGCCGTATGCCACGGGCAGTAGCTCGTCCTTCTCCACGTAGATGGCGTGGATATCCGGAATCTCGGGCGCGCGGAACAACCCGAGCGTGCCGTACCTTGCCTGGGGCACGCAGTCCTTGAGCGGCCAGTCCTCGGTAAGCGCATAGCCCATACCCATGAGCACGCCGCCTTCGATCTGACCCTGGATGGAGATGGGGTTGACCACCTTGCCGGAATCGTGCGCAGCATAGACCTCGCTCACGCGGCCGTCATCGTCCAAAATGACCACATGCGTGGCAAAGCCGTAGCAGATGTGGCTCTTGGGGTTGGGAACATCCGCACCCAGCTTGTCGGTCGGCTCCAAGTACACGTAGCCAAACTCGCATCCCTCGAGTGCCTTGATGGCGGCCGCGGGATCCTGAGGATGCATACCCTGGCCGGCGACGAGCTCCTGCGTGTGCAGCTGATAGGCGTGACCGTCGTCGTACTCGATCTTGACGCCGTCGCCATGCGCGCTCACGGGAGCATCGGGCGCGGGCTTGCCGGCCTCGATGCCAAGCATGGCATCGCGCAGCAGGAAAGCGGCGCCGCGCACGGCCTCGCCAGTCACGACCGTCTGACGCGAGCCAGACGTGGTACCGGAGTCGGGAGCGTTCTCGGTGGAGCACTCGCCGTTGGCGATGCAGCGAAGCGACAGGCCGCATGCCTCGGCAACGTCCTGCAAAAAGACGGTGTTGCAGCCCTGCCCGATGTCGGACGTGGCGGCATAGACCACGGCCACGCCGTTCTCGATGCGAATCTTGCAGCGGCCGGCATCGGGCAGGCCAACGCCCACGCCAGCGTTCTTCATGGCGCAGGCGATACCGGCGTGGCCGGGATGCGCATAGTAGGCATCCTTGACCTCGAGCAGTGTCTCCTTCAGCGCCGTGGAGCAGTCGGCAATCTGGCCGTTGGGCAAAACCTCGCCCGGCTCGATGGCGTTGCGGTAGCGAATCTCCCATGGATCCAGGCCGACCTTCTCTGCCAGCAAGTCGATCAGGCTCTCGAGCGCAAACTCGGACTGGCAGACGCCAAAGCCGCGGTACGCGCCGGCGGGCGGGTTGTTGGTGTAGTAGCCAAAACCGCGAATGTCGGTGTTCTGGTACTTGTAGGGGCCGACGGCATGCGTGCAGGCGCGCTCGAGCACCGGGCCGCACAGCGACGCGTAGGCGCCGGTATCAAAGTTGATCTCGCAATCCAGGCCGGTAAAGTTGCCCTCGGCGTCGCAACCCAGCGTAAAGGTGCCGTCCATGGCGTGGCGCTTGGGGTGGAACGCAAGCGACTCGGCGCGCGTGAGCTTGCACTTCACAGGACGCTGGAGCTTATATGCGGCGAGCGCGGCCAGGTGCTGGATGGACACGTCCTCCTTACCGCCAAAGCCGCCGCCCACGAGCATGGTCTCGACGACCACGCGCTCGGGCTCGTTATCCCAGCCAAACATGTGGGCGCACTCTTTGCGCGTGTCGTAGGCACCCTGGTCGGTCGACTGCACCTTGACGCCGTTCTTGTAAGGAAATGCCACGGCGCACTCGGGCTCCAAGAAGGCATGCTCGGTAAAGGGCGTGGTAAAGCGCTGCGTCACAGTGAACGCGCTTTCGGCCAGCGCCTTGGCGGCGTCGCCGCGCGTCACGTGGCGGCTCTGGCACACGTTGTCCTTGAGCTCCACCGTGTTGCCGAAGGCAAAGAAGCTGTCATGCAGGCGCGGGGCGTCGGCGGCCCTGGCCTCGACAATGTTGCGCACGGGCTCCAGCGGCTCGTAATCGATCTTTACGAGCTTCTTGGCCTTCTCGAGCGTCGCCTCGTCCTCGGCAACCACCAGCACGATGGCATCGCCCACGCAGCGGGTGATATCGCCCTGAGCGATCATGACGTCCCAGTCCTGGATAAGGTGGCCGACCTGGTTGACCGGCACGTCCTCGGCGCGCAGGATGCCCACTACACCGGGCAGGGCCTCGGCCTTGGAGGTGTCGATGGAGAGCACGCGGGCGCGCGGATACCTGGAGCGCACGGCGCTGGCATAGGTCAGGCCCGGCTGATCGAGCTCGTCGATGTCGTCGGGATACTTGCCCTCGCCGAGCACCTTCTTGCGCACGTCAATACGGAAGGCGCGCTTGCCCACGCCGTAGTCATCGCCGCGCTCCAGGTCCTCGTCGATCTGCTTTTCGCCGCGGAGCACCGCAGCGGCCAGCGAGATGCCCTCGATAATCTTTTTGTAGCCGGTGCAGCGGCAGACGTTACCGCGAATGGCGTACTTGATCTGCTCCTCGGTGGGCTCGGGGTCCTCGGCGATGAGCGCCGCACCCGCCATGACCATGCCAGGGATGCAAAAACCGCACTGCACGGCGCCCACAGCGCCAAAGGCGTACACAAAGGCCTCGCGCACGTCCTCGGGCAGGCCCTCGACGGTCACGATGTTGCGACCGGCGGCAAGAGCGGTGGTCAGCACGCACGCCTTGACGGCTGCACCGTCCACATGGATGGTGCAGGTGCCACAAGCACCTTCGGAGCAGCCGTCCTTGGCGGAATGGATATGCAGGTCGTCGCGCAGGTAGCGCAGCAGCGGTTTGTTTTGGGTCGTCGTGCGCTCGACGCCGTTAACGGTAAAAGTGAATTCCTGTGCCATGGTGATTCCCTTCTACACGCCGGCGGCGATGCCGGTGCGGTCGTGGATGGCGCCATGCGGGCAGACGACGGCGCACATGCCGCACGACAGGCAATCCGCACCGTCGATATGGGCGCAGTTGTCCTCGATGCGGATAGCGCCGGCAGGGCACTTTTTGGCGCACATGCCGCAACCGATGCAGCTCGTATCGCAAATCTTACGGGCGATGGCGCCCTTATCGGTGTTGTTGCAGCGCACCAGGATATTCTGGTAGCCGGGAACGAAGGCAATCACGCGCTGCGGGCACGCCATGCCGCACAGGCCACAGCCCGTGCACTTTGAGCGATCCACGCGGGCGATGCCATCGACCAGCGCAATGGCACCGTGGGGGCAGGCCGTGACGCAGGCGCCACAGCCAATGCAGCCTTCGCTGCAGCGGGCGTCGCCGCCTGCGGAGGCGCAACCGCTTCCGCAGGCAACGTAGGCCACGTTATGTTGAATGGATTTGGCCATAAGAGACTCGCCTATTTCTTAAGGAGATACGGATAGTTGTCGCGCACAGCCCTGATGGTCAGGCGGACGGCCTCGGGAAGGCCGGTGTTGACGGCATCGACCGAGACGGTGCGGACCGTGCCGGCGACGCGGACCTTAAAGTGGTCCTCGCCCACGGCCAGGAAGCCCTCGTTCTCGGAGTTCTCCATGTCCTGCTCGCTCCAGAACAGGGTGAGCTTGTCCTTGTAGGGACGGCCCTCCTGGTAGGGGCAGAACACAGCGCAGTTGCCGCACTCGTTGCACATGCCGTCGACGTGGACGACCTGATGCTTGGCGAGACCCGGCACCTTAATGGCAACGTTGGCGCGGTTGGGGCACACATCGCAGCAGACCTCGCACACCGAGCCGCAGCCCAGGCAGCGGGTCTTGGTGCAGTTGCGCTTGTCGCGGCACAGCGACCCCTTGCGCTCGTAGCAGGCGTCCTCGCGATCGGCCTGAGCATTCTGGTCGGCGTACTTGTTAAAGTCCACACCGGCGATGGCACGGGCGACCTCGGCGGCATCGGCGATAGCCTCGACCACGGTGGCAGGACCGCGACGGCAGTCGCCGGCAGCCCAAACGCCCTCGACGCCGGTGGAGGTGGCGGCAAGACGGCCGCGACGGTCGTGCTCGACGCCCGCGGCATCGTACAGGCTGGCATCGATGCCCTCGCCCACGGCGCAGATCACCGTGGTGGCGGAAAGCTCGACGGTCTCGCCCGTGGCGACGGGGCTGCGACGGCCGCTTGTATCCGGCTCGCCGAGCTCCATGACGTCGCAGGTCAGCACGGAGCCGTTGAGTGCCTTGGGCGCCAGCAGCTCGCAGAGCTCAACGCCGTCGGCAAGAGCAAGATCGAGCTCTTCCTCGTCGGCGGGCATCTGCTTCTTGGTGCGGCGATACACCAGGCGCACGTTCTTCACGCCAGCCAGACGCTTGGCCACGCGGGCCGCGTCCATGGCGCGATAGCCTCGACCACGGTGGCAGGACCGCGACGGCAGTCGCCGGCAGCCCAAACGCCCTCGACGCCGGTGGAGGTGGCGGCAAGACGGCCGCGACGGTCGTGCTCGACGCCCGCGGCATCGTACAGGCTGGCATCGATGCCCTCGCCCACGGCGCAGATCACCGTGGTGGCGGAAAGCTCGACGGTCTCGCCCGTGGCGACGGGGCTGCGACGGCCGCTTGTATCCGGCTCGCCGAGCTCCATGACGTCGCAGGTCAGCACGGAGCCGTTGAGTGCCTTGGGCGCCAGCAGCTCGCAGAGCTCAACGCCGTCGGCAAGAGCAAGATCGAGCTCTTCCTCGTCGGCGGGCATCTGCTTCTTGGTGCGGCGATACACCAGGCGCACGTTCTTCACGCCAGCCAGACGCTTGGCCACGCGGGCCGCGTCCATGGCGGTGTTGCCGGCGCCAATGACCACGACGTCCTCGCCCAGCTCGAGTTTCTCGCCCTTCTTGGCGGCCTCGAGGAACTCCAGCACATCGAGCTCGGCACCCTCGCCCAGGCCCGCAGAGCCGGGCATCCAGGCACCGGTGGCCACGACCACGTCGGTAAAGCCTTGAGCCTTGAGTTCGTCGATGGAGTCAACGCGAGCGTTGAGCTGCACCTTGGCGCCAAAGGCCAGGCAGAGCTCGGCATCGTGGGAGATATCGTCGCTGGCGATACGGAACTCGGGGATCACGTGACGGACCACGCCGCCGAGAGAGTCGCGGGCCTCGAAGATGGTGACGGGCACGCCGGCACGCGTCAGGAAGAACGCCGTCGCCAGGCCGGCCGGGCCGCCGCCGATAACGGCAACGTTGCGCTCGCCGTCGTTTGCGATGGCCTGGGCGCGCAGCTTGGGCAGCACGGCGGTCATGGCCTCGCGGGCGGCCTTGAGCTTGCTGGCGCGAATCTGGGCGCCCTCGGGCTCGTAGAACGCACGCTCGCAGGCACGGCCGCAGGGATGCGGGCAGATGGTGCCGGTAATGAACGGCAGGGCGTTGCGCTCGATGATAATGTTGAGCGCGTCCTCGTAGCGACCCTCGTCAACAGCCGCCAGGTAGGCGGGAATATCCTGCTGGATGGGGCAGCTCGTGCGGCACGGCGTGGTAAAGCAGTCGGAAAGCGGGCTCTTACCGGCGACCTTGCGATCGGGCAGCGGGCGCAGCGGCTTCTTATAGAGCGGGTTGGTAAGCGAATCGACCTGGATCGCGGTCACGGCGTCGAGAGAGACACCCTCAAACGGCTTGCCGTCCAGATCGGTAAACTCGCCGGCCATCTGGCTAAAGCGCTCGTAGCCACCAGGCTTGAGCACGTCGGTCGCCAGGGTGACGGGCCAAATGCCGGCATCGTACAGGGCGCGGATGTTGTAGACCGTAGCACCGCCGGAGTAGCTGATGCGCAGCTTGCCATCGAACTGCTCGGTAATGCGGCGGGCGGCCTCGATGGTCAGCGAGAACAGCGAACGGCCCGACATGTACATCTCGGTGGAGGGCAGCTCGTTCCTCGTCACATCGACGGGGAAGGTGTTGGTGAGCTTGACGCCAAACTCCAAACCGCGCTCGGCGCACAGGGCAATCAGGCGCTCGAACATGGGCACGGCATCGGCCCACTGCAGGTCCTCGCGGAAGTGCGTGTCATCGAAGACGATGTAGTCAAAGCCCAGCTCGTTGAGGCGCTGGCGGGCAAACTCATAGCCCAGCAGCGTGGGGTTGCACTTGATGTAGGTGTTGAGGCCCTTCTCGGTGATGAGGTAGGTCGCGATGCGCTCGATCTCGGCGGGCGGGCAGCCGTGCAGCGTGGACTCGGTAATGGAGTTGGAGACGCGCGCCGGGATGGACTCGACAAACGCAGCATCGACATGCTCAAACTTGTCCAGGTTAGCGAGCGCCCACGTGCGGCACTCGTTCCAAACCTCGGAGCCGCTGGCGTCCTTCATGCCCTCAATGTACGCATCGACCTTGGGGCTCTTAATGCCCTCCAGGTCATAGCCCACCGACATGTTAAAGACAAAGCCGTCCGGGCTGCCCAGGCCGTACTCGCGAGCGATCAGGTGGCAGGCGAACCATGCCTTCACGTACTCGGCAAAGGCCTGCGGAACCTCGAGCTCGGTCGACCACTCGCAGTTGTAGCACTCGTCCTGCGCCACAATGCAGGGCTTGTTAACGCACTTGGAGAGCTCCTCGCCGTCCATAACCTGAACGGTCTTAAGCTCAAAGAAGCGGGAACCAGCCACATAAGAGGCCACGATGTTCTGGGCCAGCTGCGTGTTGGGACCGGCGGCCGGGCCAAACGGAGTCTCGATGCGCTCGTCAAAAATGGGAAGCGCACCCTCCTGGTTGGTCGTGACCATCTTGCGCACGCCAAAGACGGCGCCCTGAGTCTTGTGCTCCTCGATGATCCAGTTCATCAGCTGCGAAAACGGGATCGGCCTCATGATGTCGCTCATAATGAGCTCCTCTCTGTAACGCCCGGCGAGACCGCGCGGCGGGCGCAAATACGGTGTAGCGCTAGCACAGCGCCGGCGACCCCGCGGAGGCCGCCTATACGCGCGTCGGATGCGGCGAAACATCCGACGCGCGTGAATCTACTTGTAATTAGTCGGCGCGATCGTTGAGCGTGCTCCAGAGCTTCTTGGACTCAGCCATGGTCCACGCGTTGATCTTGTCCTCATCAATCCCAACGAACTCGCGATCCTTGTACAGGACGCGGCCGTTGATGATGGTGGTGCGGCAGTTTTTGCCCATCATGCCAAAGAGCATGTGGCCGTCGATGTTCTCCTCGCTCAGCGGCGTAAAGGGCTTGTAGTCCATGACGATGACGTCGGCGGCAGCGCCGGCCTCGAGCACACCGAGCTTGCGATCGAAGTACTTGCTCGCCATCTTGGCGTTGTTCTCGAACAGCATGGTCATGGCCTCGCACCAGCCCACGTTGGGCATGGCGGCGTTGTGGCGCTGAATGATCAGGAAGACCTTAAGGCTCTCGAGCATATCGTGGGTGTAGGCGTCGGTACCCATGCACACAGGAATGCCGCGGCGGAAGAATTCGAGCACGGGGGCGCAGCCCACGGCGTTGCCCATATTGGATTCGGGGTTGTTGACGAGCCAGGTGCCGGACTCCTTGACGATATCCATCTCGGCAGGCGTCACGTGGATGCAGTGGCCGAGCATGGTGTCGGGACCCAGCAGGTTGTGCTGCAGCAGGCGCTCGACGGGGCTGATACCACCGCGGTTGAGGCGGGAATCCCACACGTCGTTCATGCCCTCGCACACGTGGATGTGGAAGCCGGTCAGGCCGTTGTTGGCCTCGGCCATCTTATCCATGGTCTCGTCCGACAGCGTAAAGGTAGCATGTCCGCCAAACATGGCGGCGATCATGTGGTTGTCGTTATCGCGACGCTCTTTGGCGGCCCACTGGGCAAATTCGGCGTTCTCGGCAATGGCCTGGTCGCATTTTTCCTGGCCACGGCGATCGGAGACCTCGTAGCACAGGCACGAGCGCATGCCCAGCTCCTGAGCTGCATCCTTAATGGTAAAGAGGCTTCCCGGGATCTCGCAGAAGCTCGCATGGTGATCGAAGATCGTGGTGACGCCATCGCGGATAGAGTCCAAAATCGTGGCATAGGCGCTGGCCTTGGTGCCGTCGAGCGTCAGATTGTCGTCGATCTTCCACCACTGCTGCTCGAGATTCTCCAGGAAGTTGGTGGGGTTGCAGCCCTTAATGGCAAGGCCGCGGGCCAGACCCGAGTAGATGTGGGTGTGGCAGTTGATGAGTCCGGGCATGATGAGGTTGCCCCGGGCATCGACGTACTCGGCATCCGGGTACTTGGCCTTGAGCTCGCGTTCGGGGCCCACTTCGACGATCGTATCTCCGTCAATGGCGACCGCACCGTTTGGAATGAACGGGGTCTGAGCGTTGCGGGTAAAGACGGAACCGTTAGCGACCAGAAGCATGGATGCTCCCTTCAACATCAGAGGCGGGGTTTGACACCTCTGACATGGCGGAGTGCGAAGCGCCGGCCTACACCGGAAACGGGCCCTCTCCCGTCAACGCTTCACCAAAGGGACAAACCCTTTGAAGTGCGGCTTGGCGCCGCATGGCGTCGGCGGACGAGGCGATGCGTCCGCCGACGAATAGCACCGAATTGGTTACTTCTTGCTCTCGGGCAAGACCAGATCCACGGCAGCGTCCTTGGCAGCATCGATGTGCTGAGCCACGACCGGCGTCTGCGGAAGGATCAGGTTAAGGACAATGGCCATGATGGCGGTGGGGGTTACGGCATTGGAGCCGATGACGGTGGACACCCAGGCGGGCATACCCTCGCCGGCAAGGCAACCGCTGGCCATCCAGATACCCAGGCCAAAGACGACGGAGGTGCCGACGATAGTGGTAGTGCGCTGCGTGAGGCCCTCGCGGGTGAACATGCGCACGCCGTTCATGGTGATGGTGCCAAAGACGCCGACGGTCGCGCCGCCGATGACGGGCTGCGGGATAGCGGAAAGGACGGCAGAGAGCTGCGGGAACAGACCGGCGATGGCAAAGACGGCCGCGATGATCACAAAGACCCACTTGTTGACGACCTTGTTGGAGCAGATGATGCCCACGTTCTGGCCAAGGGCGCTGGTGGGAAGACCGCCCAGCAGGCCGCCGACCATAGAGGTAAGGCCCTGGGACACGATGGCGCCGGAGAGCTCGCGCTCGGTGGGCATACGGTCGATGGAGCCCAGGCAGGCGGCGGAGACGTCACCGATAACCTGGATAGCAACCATGGGGAACACGACGGCGAGGGTAATGCAGACCTCGGGATCAAACTCGAGCGCGTAGGGCATGAGCTTGGGAAGGGCGAAGACCTGAGCGGTGGCGACGCTGGAGAAGTCGATCATGCCAAAGGGGATGGAGACGATCATGCCAACGATCATGCCAAAGAACACGGATCCCAGCTTGAGCGTGCCCTTGCCAAAGTTGGCGAGCGCAAAGACCACGGCGAAGGTGATAAGAGCGACGCACCAGGCCTGCGGGGTGCCCCATAGCGGCGTACCCATACCGCCGGCCATATACTTGACGGCCGTGGGATACAGCGAAACGCCGATGGAGAAGATGACCGTACCGGTCACGACGGGCGGGAACAGCCACTTGATCTTGCTGTAGGCCAGACCAAAGAGGACCGCGACGGCGCCGCCGACGATCTCGCCGCCCAGCAGTGCACCAAAACTAAAGCCCGAGGCACCCATGGCCTGCAGGGCCGGCAGGAACGCGAACGAAACGCCCATGACGATGGGCAGGCCGCCGCCGATGCGACGGAAGGGAGCGAAGGCCTGAAGGGCCGTATCGATCGCCGAAAGAATGAGCGCGACCTGGATGATGTCGGTGCTCTGCTGGCTATTAAAGCCGTAGACGCCGGCCATGATGACCGCCGGGGTAATGATGCCGGCAAACGATGCCAGTACGTGCTGAAGGGCACACGGGATCATTTCCTTAACGGGAGGCATGCCTTCGCGAGTGAACAGGGCTTCAGTGCCGTTCGTAACCGTCTCCTGGGTCATTTGACCACCAATCCTCGAAGTAGTTGTTTTCGCATCTAACGCTCTATTGTGACGCAGTGCGGGGTTGAGGTTGTGCCTTCATTGCATATCGTATTAAAGATGATTCTCATTCTCAATAATAATTTTTTGTTATCAGACTATTCTTCAGCTGAAATTACGCATTTCCGCAGGTCAGGAAAGTGTCTGGTCAAAATAACATCTAACATTTCTTTTGGTCAACCGTTTACCGCTAAATTCCTACCGTTCGTCTGCATTACGCAATATACCTGCGGATATACGAGATGATGGGCAGCGTGTTACCATGAGAAAAAATTGTTATGAACATTTCCGATTTCACCCAAAGGAGTTGCCCGTGAACGAGACCGTACGTCGCTTTTTGCCGATGGTCGATTTTCTGGAGCAGATACTCGGCAAAAACAGCGAAATCGTGCTGCACGATTTCTCGGATCCCGACCACGCCATCGTCGATATTCGCAACGGCATCGTGAGCGGCCGCAAGGTCGGCGGTCCCGCCACCGATCTGGCACTCAAGATCATGCACGACGCCAAGTATCGCGACCTGCCGTTTATTACGGGCTACGAGGGCCGCGGCGCCGGAGGCAAGACGTTGGAGTCAGCGACGTACTTTATCCGCGAGAATGACGAGATCGTCGGTATGCTCTGCGTCAACACCGACCTCTCGACCGTACGCTCCATCAACGCCATGGCGCAGCAGCTCATGGCGTGCTTCGACGCGGCGCCAACGCGCACGGAGCCCGCCCCTATCGAGGTCGAAAGCCTTTCGGAGTCCACACAGGAGCTCATCGACCGCAGCATTGCCGAGTTGCTGAGCGCGCGTGGGCTGGATGTAGCGTCGCTTGGTCAGAGCGACCGCGTGGACGTCATTCGCCACCTCAACGGCAACGGGGTGTTCATGCTCAAGGGCGCTGTTGCCTGCGCCGCCACCGCGCTGGGCATCTCGGAGCCCAGCGTCTACCGCTACCTGCAAAAAGTCCGAAAGGAAGGCTAACGAGCAAAATGAAGCGCGGCTCCACAAGCGATCCGTCACTTAACAAAAGACCCTGCAGTTCGCACGCGCTGCAGGGTCTTTTTGCATGTCATGTTTAGTTGTGGCCAACGCCTTAGAGAGCGGCAACGACCTCGATCTCGACCAGACCGCCAGCCGGAAGGGCGGCAACCTGGAAGGCGCTGCGCGCGGGGAACGGGGCCTCAAACTTGGAGGCGTAGATCTCGTTCACGGCGGCGAAGTCGGCGATGTCGGCCAGGTAGACCGTGGTCTTGACGACATCGGCAAAGGTAGCGCCGGCAGCGGTCAGCAGGGCCTCGACGTTGGCGAGGGACTGCTTGGCCTGGGCCTCAACGCCCTCGGGCATCTTGCCGGTCGCGGGATCGATGCCCAGCTGGCCGGACAGAAACACCATGTTGTCGGCCTGGATACCGGGGGAATACGGGCCGATGGCTGCGGGTGCGTTATCGGAAGACACGACGGTCTTGCTCATGTTTTTCTCCTTACGATCAATTGAGAGAGCGTGAGCGCGGTGTTCACACCGGGAGGCACAGTTCGGTCTGAACACCGCGCTTGATTGGGATAGTACTCAAGGTTTCTGTTTGATGCAAGAATATTATCAGCTTGCGAGAATATTTTATCGCCCAACGGTTTCCCCGAACCGCTGAACGGTTCTCATGTGGAGCAGCCAGTCCAAGCTGCTGAAGACTTTGTCCTGCTTAGGCTGCGGGCATCGTCCATCGCAGCGACGCCACTATACTTTTGAATATCTGAGCATTTTGAAAGGCAGGATATGACCGCAACCGCCAGCCGAACCACTAACCGCAGGCCCGAGCTTTTGGCCCCCGCCGGAGGCCCGGAGCCCTTTGCCGCCGCGCTCGCCGCCGGGGCAGACGCCATCTACTGCGGCATGGGCAGCTTCAACGCCCGCCGCAAGGCAACCAACTTTACCGACGAGGCCTTTGAGCAAGCCTGCCGCGCCGCGCATCTAGCCGGGTCGCGCGTCTACGTCACGGTCAACATCGTCATCAAGCAGTCCGAGATGGGCGATGCACTGCAGCTCATTCATCGCTGCTCCACGCTGGGCGCCGATGCCTTCATTATCCAGGACTGGGGTCTGTTCTTTGAGGTCAAGCGCACCATGCCCGGCATCGAGACACATATCTCGACCCAGGCGAACATCCACGACGACCGCGGAACCCTTTGGTGCCGTGAGCAGGGCGCCGACCGCGTGACTCTCTCGCGCGAGCTCTCCATCGACGAAATCGCCGCCATTCACGACGCCGCGCCCGATGTGGACCTTGAGGTCTTCAGCCATGGCGCCATCTGCTTTTGCTACTCGGGCCTATGCCTGCTCTCGAGTTTTGCCATGGCGGGCCGCTCGGCCAACCGCGGCATGTGCGCTCAGCCCTGTCGCCTGCCTTACGAGCTGATCAACGAGAACGGCCGCTCGCTCTCCCCCGCCGGTCGCGGGCGCGCGCTGTGCCCGCGCGACACCAACACGTCGCAGCTTGTTCGCCGTCTGTATGACGCCGGCGCCGCATCGCTCAAGCTCGAGGGCCGCATGAAGGCGCCCGATTACGTGTACTCCATCGTTGATGTGTATCGTCATCAGATCGACGACATGCTGACCGGGGTCGCCGTAGATAAGGACGAGGACGCCGCTCGCCAGCGCCAACTCAAGCGCTGCTTTAACCGCGACTTTACGCACGCCTATCAGGACGGCACCTCGGGCGACGAGATGATGAGTTACGAGCGCTCCAACAACCGCGGCCAGATTGTGGGCACGGTGCTGGGCAGCCGTCTGGCCAACCGCGACGTGCGCGGGCTCAAACCCGACGACCGTCGTCGCCGCGCCGCCATCGCCCGCATTGAGTTGTTTGAGCCCGTGGGCAAGGGCGACCTGCTGGAGCTTCGTCACGACAATGAGTTTGACCAGTTCCTGACCACCATCGCTGCCGAGGATGCCGCTGCCGGCGACATCATCGAGTGCCGCGTGCCCCGCAGCATGCCCGAGGGCTGCCGCGTCCGCGTGATTCGCAGTCAGCGCGCCATCGACGCCGCCGGCGCCGCGCTCAAGCGCGATGTGCTGCGCCGCCGAGCTGTTGACGTGTCCGTCGTGGCGCGCCTGGGCGAGCCGTTTACCGTTACGCTCACCTGCTGCGACGACCCTTCGCTTACGGCCACGGCCACGGGCTTTACCGTCGAGGCTGCCAAGACCCGCGCCGTCGAGGCATCCGATCTGGTTGAGCACGTCGGGCGCATGGGCTCCTCTCCCTTTGAGGCCGCAAGCTTTGACGTTTCGCTCGACGCCGGCTGCGGTATGGGCTTTTCCGCCGTGCACAAGGTGCGCGCCGCCGCTTGTAAGGCGCTGGAAGAGGCCATTCTGGCACCGTACGAGGAGCGCGCGAAAACGCTCGAGCTGCCGGCGATTGTAACCAGTGATTCCCGCCCCGCGCCCGAGCACTACCGCGATGAGCCGCAGATCTGCGCCACCGTCACCTCGCTCGAGGCCGCCGAGGCCGCTCGTGCCGAGGGTGTAACGCGCATCTACATGACCACCGACGCGCTCGATGCGGCCGAGCTCTCCCCCGCCGATGCATTTGAGCAGGGCATCGTACCCGTGCTCGACGAGGTCTGCCGCGCCGTTGACCACGTACGCGTCGACCCGTGGGTTGTTGCCGGCGCCACGGTCGCTATTGGCAACATCTCTGAGCTTGCCCTGGCCGCCCAGGTTGGCGCCACGGCCGAGATTCGCTCTTGCCTGCCGGTGCACAACACGCCCTGCATGGAGGCGCTTGCCGGGCGCGGAGCCGGTGCGTTTTGGTTCTCGCCCGAGATCACGCTCGACGAGATTGTCTCGCTCGGCGCCGCCGCGCCCGCGGCTCTGGGCATCACCGTCTTTGGCCGCCCGCGCGTCATGACAAGCGAGCATTGCATTCTGCAGGTTGCCAACGGCTGCATCCACGATTGCGCCAACTGCCGCCTGCGTGCCCGCAAGCTCTCGCTCAAGAATATCGACGGAAAGGTCATGCCGGTGCGTACCGACATCCACGGCCGCTCACGCCTGTACGACGCCTACCCCATCGACCTCACGCCTCAGGTTCCTCAGCTGCTCGATGCCGGCGTGCGTCGTCTCATGGTGGACGGAACGCTACTCGAGACGGATGAGATCGCCCGTGCCGTCGCTCGCGTCCGTCGCGCCGTCGAGGCAGCTCAAGCCGGCCGCAAGCCCGCCGCCCGCCTGCGCGGGGCGACTTCGGGCTGCATGTTTGTGGGAATTAGCTAACCGAAAGGCTTACACGTGAACGAAGAACCTCAAGTCCTCTACTGCGACGCCTGGCTTATGGCCATCGACAAGCCCGCCGGCATGATCGTCCACGGCGACGGCACCGGCGAGCGCACGCTCACCGACTACGCCAGCGACCTGCTGCTGGCGATGGGCGACGGCTTTGCCGCGACCGACATGCAGCCGCTCAATCGCCTGGACCGTGACACCACCGGCGTGGTGCTGTTCTCGCTCGACAAGCAGACGCAGCCCGCCTTTGACCAGGTGATTATCGACCACGCTTTCGAAAAGCACTACCTAGCGCTCGCCGAGGGCAAGATCGACTGGAACGAAAAGCTCATCGACAAGCCCATCGCCCGCGACCGTCACGACAGCCGCAAGATGCGCGTCGGCGCCAGCGGCAAGCCCTCTCAAACGCGCGTGAAGGTGCTCAAACGCCTTAAGAGCCGTCGTGGCCTGCCCACGCGCTCGTATATCGATGTCGAGTTGCTCACCGGCCGCAAGCACCAAATCCGTGTGCACCTGGCAAGCGAGCATCATCCCCTGGTTGGCGACGACCTGTACGGAACGCCGCGCCCCTGCGGCCTGATGCTCCACGCCCACAGCGTGTCCTTCACGCATCCCGTAACCGGCGAGCACATCCACATCGAAGCCCCCTGCCCCTGGGAGCCCTAAAACCCGCCAAAAAGGGACAGGTTTATTTTGGCAGGTTTTATCTGGACAAACGTCAAAACCACCACATAGGTTCCTACCCCTTCGTGGTGGTTTTGGCCTTAGCCCGTCCCCTGCTGCTAGACCGTGATGACGTTGTCCATTGCCCGGTACTTGGCGGGGACCTCACCTGCGGTAATAATCGTTGCGTCGCGGAAGTCCGCGAACTTGACGGGCGCCACCATGCCAAATTTACTGGCGTCCGAGATTACGAAGCGTTTGGCGGTATGGCGCATCGAGATACGCTTGACCTGTGCTTCCTCGATATCCGGTGTGGTGAGACCTTGCTCGGCCGCGATGCCGTTGGATCCCCAAAAGCCGCAGTTGAAGTTATAGCGGTCCAGGGTTGCCAAGGCATCGGGGCCAACGAGCGCCTCGGTCTCGGGTTTGAGCTCGCCGCCCAGCACCACGGTACGCATGCCGCGCAAAGCAAGGTGCTGAGCATGGAGCACGGAATCGGTCACATAGGTGACGCCGTCGAGACGCGGAAGATGCTCGATGAGCTTGAGGGTCGTTGAGCCCGAATCGATATACACATAGCTATCGGGCTCCACCAGGGCCGCGGCACGAGCACAGATGCGCTCCTTGTCATCGTTATGGAGATCACTGCGTTCGCTGATCGTCAAGTCGCGCGTCACGTGCGCGCGCTCCAGACTCGTCGCACCTCCGTGCACCTTGGCGATACGGTGCGCGCGGTCGAGCGTTTGCAAGTCACGGCGAATGGTGGACGGTGTCACGCCCAGGGCCTCGGCAAGTTCCGGCACGGTAACCGAGCCGGCCTGCTGCACCATCGACACGATCGCATTGAGCCTATCTTCCGCAAGCATCGCTTACTCCTCCTCGGGGTACACGACTCCCCAATCGGCGCGGAGCTTGGTCATAAGCTCCATAACATCAGAAGCATATTCCAGCAGCTCGCGCTTGGAGTCGTCGCCGGCAACGGCCTTCTCAAGATCGGCCATCTCATAGCAAAGGGCGTAAGCTTCGGTGCCGGCGTGGACCTCCTCGCGGTGGCCGTCCACAGTCCACACGATGGTCGCGTGATCGGCGCGCGGATACTCGTTGACCTCGATATAGCACTTGTCGAAGCTGATGACCGAGCGCTTGGGCTGCTTGGAGTGGAGCGTAAGGCTCACAACACCCAGCTGCTGCTCGGCGTTACGGCAGACAATGCCGCCCGCAACGTCGACACCGGTCTCACAGGTGTTGCCCAGCGAGACAACCTCAGCGGGCTGGCTCGCCATAAAGAGGCGCATAACGGAGAGCGCATACACGCCAATGTCGAGCATGGCGCCACCGGCAAGGCTACGGTTGTAGAAGCGGTTGGTCAGGTCGCCGTACTCCTTATAGCTGCCAAAGTTGAGCTGAGCGAGATTCATGCGGCCGAACTCGCCGACATCCATGCGACGACGCAGCTCCTGATACAAGGGCATGTGAAGCACCGTGGTGGCGTCAATAAGGACCACGTTGTGCTCGTCGGCAATGGCGCGGGCCTCGTCAAGCTCGGCGGAATTGAGGGTAATGGCCTTCTCGCAGAGCACGTGCTTGCCAGCTGCCAGAGCGGCTCGCAGATAGGTGATATGCGTGTTGTGCGGCGTGGTGATATAGACTGCGTCAATGTCCGGATCGGCGTAGAGATCCTCGACCGTGCCATAGACCTTCTCAACGCCATACTGCTCTGCAAAAGCCTGAGCCTTGGACAGCGTGCGGTTGGCAACGCCCGCGAGCTTTCGGCCGGCAAGGGCGAGAGACTGAGCCATCTGGTTGGCGATAACGCCACACCCAATTACAGCCCAACGAAGCTCGGGAGCCGTAAAGATGTCGTTTGGGAACGGCTGATTCTGGACCGAGGCAAACGCCGCCTTTGCGGCTGCCTCGGCGTCGAGCGGAGCCTGTTTGGAATCTGCCATGATGTGCCTCCTGAGTCATCGGAAGTCCTTCATTTCTAACAAACCTATAGTCGCACAATTGCGCGCGTATCTGCTCGTGTTTGCGTATTTATTTGCTTATCGGTCATTATTTAGCCATAGTTGGCAGATGTTTGCGCGGCTATGCGCATTGTCGCGCAAGGCTATGCGCGTAAATGCGCATGCGACGATCCTTGTGAAACATAAAGGGGCGGAACACCAAAGCCCTAAAAGACAGACCCAGCTGTATTACTTCACCCCTCTGGGGGCATCAGACATCAAAGGATCGTCCCAAACTGCCGGCACATAGAGACTGTCCCCCCAACGACTGGTCATTTAAGTCTGTCCCCAATGAATGGTCGTCCCCAGCTGCCGACAGAAAATGAACGCCCCCAGGTGCCGGCATTTCAACGGCCACTCATTTAAGTCTGTCCCCAATGAGTAGGGATAGAAAAAGGCCCGGGTGCCGTGGCATCCGGGCCTTTACTAGCAACTTGATGTTGCGGGCAGCTTAGAACTTGTGGCCGCACTTCTTGCAGACGCGCAGCTTGTTCTTGCCGTCCTTCTCGTGACCGACGCGGGTAACCTTACCGCACTCGGGGCAAACGAGATTGACGTTGGAGGCGTCGATAGGAGCCTCCTGCGAAACGATACCGCCCTGCTGGTTGGCAGCGTTGGGCTTGACGGCCTTCTTGACGACCGAAACGCCCTCGACAACGACCTTGTTCTCGGCGGGGAGAGCACGCAGGACAACGCCCTGCTTGCCGCGATCCTTACCAGAGAGAACCTGGACCTTATCGCCCTTCTTGATATACATATATCTCCCCTAACTACAGGGTCTCGGGAGCGAGCGAGACGATCTTCATGTACTTCTTGTCACGAAGCTCGCGAGCGACGGGCCCGAAGATACGGGTGCCGACGGGCGAACCATCGTTGTTGATGACAACGCAGGCGTTCTCATCAAAGCGAATGTAGGAGCCATCCTTGCGGCGGATCTCCTTAACGGTGCGAACGACGACGCAACGGACAACGTCCTTCTTCTTGACGTTGGCGCCAGGGGTAGCCTCCTGGACAGCACCGATGAACACATCGCCGATGCCTGCATAACGACGCTTGGAACCGCCAAGCACCTTGATGCAGCGAATCTTGCGAGCGCCGGAGTTGTCGGCGACGTTCAGCATGGTTTGCATCTGAATCATGGTAGATGTTCCTCCGAACTAAGAACCGAAGAGAGGTGCGCTGCCTTTATACGGCCTGTGGTATGCAAGCCAGGCATACGCACATCTTCGGAAACGTACAAGTCGTAAGAGCGACTGCTTATTTAGCGCGCTCGACGACCTCGATGAGGCGCCAACGCTTCATCTTGGACATAGGACGGGTCTCCATAACGCGGACGGTGTCGCCCACGCCAGCCGTGCACTCCTCGTCGTGAGCGTGCAGCTTCTTGGAGCTGGTCATCATCTTGCCGTACTTGGGGTGACGCTTGCGCTCGGTGATGGTGACAACAATGGTCTTGGCACCGGAGACGGAGGTAACGACACCCGTACGGACCTTACGCGAGTTACGCGAATCAGTCATGTTCTCTCCTTAGGTCCTACTCGGCGACAGCGGACTTCTCCGCTGCGATCTCGCGGGCGCGCTGCTCCGTGAGGACGCGAGCGATGTCCTTCTTCACGGTGTTGACGCGAGCGGTGTTGTCCAGCTGGCTGGTGGCCATCTGGAAACGAAGGTTAAAGAGCTCGGCGCGCATTTCCTTCAGCTTCTCAACGAGCTGAGCGTCCGAGAGCTCACGAATCTCTGCGGGCTTCATTAGTTCTCCTCCTTGGCGGCGGCGGCGTCCTCAGCAGCCCACTTGGCCTCGAGAGCGGCCTCCTCAGCCATCTCCTTCTCGATGCGCTGCTCAGCGTTCTTAGCAGCAACAATCTTGGTCTTGATGGGAAGCTTGTGCTGTGCAAGACGCAGAGCCTCGCGAGCGACCTCCTCGGGCACGCCCTTGACCTCGAACATGATGCGGCCGGGCTTGACGACGGCCACCCACTCCTCGGGGTTACCCTTACCAGAACCCATGCGAGTCTCGGCAGGCTTCTTGGTGATGGGCTTATCGGGGAAGATCGTGATGTAGACACGACCGCCACGCTTCATGTAACGGGTCATGGCAATACGAGCGGCCTCGATCTGACGGTTGGTGATCCAATGGGCCTCGAGAGCCTGGATACCAAACTCGCCGAAATGCAGCTCGGTATTACCCTTGGCCTGGCCCTTCATGGAGCCACGCTGCACCTTGCGGTGAAGAATACGCTTAGGGGCAAGCACTACTGACCCCTCCTCTCGGAGTTACGACGACGAGGACGGGAAGAGCCCTCGAGTGCAGGGTTGGGAACAGGCTGGCCCGGGAGCTTCTCGCCCAGGTAAATCCAGACCTTCACGCCGCAAGCGCCCATGGTGGTGCTGGCGACAGCCGTGCCGTAGTCAATCTTGGCACGGAGGGTGTGCAGAGGCACGCGACCCTCGCGGTACCACTCACGACGGCCCATCTCGGCACCGCCGAGACGACCGGAGCACTGGATACGGATGCCCTTAGCGCCGGCCTTGCGGGCGGACTGGACAGCCTTGCGCATAGCGCGACGGAAGGCAACGCGGCCCTCGAGCTGCTCGGCGATAGACTGAGCAACGAGGTTGGCGTCGAGCTCGGGGCGCTTGATCTCGACAACGTCGACGGAGAGCTGGCCCTTGGAGACGCCAGCGACCTTCTCGAGCTCGGTGCGGAGGGTATCGATCTCGGCACCCTTCTTACCGATGACAACGCCGGGGCGAGCGGTGAGGATGATGACCTTCACCTTGTCACCAGCGCGCTCGATCTCGACGCGGGAGACAGCTGCGCGGGAAAGACGCTTCTCAAGGTACTTGCGGATCTCGAGATCGTTACCGAGGGTCTTAGCGTAATCCTTCTCTGCGAACCAGCGGGAGCGCCAGTTCTCGGTGATGCCAAGACGGAAGCCGGTGGGGTAGACTTTCTGACCCATACAGCTTTACGCCTCCTTTCGAGGAGCAACGACGACGGTGATGTGGGAAGTACGCTTCAGAATGCGAGAAGCGGAACCCTTGGCGCGGGGACGGATGCGCTTAAGCGTCGGACCCTCGTCAACATAGGCAGCGGCGACAACCAGGTTGTCGGCACGCAGACCGTTGTTGTTCTCGGCGTTCGCAACGGCGGAACGGAGAACCTTCTCGACATCCACGGCGACGGCGCGGTCGCAGAAGTGGAGGATGTCGAAGGCCTGAGCGACAGGCTTGCGGCGGATCAGATCGACCACCAGGCGGGCCTTGCTGGGGGAAACACGCACGTACTTAGCGACGGCGCGAACCTCGGTGGCCTCAGTTTCAATAGACTTAGTTGCCATTTACGGTTAACCCCCTATTTGGCCTTGTGGCCACGGAACGTACGAGTCGGCGCGAACTCGCCGAGCTTGTGACCAACCATGGACTCGGTAACATACACGGGCACATGCTTGCGGCCGTCGTGGACGGCGATGGTGTGACCAACCATCTCGGGGAAGATGGTGGACGCGCGGGACCAGGTCTTCACGACGTCCTTCTTGCCAGCCTCGTTCATCGCGGTGATACGCGAGAGAAGGCGAGTCTCCACGAACGGGCCCTTTTTGAGACTTCTGCTCATAAGTGCTTTCTCCTAAAACTCGGTATCCGAAATTACTTCTTACGGCGACGAATGATGTGCTGGTTCGAGACCTTCTTCTTCTTGCGCGTACGAAGGCCCTTCGTCGGCTTACCCCAGGGGGTAACGGAGGGACGACCAGAGGTGTGGTTCTTGCCCTCGCCACCGCCGTGCGGGTGGTCGACAGGGTTCATGACGGTACCGCGGACGGTCGGGCGCACGTTCATGTGACGCTTACGGCCGGCCTTGCCGATGACGATGTTGGAGTGATCGGCGTTGCCGACCTCACCGACGGTGGCGCGGCAGGTAACGAGGATGCGGCGCATCTCGGAGGAAGGCATACGGACGATAGCGTACTTGCCCTCCTTACCCATCAGCTGGCAGGAGTTACCGGCGGAACGGGCGATAGCAGCGCCCTTGCCCGGCTGGAACTCGACGGCGTGGATGAGCGTACCGACGGGAATGTCGGCGAGGGGCAGAGCGTTGCCCGGCTTGATGTCGGCGTCAGAACCGGACATGATGGTCTGACCGACCTCGAGGCCCTTGGGGGCCAAGATGTAGCGCTTCTCACCGTCAGCGTAGTGCAGCAGAGCGATGCGAGCGGAACGGTTCGGATCGTATTCGATCGTGGCAACCTTGGCGGGCACGCCGTCCTTGTTGCGCTTGAAGTCGATCACGCGGTAACGACGCTTCACGCCGCCGCCCTGGTGGCGGGTGGTGATGCGGCCGTTGTTGTTACGACCGGCCTTCTTGGGCAGGGGCTCGAGAAGAGACTTCTCGGGCTTGGTGCAGGTGATCTCGGAGAAGTCGGAGATCGTCTGCCAACGCCTACCAGCGGAGGTCGGCTTAAGGTGCTTTACAGCCATTACAATCCCTTTCAATAGGAATCCGTTAGCCATCGCAGACAGGGATTCGAGGTTCTGCCTCGGGTGCGATGACACCGGACGTATACACGGTTCCGGGCGTGTCCATTTTATACGCCCAAAACCTTGAGCTCCCGCCTCCCCTATTTGGGAGGCATGAGCTCACTCAACAGCAGCGAGTCTTAGGCCTGGTTGCCAAAGACCTCGATGGTGTCGCCCTCGGCCAGCGTGACGATGGCCTTCTTCCAAGAACGGGTCTTGCCGGCGACATAGCGCACGCGCTTGGTCTTGGGCTTGACCGTCAGGGTGTTCACGCGAACGACCTTGACGCCGAAGATCTCCTCGACAGCGTCCTTGATCTGATACTTGTTAGCATCCTTGGCGACCTCGAACGTGTACTTGTTCAGCTCCATGCCGGAGAAGGAACGCTCGGACACGATCGGACGGATGATGATCTCGTGGGCGGTCATTTATGCAAGCACCTCCCCGAAGTGAGCGGCGATGTCGGCGGGCATCAGCACAGCGTTGTTGTTGACGAGATCGTAGGTGTTGGCCTCGTCAGCGGTGATGATGAACGTCTTGGGAATGTTGCGGAACGACAGGTAGGCGTTGACGTCCTCATCGCGAACGATGATGGTCAGACGCTTGCCCTCAAGGCCGAGAGCCTTGAGCATGGCGACGGCAGCCTTGGTGGAAGGCTTCTCGAAGCCGTAGTCGTCGACGAGCACGAGCTCGCCATCGGCCAGCTTGGCGGACAGCGCGGAGCGCATGGCCAGCTTGACCTCCTTGTTGTTCATACGCTTAGCGTAGGAACGGGGCTTGGGGGCGAAGACGACGCCACCGTGACGCCACTGGGCAGCACGGATGGAACCCTGGCGGGCACGGCCGGTGCCCTTCTGACGCCAAGGCTTCTTGCCGCCACCGGAAACCTCAGAGCGACCCTTAGCAGACTGGGTGCCCTGACGCCAAGAGGCCATCTGGCACTTGACGATGTGGTGCATAACGTGGATGTTCGGCTCGATGCCGTACACCTCAGCGGCGAGCTCGGCCTCGGCGACCTTCTTGCCCTCGCTGTTCTTAACTTCAAACTTTGCCATTTAAGTGTTCTCCTTGGTATGACGCTGGGCTAAATGGGCTGGGCCCTTAGGCCATACGGATGGCGACGAGACCATTCTTGGCACCCGGGACAGCGCCCTTGACCAAGATGAGGTTCTGCTCGGCATCGATGCGGACAACGGAAAGGTTCTTGACGGTAACGCGCTCGTTACCCATGTGACCGGCCATCTTGACGCCCTTGAGGACGCGCGCAGGATAGGCGCACTGACCGATAGAACCGGGGTGACGCTGGAAGTGAGAACCATGCGTCATAGGACCGCGGCGCTGACCCCAGCGCTTGATGCGACCCTGGAAGCCCTTACCCTTGGAGGTACCGATGACGTCGACCTTCTCGACATCAGCGAAATCAGCGACGGTGACGACCTCGCCGACCTTGTGCTCCTCGCCGTTCTCGACGCGGACCTCACGAAGGAAGCGGACAGGCTCGACGCCAGCCTTGGCGAAGTGACCAGCCATGGGCTTGTTCACGTTCTTGGCCTTGATGTCGCCGAAACCGATCTGGACGGCGTCATAGCCGTCGGTTGCCTGAGTTTTAACCTGCGAGACAGCGCAGGGGCCAGCCTGGATGACCGTGACGGGAACGACGTTGTCGTCCTCGTCCCAAACCTGGGTCATGCCAATCTTGCGGCCGAGAATCATGCTGATCAAGATATGATCCCAACTCTCGCGTGGTCTTGGGACAATGCGTACACCACCGAGCGTACGCCCCTAGAGGACCACTACTTACACGACGTGCTCCCCAGCCTTGTATTTCGCCCGGACTACCTGACAACCCTATTAAGCAGGCATTTTGTCCAGCCAGAATACTCCCCTGGTTTCACACAGCTGTTTAGTATACACGGCTGCGGGCGTATCCATCGAGATTCATATTTCACTCACATTGTTTACGCAGGTAAAGCGCGTGGCACGTTCCCAGTGCGCGGCGGAGGGGGCGGCCCTGAGACATATTAAGGTTGCTGCTCTACAGTCCTGCTCACGACGGAGAGCACATTAAGTGCTCTCCTGTTCGTGCGGAACTCGCGACAACCTTAATATGTCTCAGGGCCGCCCCCTCCGCCGCGCACTGGGAACGCCACGTTGATGTCTGCTAAACCTTGCTCGCTCAGGCTAATGACTTTGTTGGGGGTCCACTATTTGCTGGAGGGTGAACTTGCATTGCATTGGCTCGCCTTCTGCTTGTGGCTTTGCCTCTTCGAAATCGAAGATCATGATGGCGCAGTTGGGGAGTTTTGCTGGGAGCTCGAAGCCCTCTGGGACTGCAGCCTTGATGAATTGGCGGCTGGCGCTGCCGTGGCTTACTGCTAGGAGGGTTTCGATGCCATCGGCGCCCATGATATTGGTGAGAGTGTCTACCATGCGCTCTTGCAGCGCGCGGCTTCCTTCTCCTCCGAAGGGGACCAGGTCCTCGCCCGGATCCCAAACGTCGGTGGGAAGGGCGTCGTGGGGGCCTTCCTCGAAGGTTCCATAGCAGCGCTCGATGATGCCTTCGCAGAGCTCGACTGCCGCGTCCGGGCCGAGGAGCTCGCATGCGACGAGGCTTGCTGTGTCCATGGCTCGGCCTAAGGGTGATGAGACAACTTTGTCGGGGACGACGCCGTGGGCCTTGAGCCATGCGGCTGCCATTCCCGCTTGTTTGCGGCCCAGATCGGTCAACGGTGAATCGCAGCGACCTTGGACGAGCTTTTTGACGTTGAATTCCGTCTGGCCGTGGCGGAGTAGGTATAGGCGCTTCATGCTCTCCCCTTCTGCATCAGTTGCTTTATCGGCGTGGCCTTACTCGTGGGTATGGCCTACGTAGTCTTCGTCGATCGTAATCTTGGCAATCGACTTGGGATATTCCGATTCGACCCGTTGTGCCAGCTCGTGCTTTACGTCTTCGGCACTCATCTGCAGATCCGAGGGACGCACGCAGTCAAAGATCACGTTGGTGTGCGTAGGACCCGGCACACAGCGCAGGTCATGAATCGAAAGGCGGCTATCGATTTGTTGAGCCATGGCGTGAATGCGCAAGCGCATGCTCGCCACCTTGGGGTCATCGGTCACGATGGGATCGTAGTGAAGCGTGACGATCATGCCGTCTTCGTCCCTAAACGACTGCTCGATGTTATCGAGCGTGTCGTGGCTTTCCAGCGGGCTGGCCTCGGCCGCCATCTCGGCGTGCGCACTTGCAAACTTCCTGCCCGGGCCGTAGTCGTGAACCATCAAATCGTGAACGCCCAAAACGCCGGGATAGCTCATGATCTTGTCTCGAATGTGCTTGACCAGCTTAGGATCGGGTGACTGGCCCAAAAGCGGGCTCACCGTATCTTGAATAAGTTCAAGGCCGCTCCAGCCAATATAGGCGCCAACGGCAAAGCCAACCCATGCGTCAAGATTGATGTGCGTCACCTGCGAAACAATCGCACATGCCAGCACGGCGCCCGTAGCAAGGACATCGTTCTTGGAATCCTGCGCGGTCGCATGCAGCGTCTCGGACTCAATGCGATCGCCGAGCTTTTGGTTGAGGGCCGCCATCCAGAGCTTTACGACCATCGAAAGCACTAGAACTGCCACCAGGGCAAGCGAGAACTCGACAGGTTCGGGGTGGATGATGCGCTCAACCGAGGACTTCACCAGCTCAACGCCGATCAGCAGCACGAGCGCCGCCACGACCAGACCCGAGAGATACTCGTAGCGGCCATGTCCGTAAGGATGCTCGGGGTCCGCCGGCTTGCTCGCCAGCTTAAAGCCCAGCACGCTCACGATATTCGAGCTGGCATCGGACAGGTTGTTCATGGCATCCGCCACAATCGAAACCGATCCCGACAGCACACCAATTGCGCCCTTCGCAGCACAAAGCGCAACATTAGCGAGAATACACGCCATGCCCGTCAACGTGCCCACGCGCGCACGGTCGCCCTGCGCACGACGAACGATCCACTCGACCATCTTCATCAGCCCCCACGGTACTGCCTATATATATCTATTGCTCAAACGGATTGTAGTGTAGCCACTTTGTCCTTCAGATACAAAAAGGCCGCGACCCACACGGGCCACGGCCTTGGAGCATGGCAAAGGAATCGTCCTTGTGTCGCACAGGTTTACGCGCTTACTTCGGCCACGCTCTTCGAGGTTTCGGGTGAATCGGCTCCGTCCCCCATCGTCTGTCCCTTCGCCGGCACCACGCCAAAGCAGCAGCTCAGCGCCGCAGACACCGCAAATGCCACACCGCCGGCAGCGCAGCACCACAGCAGGTTCGAGATGCCGCCCGTGGCAAAGCCAATGACCATGAGGACATTCGTCATGCCGATGGTATAGGCCGTAACGTGGCCCACGGCTGCAACAAGGCCTCCGACGGCGCCGCCAATGGCCATGCACGTCAGGCACCTGCCATATTTAAAGCCGCAACCGTACAGCGCCGGCTCGCTTACGCCGCCAAGAACACCCGAGATTGAGTAGCCCAGCATGAGCGCCTTCTCGTCCTTATCCGTAACGCGGAGCGACGCGCCAAAAGGCATGCCCCAAACGGCGAACGTCGCCATCGTCGCGGCAATCAGGATGCACGAATCCGTTCCCACACTCATAAACTGCGCGTACGCAAGCGATAGAACGACGTTGCTGACGCCCGCTATCTTTAGGAACTCCCAGCCCGCGGCAAGCCCCATGAGCGTGAGCAGCGACACGATGCCACCGGAATTGCCAAGCATAAACATAAGCTGGCCCAACAGCATGCCCAGATAGCTGCCCGCCGGTGCCGTAATACACAGCGAAACCGGAACCATGACAAGCATGGTCGCAAACGGAACAAACGAAAACGCCACGGCCCTAGGGATAACGCGCTTAAAGAAACACTCCACTCGCCATAGCACAGGCACCGAAAGGAGAACTGGAATAACAGTCGTCGTGTAATCGTTGACCGGCGCGGGAAGCAGACCATACACGGAAGTCATCGATGCCCCCGTCGTCGATGCGGCATCGACGAGCTTAAGCAGATCGGGCGCAATCAATACGCCGCCCAGCATCATGCCCAGCTGCTCCGAGCAACCGAGCTGGCGGGCGGCCGCCCAACCAAGATAAATGGGCAAAAAGTAGTAGCCGGCGTTATAGAGCCAACTGTAGAACAGGCGATAGATATCGGAATCGGCAGACCACAGGCCCAGCATGCCTTCGCCCATAATGACGGCGACGGTGCGGAACAACGCCGCGCAGACAATAAACGGCAGCGCCGACATCATGCTTTTGGACAGATAGTCCACCACGGCCATGGCGTTTGATGAAACCGACGTTGTAAACGAGGTGTTAGAAACTTGTAGCATGGAACGCCTTTCCCAATATGACATGCGGGCTGTCCCTTTGTCACATCGTGCGGTATCGACCGATTGCGCGGTACTTTTCGTAGCGGAGGTTTGTGAGGGTCGCGTCGTCGAGCTGCCCAAGCGTATCGAAGGCATCAAATGCCGAGGACATGACGGCACCGGCGATCTCCTCATGCGACAGGCCCCTATCGTCAACAATGCCGTCGATGATGCCGAGCGCCAGCAGATCGGGGGCCGTGAGCTTAAGCGCCTCGGCGGCCTCATCCGCACGCTCGGTATCCTTCCACAGGATCGACGCACAGGCCTCGGGGCTCACGACCGAATAGGCCGAGCTCGAGAGCATCAGGATGCGGTCGGCCACGGACAGCGCCAACGCGCCACCAGAGCCGCCCTCGCCTGTCACCACCGAGACAATCGGCGTCTTAAGGCCGCTCATCTCCATGAGATTCCGGGCAATCGCCTCGCCCTGGCCGCGCTCCTCGGCACCGATGCCGCAAAACGCGCCCGAAGTATCGACCAGGCACAGAACCGGTCGACCAAACTTTTCGGCCTGGCGCATAAGGCGACGCGCTTTGCGGTAGCCCTCGGGATGTGCCATACCAAAGTTGCGACGCATGCGCTCTTTGGTCGTGGTGCCGCGCTCGATGGCGATGACCGTTACGGGGCGCCCGTCCTTCCAGCCAATGCCAGCCACCACAGCGGCATCGTCGCCAAAGTAGCGGTCGCCGTGCAGCTCCACAAATCCATCCAGGCCCAGCAAGATCATCTTACCCGCCGTGGCGCGATCTGCCGAGCGGGTCTGCTTGACAATCTCGAGCGCGGTTTTTGGTGCCGCCGAGCGCTTAAACAAGTGTCCCAGCTTTTTGCCGCGACGACCCGTATGCACAATCTCGTGCGGTGCCCCCAGGCTGGGCGCGTGCCCTTCGTGCAGTGCCAGCAGCTCGCCCACCGTGAGCGCGATCTCGCCGCGCGGAACAACGGCATCGCAAAAGCCGTGCTCCAGCAAAAACTCGGAGCGCTGGAATCCCCTGGGCAGGCGCTTGTGCATGTTCTGCTCGATCACGCGCGGGCCGGCAAATGCCGTCAGGGCATCGGGCTCGGCCAGGATAATATCGCCCTCCATGGCAAAGCTCGCGGTTACGCCTCCGGTCGTGGGGTCGGTGAGCACCGTGATATACAGGCCGCCCGCCTCGCTGTGGCACCTAACCGCCGCAGAAATCTTGGCCATCTGCATAAGCGATGTCACGCCCTCCTGCATGCGCGCACCGCCCGAAACGGTAAAGCCGACAACTGGCAATCCCAGCTCGGTCGCACGCTCAAATGTGCGACAGATCTTCTCGCCCACCACGGAACCCATCGAGCCCATCATAAAGTTGGCGTCCATAAAGAAGAGCGCGGTATCGCAACCGCAGATTTTGCCCCTGCCGCACACAACGGCATCGCGCTCGCCCGAACGCCCGCTCACGCTCTTGAGCTTGTCGGCATAGCCGGGAAACGAGAGGAAGTCCTCCGACGCCAGATTGGCATCCCATTCCTCAAACGTGCCCTCGTCGACCGTCATGCGCATGCGCGCGCGACCGCTCACGCGAAAGTGTTTGCCGCAACGAGGGCAGACCTCGAGGTTGTCGTGTAGGCGTGCCTCATCGATCACGCGGCGGCACTCCGGGCACTTGATAAACACGTGGCGCGCGGGAAACTCGGCGCACGACTCGGTCATCGGTCCCTCGAGGACGTTGACCGTCTTCGCTTTTCTATTCATCAGCATAGAGATGCCCCATCAGATCGGTGTGATACATGCCCGACAAGAACTCGTCGTTTGCCAGCACGTCGAGCTGAAGCTCGCTGTTTTCGCTCACGCCCTCAATCACGAGCTCGCCCAGGGCCGAGCGCATCTTGCGAATGGCGCCGTCACGCGTGGGCGCACACACGATGAGCTTGCCAAGCATGGAGTCGTAGTACGGCGGAACTTTCGCACCGGTAAACATGGCGGAATCCCAGCGCACGCGCGGACCACCCGGCACACGCAACGCGGTGACCGTTCCGCATGACGGCAGAAAGTCCGGCGTTTCGGCATTGATGCGGCACTCCATGGCGTGGTTGCGGACCGGCATATCCTCCTGCTCAAAGGGCAGAGGCTGGCCGGCTGCCACGCGCAGCTGCCACTTGACCAAGTCGGTATCGGTCACAAACTCCGTAACCGGATGCTCCACCTGCAAGCGCGTGTTCATTTCCATAAAGTAGAAATTGCCGTCGTCCGAATACAGGAACTCGATGGTACCGGCTCCTTCGTAGCCGACGGCACGAGCCAGGTCACGCGCTGCCTTGTGCATGCGAGCACGAATGTCGTCGTGTCCGTCGAGGCACGGCGCGGGGCTCTCCTCGATTAGCTTTTGGTTGCGACGCTGCACCGAGCACTCGCGCTCGCCGAGCGAAAACACATGGCCCTGCTTATCGGCCATAATCTGCACCTCGACATGGTGCGCCGGCGCGACGAACTTCTCCATGTAGCACTCGCCATCGCCAAAGACGGCCTCGCCCTCGGCACGCGCCTCGATGAACGCCTTTGCCGCATCTTCCACGCGCTCGACCTTGCGAATACCGCGACCGCCGCCACCTGCACGCGCCTTAATGAGCACGGGACAGCCAATGCGCTCGGCCTCGGCCGTTGCCTCCTCGGGGCTTTTGAGCAAATCGCAGCCCGGCACGATGGGCACGCCCGCCGCGGCAGCCGTTCGACGTGCGGCGTCCTTGTCGCCCATGCTGTCGATCACCTTGGCCGAAGGACCAACAAACGCCAGGCCATACTTGTCGCAGTCGCGCACGAAGCTCGCCTTCTCGGAAAAGAAGCCATAGCCGGGATGAATTGCCTTAGCTCCCGACTTTACGGCACAGGTGAGCACGGCATCGTCGTTGAGGTAGCTCTCGGCAAGACGCGGGCCACCGATGCAATACGCCTCGTCGGCAAGCTGCACGTGCAGCGCGTCCGCATCGGCCGTGGAATAAACAGCGACGGTCTTGATGCCCATATCGCGGCACGCGCGGATAACACGGACCGCGACTTCGCCGCGGTTGGCGATGAGCACTTTGTCGAACATGGAGCCTTCCTTAACTTTCGTGCATGAGTGCAAAAGACATATCGGCGCGGCAGCAAACCTCACCGTTGACGCTCGCGGTACCCGTCGCAAAGCGGAACGGCCCGCGCGCACGCGTGATGGAGCACACCAGATCCACCGTGTCGCCCGGGCGCACCGGACGCTTAAAGCGCACCTTGTCCAGACTCGTGTAGAACGGCGTCGCGCCGCGCGCCTCCTCATCGCCCATCAGCAGCACGCAGCAGTTTTGGGCGAGCATCTCGCACTGGATCACGCCGGGGACCACCGGGTTTCCCGGAAAATGCCCCTGCAAAAAGTATTCGTCGCCCGTAATCGTGATCTTGCCGTGGGCCTCGTCGCCCACCAGCTCGGCTTCGTCGAGCAAAAGCATCGGCTCGCGATGCGGTAACAGCTTCTTGAGCTCTTCTTTGTTCATGGATATCACCTATCCGATCCTCATGAGGCAGCTGCCGAACTCCACGAGGTCGCCGTCGGCCACGCAGATCTCGAGCACCTCGCCATCCGCCTCGGCCGTCACCTCGTTGAGAACCTTCATGGCCTCGATGATGCAGAGGGTCTCGCCGGCCTTGACCTTGGAGCCCACGTGCACAAACGGCTCGTCGCCCGGCGCCGGGGCAGCATAGAACACGCCGACCATGGGAGCGGTCACCTCGGTGCCCTTGGGCTCCGGTGCGGCGGCAGGCGCCTGCGCGGCGGGCTCCGGTGCGGCAGGCGCGACTGTGGGAGCTGCAACTGGAGTGGCCATAGCGCTCGGCATAGGCATGGGCACGGCAACCGGCTGTGCGGCGCTCGCGCGCTCGAGTTCGACCGCGGTGCCATCGGGCTCCTCAACGCGTACGCGCGTGAGGCCGCGGTCCTCCATAACATCGGCTATCTCGGCAAGTCTTTTGGAATCCATGCTCTAGCTCCTCGTATATCTACGCAGCGCGATGGCGGCGTTGTGCCCGCCAAAGCCCAGGTTGGTCGAAAGCGCCCAGGTAAGGTCGGCGCGAACCGCGCGATTGGGCGTGTAGTCAAGATCGCAGGCGGGATCGGGCGTGTGGTAGTTAATGGTCGGCGGCACCACGCCCTGCTCGAGCGCCATGGCGC